>JBAXOM010000008.1:0-31803 GCA_037133215.1 Thermoleophilia bacterium | reverse complement strand
GCAGCCAAGAATGTGTCACGCAGATGCGTACCTGCGACGTGCGTGTAGATCGCAGTCGTCGCGATGCGTTGATGCCCAAGCAGCTCCTGGACGGTGCGCAGATCGCAGCCACCCTCGACGAGGTGGGTCGCGAAGGCGTGGCGCAGCGCATGCGGGCCAACCCACTCCGGTAGACCCAGCGGTTCGGCATGACGGCGGACGATCAGAAAGACGCCGCGGCGGGTGATGCGACCACCGCGATTGTTGACGATCAAGGCGTCGACGTCTTGTCGCGCGCCGAGATGGGTCCGACTGCGAGCGAGGTAGCGCTCGACCGCACGCACGGCCTGTCCGCCGCACGGCACGACGCGCTCGCGCCCACCTTTGCCGAGCACGCGAACAAGACCGAGTTCTCCATCGAGGTCACCGGGGCGCAGGCCGCAGAGTTCCGAGACGCGCAGCCCCGCGCCGTAGAGGAGCTCGAGGACGGCGCGGTCGCGAAGACCGAGCGGCGTGTTGTCAGGGTGCTCGACTAGCGCGATCGTCTGCTCGCTCGTTAGTGCATGCGGTGGAGCCTGTGGCGCGCGAGGCAGCGGCACATCGCGCACTCCGGCCGTACGGGCACCCTCACGCGTGCGGTGTCGCAGCAGCGAGCGTGCTGCTGCCAGTCGGCGGCGGACGGTGGCCGGTGCCAGGCCACGTTCCTGCAAGGCCAACGAATAGGGCTCGAGATCGACACCCGTGACCGCGTCGAGATCCAAGTTGTTTGCGGTCAGAAAGACCTGAAGGTCGGCCAGATCCGTGCGGTAGGCCGTGATCGTATGCGGCGAGGCATCCCGCTCGAGCTGCAATGCCTCGAGAAAATCGCTGATGCGCGGATCCTGCATAACGGGGAAGTTCGCGGACGCGATTGCACGTCCTTCCTTCCCCCGATGGCATGACAAACGTGATCAGCTTTGCTTTGGGGTCTGACCCCAAAGCAAAGCTGATCGACCTAGACGCTCGGGTCGACGCCGTCGATCAGGTCGCTGAGGTGAACGTATGGCAGGCCGTGGCTTTCGGCGACCGGCTGATTCGTGATTTTGCCGGCCATCACGTTGACGCCGCGTGCGAGCGGCTTCGAGAAGCGCACTGCCTCGTCAAGGCCCTTGTTGGCGAGCAGTTCAGCGTACGGCAGCGTCACATTGGTGAGGCCGCGCGTCGAGGTAATCGGCACAGCACCTGGCATGTTCGCCACGCAGTAGTGGACGACTCCGTCGACGACGTAGGTCGGGTCGGAATGCGTCGTGGGCTTCGACGTTTCGAAGCAGCCACCCTGGTCGATCGCCACGTCGACGAGCACCGCACCGGGCTTCATGCCACTAAGCATGTCCTTCGTAATCAGCCGAGGGGCGCGGGCGCCAGCGACGAGGACCGCGCCGATCACCAGGTCGGCACCCGCAATCGCCTCTTCGACCATGTGGCGATTCGAAATCTCCAACGTGATGCGCCCGTCCATCATGTTCTCGAGCTCACGCATGCGGTCGACCGAGCGCTCCAGCACCCAGACATCGGCCTGCATACCCACTGCGATCAAGGCGGCGTTGTAGCCCACGATGCCGCCACCAAGCACGACAACCTTGGCGGGCGCTACGCCAGGCAGGCCCGCCAGCAAGATGCCGCGGCCGCCCTTCGGCTTCTCCAGCGAGTGTGCACCCATCTGAGGCGCAAGACGACCCGCGACCTCGCTCATCGGAGCAAGCAGCGGCAGCTTGTGATCGTCGGTCTCGACCGTCTCGTAGGCAATGCACGTCGCACCCGTCTTGATTAGCGCATTCGTCAGCTCGAGATCGGGAGCAAGATGCAGGTACGTGGAGAGAATCTGCCCGTCGCGGATCTTGGCGTACTCGGGCTGCAGTGGCTCCTTGACCTTCATCACCATGTCGCACGTACCCCAGACGTCGTCGCAGGCAGCGATCGACGCACCGGCAGCCACGTACGCAGCGTCGGGGAACGAACTACCATCGCCGGCCGTCGTCTCGACGACAACGTCGTGGCCGTGGAGGACGAGCTCGCGCGCTCCAGCGGGCGTCAGTGCGACGCGGTACTCGTCCTTCTTAATTTCTTTGACGACACCTACGCGCATGCGAAGCACCTCCGGGACACGATCACAACAGGGAACCCGTAGATGGTATCGCTCAGCACCCCGTTCGGGCGCCTCTCTTCTGCCTGATGGTCAGGCTACGGCGGCGCGAATCAATTCGACGGTAATGCGCGAGAGTGCCTCAACGTCGGCTACGGCGATGTGTTCGTCGGCCGAATGGATGGCCTCCATGCCGCTGGAGAGGTTGAGGCACTGCAGGCCACGCTCGTTGAAGACGTGCGCGTCTGCCCCGCCACCCGTTTCGATCATGCTGGGCTGACAGCCTGCCGCGAGCAGCGCGGTACGGGCGAGCGCGACGACGGGCGCGTCATCAGCGAACCCATACGCCGTGTATTCGCGGGTCTGAGCCAGCTCGACCGAGCACCCTGCGGCGGCGGCAGCAGCATTCGCAGCGTCGACCGTCTCTTGGGCAATCAGTACGACTTCTGCATCGTTGAGGCTTCGCATCTCCAACTGGAGCGAACAGGTCTCCGCCACGATATTGCGCTGACTGCCACCGTTGATCAGTCCGACGTTGCGAGAACTGCCGGGACCAAGTCGCCCCATCTCGAGCTCGGCCAGCATCTTCGCCGCCGCGTGGATCGCATTGCGACCCGCCTCGGGTGCGATACCGGCATGAGCGGCCTTGCCGCGAAACGTGATGTTCATCGACAGCTGGCTCGGCGCCCGCAGCACGACTCGCCCGGGTGGTCCGTCGACGTCGTAGACGAAGCCCATCTGCGCCACCAGACGTTCGGTATCGAACTCCTTCGCGCCACACAACCCAATCTCTTCCTGCACGGTGATCAGCAACTCAACACCGGCATGAGGGATGCCCTCGCGCAAGACGCGCCGTACGCCGTCGATCATGCCGGCCACGGTGGCTTTGTTGTCTGCGCCAAGAATCGTGTCGTTGGCGTTGACGATATACCCATCGCGCTCGACGGGGTCGATCGGAGCTGATGGCGGCACCGTGTCGACGTGGGCATTGAAAAACAGTGGCGTGCCAGGGACAGTGCCAGGAATCCTCGCGTAGAGATTGCCCGCATTGCCGTTGATCCGCGAGCCAGCATCGTCCTCGTCCGACTCAATGCCCATCTCGGCGAGCACCTCGCGACAGAGGTCAATCGCAGCGCGCTCTTCTCCCGGCGGCGTGGAGAGTCGCGCAAGGGCCAGGAACAGCTCGAGCGCGGTGTCCACGCGTTAGACCGTGGTCGAGGCGGCGCTTGCCCGACGCGTCTCGGCTGGCGTCGAGTCGCGGTAGGCGACTGCCGCTCCGACGAAATCGCGAAACAGTGGCGCAGGACGGGTTGGACGCGACTTGAACTCGGGGTGGAACTGGCTCGCGACGAACCACGGATGGTTTGGCAACTCGATGATCTCGACGAGATCCTTCGAGGCAAACGTGCCCGAGATAATCAGTCCATGTGCTTCAAGCTGAGGGCGCAGGAGGTTCGAGACCTCGTAGCGGTGGCGATGACGCTCGTAGATCGTCTCTTCGCCGTACGCCGCGAAGGCCTTCGTGCCGGCCTTGAGCGTGATTGGCTCGGCACCAAGACGCATCGTGCCGCCCATGTCGCGCACGTCTTTCTGCTCTGGCAGCAGGTCGACGATCGGGGCCGGCGTCTCGGGATCAAACTCGGTCGAGTTCGCGCCGGGCATGCCAGCAACGTCGCGCGCAAACTCGGCAACTGCGATCTGCATTCCGAGACAGACGCCGAGGAACGGCACCTGATGCTCGCGGGCGAAACGGGTCGCCGCGATCTTGCCCTCAACACCACGACCACCAAAGCCACCCGGAATCAACACGCCATCCACCGAGGCGAGCTCCTCGCGGGCTTCGCCTCGCAGCACGGCCTCGGCATCGAGCCAGACCAGTTTGAGCACCGCGCCATGGTGAATCGCACCGTGCTTGAGTGCCTCGACCACGGAGAGGTAGGCGTCTTGGAGTTGGATGTACTTGCCGACGATCGCGATCCGAACCTCGCCGGTCAGGGCATCGACTCGGTCAGCCAGTGCTTCCCATTCGGACATATCAGCCGCAGGCGCCTCGATCCCAAAGCCCTCGAGTACCAGATCGTCAAAGCCTTGATCGTGCAGCGCGAGCGCGACGCGGTAGATATTCGATGCGTCCTCGCAGGCAAGGATACGGCTCGGCTCGAGATCGGCGAACAAAGCGATCTTGTCCTTGAGGTCGCGCGTAATTGGATGCGAGGCTCGGCAGACGACGATGTCGGGCGTAATACCGATGCGGCGCAGTTCGTTGACGGAGTGCTGCGTCGGCTTGGTCTTCAGTTCGCCCGCCGCCTCAATCATCGGCACAAGCGTGCAGTGGACGTAGCAGACGTTGTCTTTGCCGACCTGATTGCGCAACTGCCGAATCGACTCGAGGAACGGCAGGCTCTCAATGTCGCCAACGGTGCCGCCGATCTCGACGAGCACGATGTCGACGGCCTCGGCCTCGGAGACGCGCAAGACACGGCGCTTGATCTCGTCGGTGATATGCGGAATGACCTGAACCGTCGAACCGAGGTACTCGCCGCGCCGCTCGCGGCGAATCACGCTGTCGTAGATGGCGCCAGCCGTGGCGTTCGAGAGGCTCGACGTGTTCTCGTCGATAAAGCGCTCGTAATGGCCCAGGTCGAGATCGGTCTCGGCCCCGTCCTCCGTGACAAACACTTCGCCGTGCTGGAACGGACTCATCGTGCCCGGGTCGACGTTGATGTACGGGTCAAGCTTGATCACCGCAACGCGCATACCGCGGTTCTTCAGAATGCGTCCGAGTGAGGCGGCAGTGATGCCTTTACCGAGAGAGGAGACGACACCGCCGGTGATAAACACGTACCGGGTCTTGGTCTCCGCCATCTCGATCCTCCGTCGTCGTCAATGAGCATCCTAGGCAGGGTGTCGGATGTCCGGCCTCAGTCGCGTCAGAGGATAAGACCTAACACGCGCGCGGGAAACCCCGAGGCGCCGACAATCGGCGGCACGCCAACGATCAAGAGTGCACCCGTCGCCGGTAGTCGCTCGAGGCCGACAAGACCTTCGACCTGCCAAAGACCAGCGGGCAGTGTCCGGTAGTGCACGACGAAATCCGTTTCGACTCCGCGGTCGATCGAGAGTGTGTCGATGGCGATGCCCACCACCCCGCGCTCGATCACGAGCTCGGCTGCATCGAGACCCATGCCAGGAAAGCGCAAATCCGAGACATAACGTGGTCCGTCACCGATGTGACGATCCCAGCCCGTCCGTACGACCAGTGCATCGCCGGGCTGGAGTCGTCCGTGGGTAGCCTCCATCGCCTCGACGTCGGCAGCAGAGACCGCGTAATCGGCGTCGTCAGCAACGCGGTCGGCGACATCAAGCAGCCGAGCAGGCACGACCAATCGTTCCGCGGGGACCTGTTCGACCGTGATGCCTTCGGCGTGGAAATGTGCGGGGGCATCGAAGTGCGTACCGACGTGCTCGCTGATGTCGATCCGTCGAATGAAATACCCATCCGTTGCGACGGTTGCGTCGACGCGGGCCGAGAGTGGCTCCTGACCGGGCCATGGAGTTGTCGCGGGGCCGAGTGGCTGGGATAGATCGATCACCTGCATCGTGAGTCCTCCGAGAGTCTTCGCGCGATAGCGAAAGTCTACGACGAAACGTCTGAACGCATTCGGCGAGCCAAGACGAGCGCCTCCTCGGCGGTCTCGTCACCGCCAAGCATGCGTGCGAGCTCGGCCTCCACGCCAGCATCGTTGAGGAGCTCGATGGTGGTCTCGGTTGGATCGCCCGCTACCTTGAGCACCCGGTAGTGACGATCTGCGAGTGCGGCAATTTGCGCGAGGTGCGTGATGCAGATGACCTGCGTGGATTCGGCGAGTTCGCGTAACTTCTGTCCCACAGCGACAGCCGTCGCTCCGCCAACGCCGGCATCGACCTCATCAAAGACGAGCGTCGGCACTGCGGCTCGATCGTGCGCAGCGACCCGGAGTGCGAGCGCAACACGAGACAATTCGCCACCTGAAGCAGCCTCGGCGATCGGGGCTGGTGCCAGTCCGGGGTTGGGGGCCAGGAGGATCCGCACCTCGTCCTGCCCTGACGCACCCAATTCGCGTTCGGCCAGTTCGATCTCCACCTCCGCATCGGCCATGCCAAGATCGGACAGGTGCAGCTGCACGGACGCCGCGAGCTTCGGCCCCAACTGTCCCCGCGCCTTCGTCAGTGCGGCAGCCGCTACGTTTGCAGCCTCCTCTGCAGCTGCCTCTGCGGCGCGGGCCGCGTCAACCCCTCCACTCTCACCCTGCACAATCGCCAGGAGGCGCTCGGCCTCAGCGCCGGCCTCAATTGCCGCGTCGAGCGTGCCATGGCGGCGTACGAGATCGGCGAGGAGGTCAAGACGCCCCTCAACCTGCTGCAGGCGCTCCGGGTCGTGCTCGACCTCGTTGGAATACGCATGCAGCGTTCGCGATGCCTCCTCGAGCCTGACAACAACCTCGCGCAGTTCCTCGGCGACGGGCAAGAGGTCGGGATCGCGGTCGACAGCCGAACGAACCGCGCGTTCTGCCTGCCCAGCGAGTCCGAGTGCGCCGGCACCATCGTCGGGCGATAACAACGTCGCGGCCGTGCGCGTGCCGTCTGCCAGGACATCGGCATAACGCAACCGCTGCCGCTCGGCCTCGAGAGCATCGTCCTCCCCCGCCAGGGGTTGAACAGCAGCGATCCGCTCCGCGATGCCTTCCAACTCGGCGACCCGCCCCGCCAGACCAGCAGCCTCGACCTCGGCCGCCTCGCGCGCCGCCCGCGCGGCAACAAGTTCGCGCCACGCTGCCGCCATCGCTCGAAGCCGAGCGTCTTCGGGCTCACCACCGAAGGCATCCAAAATTGCGCGCTGCGCGGCTGGCTTCGAAAGGCGGCGCGATTCGTGTTGTGAAACCACACCAACCATGCGGCCACCCGCATCTTCCAACGCGCCACGGGTGGCACTGCGCCCACCCACCAACGTACGGCCGCGACCATCGCGTCCAACTCGACGCGCCACGAGCAGCCCATCCTCGACGTCGTCGATCAGCTCGCTCACTCCACCAAAGGCCGGGTCGGCCAGAATCGCTTCGTCGATCCGAAAATCCGCCTCGACGTAGACCTCGTCACCGTGCGGACCCACAAGGCCAGCCTCGCCCTTGGCACCGAGAACGAGCCCAAGGGCACCCGCAAGAATTGTCTTACCGGCGCCGGTCTCGCCGGTGATCACCGTCATCCCGGGTGCGGGCTCAATTTCCGCCGAGCGAAGCACGACGAGGTTATCGACGCGAAGCCGCTCCAGCACGGTTAGTGACCGAACTTGTCGCGGTAGCGAGACAGAAATGGGCGATCCGGGAGAATGCCGAGGAGCGCAACCTCCGGGGCCATCCTCATCGTCGCCATCGCACCCGACGCGAGCGAGGCAACGGGATGACCATCAACGACGACCCTGCTGGCAGTGCCTCGCGTGCGCGAGACCACCTCGACCTCATGTCCACGCGCCAGAATCAACGGCCGCCCATCGAGTGCGTGCGGCGCGATAAACGTGACCGCAAAGGCATCAACGCCCCAGCCGATCACGGGGCCGCCGGCCGAGAGGTTGTAGCCCGTCGAACCAGCTGGCGTCGACACGAGGACACCATCACAGCCAAGCTTGCCCAACTGCACACCGTTGACCGCCCATTCGAGTACGGCCATACGACCCAGCATGTCGGCAGTCACCAGCACGTCGTTGATCGCGACAAAACGGCCCTCGGGCGTCTCGACCGCGACGGTTGGGAGCTCGACGACTTCGAGTCCGCCACCAAGGATCACGTCGAGGTTGTCGGGCACCTCATTCGCCTTGAGCGTGGTCAGAAAACCGAAGGTGCCGTAGTTGACACCCACGCAGGGAATTGCGCGACCGATCACGCGGTGGAGGGCGCGCAGCATCGTGCCGTCGCCACCCAGGACGAGCACAAGGTCGACCTCGTCGGGGCGATCGACACTCACGGGCTGCAGATCGGGGTGCTTGGCAACCTCTTCCTCGCCAAGCACGAGCTCCACGCCACGACCCGCGATCATCGTTGCCAGCGTGGGCAAGACCGCACGGGTGATCAATGGATCGTCGTGCGTGACGAGCAAAACGCGGCGGACGCTAGACATCGTGGACTGCGTCGAGGGCGATGCGTTCGGGGTCGGGTTCGGTGTCATGGGCGAGGGGGTGGTCGTGAGAAACGATGGCGAGCGGATATTCGTGGTTTCCGGCGGGACCCGGCAAGCCGGAGTCGCGGGCCGTCAGTGGCACTGCGCCGAGACCTAAAGCGTAGCGGGCGACCGAGGCTACTGCCTGCTGCCGGATCGTGGTCTCGCGTACGACACCTCCTTTGCCAACGTCACCGGGCGAAGCCTCAAACTGCGGCTTGACGAGCACGATCGCTCTCCAGGGCGCGCGAGCACTCGCAAACGCAGGGCCAAGGATGTGTCGGAGCGAGATAAACGAGACGTCGGCGACGATCAGGTCGGGCGCAAATGGGAGCGATTCCGCGTCAAGACTACGCGCGTTTGTGCGCTCCATGACCGTCACGCGATCGTCATTGCGCAGCTTCGAGTCGAGTTGGCCATACCCAACGTCGACTGCGATCACACGTGCGGCCCCGCGCTGCAGAAGGCAGTCCGTAAAGCCCCCGGTCGAGGCCCCAATGTCGAGCACGTCGGCGCCCGTTACGTCCCACTCGAGGTGCGTCACAAAGCCATCGAGCTTATCGCCCGCCCGCGAGACAAACCGCGGTAGGTCTTGCACCGTGATCACCGTGTCGACCTGAACAGCCTGCCCAGCCGTGCGAGCAAGCTCGCCGCTGACCGTCACGAGCCCCGCCAAGATATAGGCCTGTGCCTTCGAACGCGTCGGCGCTAGACCTCGCGTCACCAATGCCTGATCGAGCCGCTCACGCGCAGGACGATCTGCCATCGTCAGCGATCGCGGTGGTAGACGAGCTCGGCGATAGCCGCGAGCGCTGCGGGGTTGCCAGGGAGCGCAGCGAGCAGCTGCTCCGTCGTCTCCCAGGAGCGCTCAGCGGCAGCTTGAGCCTCATCGAGACCCAAGACAGTGACAAACGTACGCCGCTCGTTTGCAACATCGGCACCCGCTGTTTTGCCCAGCGTGTCCGTGGTGCTGGTGGCGTCGAGCACGTCGTCAACAATCTGGAATCCGACACCGAGCTCGGCTGCCAGGGCCGTGTATGCCGTCGCGGCCTGCGGATCGGCAGCAACCAACGCCAGTCCCATTCGGATACCGGCTTCGATCAGGCAGCCCGTCTTGAGGCCACACATCCGCCGCAGTGAGACCTCATCGGGATTAGCAACCGGACGAAGATCAAGATACTGGCCTCTGACCATGCCGTCCGTCGCGTGAGCAAGTTCGCTCATCACTGCCAGCCGTGCCTCCGGAGGTGTCGCGGACGCCTCCGCGATCAGACGGAAGGCAAGCGCAAAGAGGCCGTCGCCCACGAGGATGGCAACATCCTCACCAAACTCGATATGCGTCGTGGGCAGGCCACGACGCAGCGAATCGTCGTCGAGCGCCGGCAGATCATCGTGCACCAGCGAGAAGGTGTGGATCAGCTCGAGAGCGCAGGCGCTCGGCAGGGCTGCCTCGACGTCGCCACCCAGCGCCTCAACGGTTGCCAACAGCAGGATCGGGCGCAATCGCTTGCCACCGGCCGCAATCGGATAGCGCAAGGCAGCCGCAAATGGTGTGAGGTCGGCGTCGGTACCAATTGCACGACCGACGTCGGTCTGGAGCGCGGTCTCGACCAGCGCACCAAATCGCGCGATCGCCGCTGGATCAGAGAAGGTCGAGTTGCCCATCGCCACGCTCATCCGACAGGGCGCGACGGCGACGATCGATCTCGGTGGAGATCTCGCGTGCTGTCTCCTGAAGCTCCTCGAGGGCCGCTACGGCATCGTCGGGCGTATCGACGCTATCGAGCCGCGTGCGCGCAGCCTCGAGCCGCACCACCAATTCGTCAAAGGGGTCGACGTCGCTCATCAGCCGGAGGTTACCGCCCCTTGCCGCGCGTGCGGGCTGCGGCGCTGATGATCCCGTTGACAAAGGCGGCTGCCTCAGGCGACGCATACCGACTTGCCAGCGCCACGGCTTCGGCAATTGCAACCGCAGCCGGCGGGTCGTCCTGATCGAGTTCCAAGAGGGCCACGCGCAATACCGCTCGCTCGACTGGAGCAATCCGCTCGAGACTCCAACCATCGGCCCGCTCGTCAATTTCCTCGTCGAGCGCAACTCGGTGCAGGTGAACGCCATCAATCAAGGCTCGTGCGTAGGCAGGCAGTGGGCGCGCAGCATCTACCTCGTGCTGCGTGACGATCTGCTCCATGGGATAGCCGGTGATGTCCTCCTGATAGAGCAGCATCACGGCGGCGCGGCGCGATTGGCGGCGCGAGCCGTCGGTGTCCTTGACCTCGGCGGCGGTGGCCATGCCTAGGCCTCCCCGAGTGTCGCCAGCGATGGGCCGACCTCGTCGATATACGTTGTGGTGTAGTGGCCGGCGCGGAAATTCGGCTCGTCGACAATCTCACGGAGCAGTGGAATCGTGGTGGGAATACCTTCGATCACGAACTCGTCAAGCGCGCGTGCAGCACGGTTGAGCGCCGCTTCGCGCGTCGGTGCTGTGACGATCAACTTCGCGATCATCGAGTCGTAGAACGGCGGCACCGTCGCGCCATCCTCGACAAACGTGTCGATCCGAATGCCCGGTCCGAGCGGCGGTCGAAACTTCTCGATCCGTCCAGGCGCCGGGCGAAAGCCGTGCATCGGGTCCTCAGCGTTGATACGGAACTCGATCACATGGCCACGTGTTTCACCGTCCCATGGTGGCACGCCTTCGCCGCCGGCGACGAGCAGCTGTGCCTGTACCAGGTCGTAACCGGCCACCTGCTCGGTGACGGGGTGCTCGACCTGAAGTCGCGTATTCATCTCCATGAAGTAGAACGACTGGTCCTCGCCGACGAGAAACTCGATCGTGCCGGCGCCCGAATACTTGAGTGCCTTCAGCGCCGCCACGCCGGCGTCCTTCATGGTCTGCAACGTCGCAGCGGCGAGAAATGGCGATGGCGATTCCTCGATCAGCTTCTGGTGGCGACGTTGGATCGAGCATTCGCGCTCCCCAAGGATCAGTCCCCCACCCTCGCCGTCGCCCATCACCTGAATCTCGATGTGGTGCGCGTTGATCACGGCTTTCTCGAGGTACATGCCGGCATCGCCGAAGGCCGCCTCGGCCTCGGTGCTCGCGGCGAGGAAGCCATCCCGGACTTCGTCAGGGCCGTGCACGAGGCGCATGCCCTTGCCACCGCCACCCGCTGCAGCCTTCAGCAGCACGGGGTAGCCGGCCTCGGCCGCCACGGTTGCCGCCTCTTCCGGCCCAGACAGGCGCCCGGCCGAACCGGGTACAAGCGGCAGGCCAGCGTTGCGCATCGTGTCCTTGGCAACTGCCTTATCGCCCATCGTCTCGATGGCCTCGGCCGAAGGTCCGATCCAGACGAGATCGTGCTCGGCACAGGCATTGACGAGCTCGGTGCTCTCTGCGAGAAAGCCATAACCGGGATGGATCGAATCGCAGTCCGTCGTCAGTGCCGCCGAGACCAGTTGGTCGACGCGCAGATACGAATCGGCCGCCGCGGGCGGCCCAATTTGGACCGCCCGATCGGCGAGACGTACGTGCATCGCATCCTTGTCAGCCGTCGAGTAGACCGCGACGGATTCGATCCCGAGTTCGCGACAGGCCCGAATAATTCGGACGGCGATCTCGCCCCGGTTTGCGACGAGGCAGCGGCGCAGCACCGGTGGCCTCAGGCTCCGCTGGGGTCGATCTCGAAGAGTGGCTGGCCATACTCGACGGCCGATCCATCCTCCACGAGAATCTTCTTGATCGTGCCAGCGGTCTCGGCCTTGAACTCGTTGAAGAGTTTCATCGCCTCGAGGATGCAGAGCACCTGACCAACGGCAACCGTGGTACCAACATCGACGAAGGCGGGCTCGCCCGGGGCGGCACAGCGGTAGAACGTGCCGACCATCGGGCTCGTGATCTGCGTGCCCGTCGGCGCCGCTGCTGCCTCGGGTGCGGAAGCTGCAGCAACAGGCGCGGCGACAACCTGTTGGACCTGCGTCTGCTGGCGCAGCGTGATGCGCGTGCCGTTCTCCTCGACCGTCAACTCGCCAAGACCGGTCTCTTCCAGCACCTCGACGAGGCTTCGAATACGGTCGTCTTCTTCGTTCGTGGCACCGGGCGTAATCGCGTTATGTCGACCGCGTAGGCGCTCGAGCAGTGGCAGCGTGTCCTCGCCAAACAGCGCGACGAGACAGAGTTCTTCCTCACTCGTGGCGAGCTCGCCAGCCTCGGCTCGGGCGCCAGCAAGATCGGCCGGAACCGGCATCGACGACGCGCCACCATTACCGGACTCAGCGAGTGCGACAACCTCAGGATTGACGGGAGCCGGCGGACGACCCCACTCACCACGAATCAAGGCGCGCATTTCGCCGTCGATCGAATGCCAGCGGCGTCCTTCGAGGACATGGTCGATGGCCTGTCGAACGAACACGTCGCCGAGCGGCGAAGCGGCAGGAGGCGAACCCAGATCCTCTCGCACACGCTGCACTTCGTCGAGCACATCAGCAAGGCGATCGCTCGCATCGATGGCCGCGAGTCGGCGTTCGACGCCCGAGACAAGCCCGGCCGGAACACCCTTGAGCGCAGCGAGGAGCGAGACGTGAGCCGACAGCGGCGGTGGCAACGTCGTATCCGCGAACAACGCGCGGTCGAGCAGCTCGGCGACCTCCCAGAGAATGCCTTGGTTGATCCCCGACTCCAGCCCGAGACCGTCGACGGCCTGACAGAGCAGTTCGGAACTCGTGCGATGGCCGGAGACGGCCAGCGAATAGGTGGCAACGGAGATCGGATCGGCGCCCGCGCGGGCCGCCTCGATCGAAACGGCGAGCGACGTGCCGCCCGGCCCCTGCGGATACAGACCAACGGGAATCCCGGCGGCGTCGCGGAGGGAGGTGATCAGTGCGCCCGTGCGCGATGGGTCGAGCGCTCCGGCCGGGTCGAGCAGAAGCAGGCGATCAGCACCAAGTTGAGCCAAGGCGGGAGCGCGATCGATCATGCGCTGCGCACCCTCGGGATGGTCGTCATAGACGAGGCCGAGATGGAGACGAGCGCCCGTCTCGCGCACGGCTTCGGCAGGACCAACGAGATCCTCAGGATCGTTCATCGGGTCATGCATGCGGAAGACGGCAATGCCCGACTCGGTCGCACTGTCCACGAAACGACGGATCAGATCTTGCTCAACCGGCTGTGTGCCGACCAGGAAACGGCCACGCAACGCCATCCCAAGCGGTGTCTGGGTGGCACGCTTCTTGAGGTTGCGAATGCGCTCCCACGGACTCTCGACACCACGGTTGACAGCGCTATAGAAGCAGCCGCCGCCCGTCACCTCAAGAACATGAAAACCGGCACTGTCGAGCATCTCGCAGGCCTCGAACTGCAGCGAGGCTGGCACACGACCGGCGATCGGTTCCTGCGCGAGAAGACGTAGCGTGGTGTCGACGAGACGAGCCATCAGTAGGAGAGGGTAGCGATCCGACAGGCGGAATGGCTACGCGCGCGACATGTAACGACCCTCGCGGGTGTCAACTTTGATCGTGTCACCCTCGTTGACAAAGAGCGGAACCTGAACCGTGGCGCCCGTTTCGAGCGTTGCGGCCTTCATCACGTTCGAGACGGTGTCGCCCTTGACACCTGGCTCAGTGGCAGTGACAACGAGTTCGACCGAGGCCGGCAGTTGCAACGAGGCGGGTACGTCATCGACCGACAAGAGCTGCACCGTGTCGCCCTCTTTCAACCACTGCAGGTCGTCAGCGCAGACTGCACGCGACAACGAGACCTGCTCGAACGTCTCGGTGTCCATCATTACGACCTCGGTACCGTCGTCATAGAGGAACTGCATATCCGCAACGGAGGTGAGGATGCGCGGAAACTTTTCGCCTGCTCGAAAGGTGCGATCGACGACGGCTCCCGTGCTGAACATCTTCAGCTTGGTGCGCACAAACGCACCACCCTTGCCGGGCTTGACGTGCTGAAACTCGACGATCCGATAGATCGTGCCCTCGACATCGATGTGCATGCCGTTCTTGAATTGGTTCGTCGAAACGTGTTCAGCCATGTGGCAGAGGGTAGCGGTCTAACTTTGCTTTGGGGTCAGACCCCTAAGCAACGTTGAACTCGGCGGTCTGCGATCAACAAGCTGGGCTTTGCTTAGGGGTCTGACCCCAAAGCAAAGTTGATCAGCCTCTACCCGGCTGTCTCGACGAGGTCCTTGGTGTAGCCGGTCAGGATCTCGTGCCCGGACGCGGTCACGACGACCTGATCTTCGATGCGGATCCCCCACTTACCCGGGCGATAGACCCCCGGTTCGACCGTTACGAGGTTGCCCACAGCCAGCACGTCAGCGGAATCCTTGCGTAGTGTCGGTCCCTCGTGGACCTCGAGTCCCGTGCCATGCCCAAGGCCATGTCCGAAGAGTTCACCCGCACCGGCGGCCTCGATCACCTCGCGTGCTGTCGCATCGACCAGGCCACCAACGGCACCTGGGCGGACAGCGCCAAGTCCAGCCAACTGGGCCGACAAGACGAGCGCGTAATCCTCGGCGGCAGCGGGGTCGGGCGCACCGCCAGCGGCAAAGGTGCGCGTGCAGTCAGAGCAGTAGCCGCTCTCACCCTGTGCGCCGATGTCAACGACGACGAGCGCTCCTCGCTCGATCGCAACGTCACGCGGCTCGGCGTGCGGCAGTGCGCCATGCGCCCCACTCGCCACGATCGGCTCGAACGAGAGCGCCGGAAAGCCCGCCTCGCGGATCGTGCGCTCGATCTCCCACGCCACGGCGGCCTCGGTGCGACCAACGAGCTGGCCCTGACCGATATTCGTGTAGACAACCTCGAGAATGTCGGCCGCGTGCCGTGTCGCCGCGATCTCGGTTTCGCTCTTGACGAGGCGGAGCGTTTCGATCAGACCATCCGTCGCCACAAATTCGGAGCCACTCGGCAAGAGCGCACGCAGGCGTTCAGCCAGCGAGTACGGCATCGACCCTTCAAAGCCAATCGTGGAGCAGCCAGGCGCGAATTCCGCCAACTGCTCGATCGTACGACCTGCAATATCGCGATCGAGAATCTCGACGTCGAGCACGGCACGCAACGGCTCGACAGCGTCCTGATAGCGAAAATCGGTGATCAGTACCGTCCGGTTAGTCGACGCCACGACGATGCCATTCGAGCCGGTGTAGCCCGTCAGGTAGCGCACGTTGCCAAGGTTCGTGACGACCAAGGCGTCCGTGTCGGTCAGCGCGGCGACGGCCCGCGCGAGACGCTGCTGGTGCTCAGACATTTGCGGTCTCTTGCATCAGCCAGGTAATCGCTTCGTGGTACCCATCCGGACCATTGCCGCTGATGCGATGCGAGACGACGTCGGCAATCACCGATTGACGCCGCCATTCTTCGCGGGCGTTGATGTCGGAGAGATGGACCTCGACGATCGGGACCGTGATGATCTCAAGCGCGTCGCGCAACGCATAGGCGTAGTGCGTCCAGGCGCCGGGGTTGATGATCACACCGCTCGCCCAGCCGCGACACTCGTGGATGTGGTCGATCAGTGCACCCTCGTGGTTGGTCTGAAAGCACCGCGCCGTCGTGCCGGCGTCGCGTGACCACTCGTAGATCTTGCTCTCGAGCTCGCCCAGGGTCAGCGTCCCGTACTGCGCCGGGTCGCGTTGGCCGAGCATATTGAGGTTGACTCCGTTGAAGACCGCGATCATGCCTGCAGTCTACGCACCTCCCTCCGACCCTCAATCTCTGGTGATGTCCGGTTTACCCCCCAAAACACCCAGATTGTGTTCCGGAGCACCGAATCCGTGATTGAATGCCGACGTGAGCCACGACGCAATCACGGTTCTCGTCGTTGAGGACGATCAGTTCACCCGCACCACCCTCTGTGCCGCACTTCGTCATCACGGACTGACCGTCGCGGGCGAAGCCGAGAACGCGCGTGACGGACTGGAGTTTGCAAAGCACGCGATTCCCGATGCGGCCCTGCTTGATCTGGATCTCGGCGGTGGCCCCAGCGGCATCGACCTCGCCCATGCGTTGCGCCAACTCGATCCCAAGATTGGCATCGTGATCTTGACGACGTATGAGGATCCACGCATGGCGGGTCACAGCCTCGCCACCCTGCCCGACAACACGAAGTATCTGCTCAAACGGGACCTCTCGGACAGTGCTGCGTTGCCACGCGCACTCGCCGAAGCCGTCGAAGCATCGAAGGGGCAGGTGCGGGCAGCGATCACGCCTCCTCGCCCACCGAGAGCGACAGCCAGTCTCACGGAGACGCAGCTTGAGGTGATGCGCCTCGTTGCGGAAGGCTATTCGAATGGCGGTATCGCCGAAAAACGGACGGTCACAGAAGGCGCCGTCGAGAAGATGATTCACCGTATCGGTAGGCAGTTGGCGATCGATACCGAGACGCAGAGCAATCAACGTGTACTGATAGCGCGCGAGTATCTGCGACTGACCGGAGCACCTGTTCGCCGCGATGGCTGAAGCAACGAGTTTTAGAGAGCGAACGGGTGGTCGCTGGGCGTTTTCTCTCCCTGTCTGGATTCTCGCGGCCACCGCATCGGCGGTGATCACGATCCTGACGGCGAATCCCACGCTGCAGTCGGAGACCAGCAACGTTCGGACACTTGCCGCTGCGGGCGTTGGGACTGTCCTGATGGGCATTGTGTTTCTTGGTATTCGTTGGGTTCGTCCACCTGAACGCGACCTGTCGATCCAAGTCGTCATCGCGCTATCGGCACTGATCGGTATCGTGCGCGGACTCAGTACTGCCTGGCTCCTCGGCCACATCGACGCACACCAATTCGCTGCGGTGGCACAACAATTGATTGCGCCGATCTTGTTTGGAATCGTGGGCATTCCCGTCTTTAATGCACTCGTCGAGGGAGTTCAACAACACCGTGATGAGCGAGACGCACTCGTCGCACGACTGATTGAGTTACGCGAGCGTCAACTCCGCCAGGAGCTGCTGAGTGAGACGATTACCGAGGCGCTGCTCACGAACGTTTTGACTGCAACAGACGAAGCGCGTCTACAGATATCTGAGCGCCCAGTAATGTCGTCACAGGCTGAGCGTCAACGACTCGCCGATCTTTTGCGGGCCACGGCCACGGGCTCAGTCCGTTCGCTCAGTCACCTGCTCCACGAGCGCGCCGTGATGACCGCGATTCCCACCACAGGGTTCGTGGCAACCGTGCGGAACACCCTGAGCCAGCGTCCACTGTGGCCGTGGCAGACCTCGCTCGTAGTATTGGTCCTCACGTTTGCCAGTTCACTGACTGCGCTCACGAGCCTGACGGCGTTCTCTTTTGGAACCGTGGCGGTCGTGGCGCTTGGTGCTGCAATCGTGCAATTTGCCCTGACCTGGACAACACTTGCCGTGTTCTTGTTCCTCTCTCAGCGTGGCTTTCTGCAGCCCGTGATGGCCATCATCGGGGCGACCTCACTTGCCGTTGCGCTGGGCTTGGCGCGAACCGTCGTGATGCTCAACCTCTTCGCTGGCGAATTTCCCACCGGGCTGATTGTCGCCCAAGCAGTGATCGCGACACTGGCAATTCTGAGTGTCAACCTTGCGCTCGCATCGCAGCGTGGTCAAGCAGAAATCATGGAGGCGCTACGCCATTCGATTGACGAATCTGAGGTCGACGAGATCGCGCGCAGTCGCGAGCTCGCACGCACGAGCCGCTCACTTGCGCAGTACGTCCACGGAACGCTGCAGTCTCGGCTCTTAGCCGCAGCATTGGCGATCGAACAGGCGGAGCGAGACGAAGCTCCAGGTTCGTTCGACGCCGCGATTGAACAGGCGGTGGATGCCTTGTCGTTGTCCAATGCGCTGGCGCCACCCAACCGAGACCTGGCCCCCGCCGTCCAAGAGACCGTCGAGTTGTGGTCGGGGTTTGCCGCCTTCACCATCACGCTCGATGCCTTTGAGCCACCGCTCGCGTCGTCGGTGGTCGAGGACATTTGCCTGATTGCCGAGGAAGGCATTGCCAACGCGATGCGGCATGGGCGAGCCAACGCCATTGACATCGCAGTGGTCAATCACGACGAGGCGTATGTGCGCGTCGTCGTGACGGATAACGGAATCGGCCCACAGCACGGAGACCGCGGTTTTGGTTCGGCGCTGTTCGACCTCTCGGGCGCTAACACGTGGTCGCTAACCCGGCGCCTTGACGCTGCTGGCACGCTGCTCTCGATTCGTGTGGCGCGACACGCGGTCACCCTCGCGCCTGCTCCCGACTAGCTTTGACAGGCCCCGGCAACGGCGGTCTCGACGACGTCATCGTCGAGGTCAACACCCCAGATCGCCCGCCCCGGAGCCTCGAGCAGCACGAACTTCGTACGCCCAGCACTGCGTTTCTTGTCCGAGCGCATCGCTGTCAGAACGGCGTCGACGGCGACATCCTCGGCAACCGTCGGAAGCCCCTGACGTGCCAGCAGAGCAACGACCTCAGCCGCGACTGCAGGCGATAGACCCGCTTCGCTGACGGACAAGGAGAGCGCGGCCACGAGGCCAATCGCAATCGCCTCTCCGTGCAGGTAGCGGCCGGCTGCTGCGTGTTCGATGCCATGCCCAATCGTGTGACCAAGGTTGAGGATGGCGCGCTCGCCCGCCTCTTTCGGATCGGCCGCCACGACGCGATTCTTGAGTCCCGCAGAGCGACGAATCAGCGTTGCCTGCGCCTGGTCTTCGCCGCGTGTCGATGGCCACTTGCGCACAAGCTCCCACAGCGCATCGCCCGCCAAGAGTCCGGACTTGAGCGTCTCGGTAAAGCCAGCGGCCCACTCGCGTTGTGGCAGGGTGGCGAGCAGTGTGGGGTCACTCAGCACCGTCAGCGGCGGATGAAACGAGCCGACGTCGTTCTTCGCGGCGACGTCAATGCCCGTCTTGCCACCAATACCTGCATCGACCTGACCGACCAGCGTCGTCGGGCACGAAATCCACGGCAAGCCGCGACGGAAGGTCGCGGCCGCAAAGCCGGCGACGTCGGTCACGGCTCCGCCACCGACGGCAACTATCACGTCGGCACGCTCCAACTCGGCAGCGGCGAACGCACGCCACAGCTGCTCGACAGTCGCCATGCTCTTGACCTGCTCGCCACCAGGGAGCACGATGCGCTCCCCCAGCTCGGGGACGCGATCGGCAACCGGGGCGTCAACGACGAAAAAGGCACGGCGCTCGCCGACGAGCTCGGCGAGCCGGTCGAGCGCGCCAGCCCGCACGATCCCCGAGTCGCGACAGGCAATCGCAGCCACGGTCGGCGGCGCGGCCGCGTCAATGATTGCGTCGGCCGCCGTCTCGTAGAGCCCCTCGCGTTGATGCTGCAGGTCGGAGAAGCGGTGGTGGTTGACCGCGAGCGGTCGGCTCTCAGCACCACCGTCTGCCTCGACGCGCGCCCACAACACCTCGGAGGGCGCGTCGAGCCAAAGCACCCGCGCGTGCTCAGCAAGCAGCCGCCGCGTACCTGGTCGGGTCAGTGCGCCACCGCCGGGCGCGATCACACCCGCGGCATTCGCGGTGATCAACTCACTCAGAATCGATTCCTCGAGCTCGCGAAAGGCCTCCTCGCCCTCGGCAAAAAGATCCGGAATTGAGCGCGATGTGCGCCGTTCGATTTCGCGATCAACATCGATAAAGTCAACGCCCTTGAGCGCGGCAAGTTCGGTACCTACCGTCGTCTTGCCCGCGCCCATGAAGCCGACGAGGACGTCGGGGCGCGCGCTCACGGGGCCGCCGGCGACCAGGGGATGCGCGACAGGTAGTGCTGGTGGGCGGCCACAAGGTCGCCGATCGCGTCGCCACCAAACTTCTCCTTGGCGGCACGCGCCAACTCGAACGCGATCACTGCCTCGGCGACTACGGCCGCCGCCCAAATCGCCGTCGTATCCGATCGTTCGACCAAGGCCTCGGCCGGCTCGTGCGTGTCGAGCGTCGCGGTCTTGAGTGGCTTCATCAGCGTCGGGAGCGGCTTCATCGCGATGCGCACGATGACGGGCTCGCCGTTCGTCATGCCACCCTCGAGCCCACCGGCCCGGTTGGTGTCGCGGCGATAGCCGTTGTCGTAGTGGAGTTCGTCGTGGACCTTGCTGCCGGGCAAGGTCGCGTTCTCCCAGCCCTCGCCGATCTCGACGGCCTTCATGGCCTGGATCGAAAGGGCCGCGCCAGCAATGCGAGCATCGAGCCGAAGTTCCTCGGAGGCGTACGAACCGAGCCCGGGCGGACAACCAAAGGCGCGCACTTCGATAATGCCGCCGAGCGTGTCTTGATCCTTCTTGGCCTGCTCGATCTCGGCCACCATCTTGGCGTCGGTGTCGGCATCGATGCAGCCAACCTGTCGATCGCTGAGGACGTCGAAATCCTTGGCGGTCAGTGCCGCGTTGGGCGCGGTCGCAACCGAACCCACGCGTACGACATGACCGTGGACGCTAATCCCGATCGCGTCGAGGAGGTCCTTGCACATCGCACCGACGGCGACGCGCGCCGACGTCTCGCGTGCCGAGGCTCGCTCGAGCACGTCGCGGACGTCAGGGAGCTCGTACTTCATCACGCCCGATAGGTCGGCGTGGCCGGGGCGTGGCACGACGACGGTGCGCGTGCGGCGCGCCGCAACCTCGGCGAGCTCCTCGTCCGTCACCGCCCAGGCGCTTTGAGCAGCACCCCAGTTGGCGTGATCGCGGTTCTCGACGATCAGGCTGACGGGGCCGCCGATCGTACGACCGTGGCGCATGCCACCGAGGATTGTGGCCTCGTCCGTTTCGATCGACTGACGCGGCGAACGGCCATACCCGGCCTGACGGCGAGCCAGATCGCGCTGCAGGCGTTCTCGATCGACATGGATGCCTGCGGGCAGGCCACTCAGAATCGCGACGATGCCGGGGCCATGCGACTGACCAGAGGTGACGAAGGAGAGCGTCATTGGTTTCAACAGGGTATCGCGGTGTGCCCGGGTGACACGCCGCACAGTAGGCCGAACGACGCGACTTGACGAATTCATTAGGTAGACCTAAGATCCGGTTCGTCGGGTGCCGGCCACCAATTGGCCGATCCTCACGACTCCGCTCGGAAACCCGCACTGATGCCACAAACCACGCAACGCAAAGCACCCGGTACCGACTATCGCGGACTGGCTGTTTGGGGCGGAGCGCTGCTGTTCGTCATTGTCGCAATTTGGCTGATGGCGACGGCGCCAGCCAACCAGATCAGCGCAGAGGCGATGGCGAACTCGATGAGCCCTGGCACGGCGATCTTCAACTCCGCGATGATCGTCTTCCGGGAGGGCCTGGAGGCCGCGCTCGTCTTGGCGGCGATCACGGCCAGCATGGTTGGGATCAATCGCTTCCGTCGTCGCCCCGTCTTTCTTGGTGCTGCCGCGGCGCTCGTCGCGAGCGCTTTGACGTGGGTCTTCGCCGGCATGCTGCTCGAGCGCTACGCCGACTTGGGCGTGCGCCTCGAAGCAATCACTGGTTTTCTCGCCGTCTTCGTTCTGATTCTCGTGCTCAACTGGTTTATGCACAACATCTACTGGACTGGCTGGCTGACGAACCAGCACGCGCGCAAGAAGCAAATTCTCTCGGGCGCTGGATCCGGCGTGATGATCGGCCTCGGGGTGCTTGGCTTTACCAGCGTTTTTCGTGAGGGCTTCGAAACGGTGTTGTTTCTCCAGAATGCTCGACTCGTCGCGGGCACGGCTCCCGTCTTTATTGGCATCGCAATCGGCCTCGCCGTCACCTTTGCTGTTGGCTCCTGCCTCTTCGTGTTCCAGCACCGCCTGCCGTATCGAAAGATGCTCGTCGCCACGGGCATCGTGCTCAGCATCGTGCTCGTGATCATGGTCGGCGGTACGGCACATGCCTTCCAAGAGCTTGGCTGGCTCCCGGAGACTCCCTTCCTCGAAAACGTGATTCCCGAGTGGATGACGAGTTGGTTCAACATCTACCCGACGGTCGAAACGTTTATCTGCCAAGCCCTTGCCGTGGTAGCAGTGATTGGCTCGTACTTCGCTGCGGAGTACATTCGTGTCCGACGGCCTCGTTGTCGTGGCGGCGTGGTTGCGGTGCCAGCAACTGGACCATCTGTACCAGAGCCCAAGGAACCCGCGGTCGTCTGATCCGCGGGTGCGGAACGTCGGTCATGCTTCGCCCATGAGCGCGTGGCAAAACGACGGCGGTACCGAATTTACGCCCCGCCTGATCGCGGTGGTCGCGATCGTCGCGATCCTCGCGATCGCCATGGGCTTTGCCTCGGGCATGTATTTCGGACGCTCGTCTGCCCCAAACCTCCAGACCTTGGCCGACCAGGCGCGTTCGACCTCCAAAGCCGTCACCGTTGATCTTGCCCCCGCCAAGCCGCTCTACGACAAGGCCGTACCCACGGGAACGATCGAAAACGCGACAGCCTATGCCAACGCGCAGGCGCGGATCATCCACGCCCGAGCCAACCTCGCGGGCAGCCATACCTCGCTGACGGCACTCGCACCCGGTACCTACGCTCGCACTGTCGCCGCCTTCGATGCACTCATCGCCGCCGCCGGCAAGCCCGTGACCGCTGCCGTCTTCGATCGCCTCTTCCAGACAACGCTGGACGAGCTTGCGGTCCTCAGCGGCTCCTGAGAGCCAGACCTAGAACAGTCGGTTCTGCTCGTCGTCTGCTGGCGCGGCAGCGCCGCCGTTCCGTCCAGCCCAGATCTTCGCTGCGAAGGCGCGAAGCGCCGCGCCGTCCTCCCCAGCCGTCGTAGCTGCCTCACGCAACTGTGCGATCACGCCGCGCAGAATTTGATCGACGGCCTCATCGCCCGCCACCGCTCGCGCTCGTGTGACCGAGGCCCGTTTGCCCGCCACACGCCATGCGGCGTGCTGCGAGGCGACATCGACCTCAAACTCAACATTCCCACCTGGGGCGACCTGGCGAATCGGAGCCATGTCCGGGATCGTACGGCTCCCCAAACCTCTGAGCGCCACGCCCGCTGGGGGCGCGACGCTCGAGGTGGGAGGATCCGTCTTGCGACGGTTGAGACCAAACGGCCTATGCGGCTCGTCGGGCAACGATATTGAGGGAGGGACCGTTGCTTGAACTCAAGAGTACGCGCAAATTGTGGCGATCTTCTCAACAGAAGATCACGGTTGTGTCACAGTCTCATCGTGCAGTTAGAGCACGAATTGGCCGGCCACCTTGCCCGTCACCGCAACGAGTGCTCCAACAGCGAGAAACGGCACCAGCGGCACCGTCGCACCGCGTCCACGCACCACCAGCATGGGTATCGCGATCAGGACAGCCAAGCCAAAGGCAATCACGATCGCGACGGGGATCGCTGCTCCGATCACGAGACCAAACATCGCGACCAACTTGACGTCGCCAAAACCAAAGCCGCCGCGCGAGACCATCGCCACACCGAGTGCCACACCGCCGGCGATCATGCCCACGAGGAGGTGCTGGATGAGCACCTCAGGACGTAGCCAGACCAGTACTACGAGCGCACCGACGGCACCGGCCACCACCAGCGTGTCAGGCACCACACGCCAGGCGATATCAATCGCGACGGCCGGCAAGAGCACGGCCAAGAGCACCAGTCCCAGTGCGAGCTCTACCCCACTCGGCGAAACCAGCCCGAGCGCCGCACCGACCACGGCGCCAACTCCAACCAGCAGCCCGGGCCTCGTCGCCTGGCTCGTCCATGCCGGCTGCTCAAGGCGTTCATCAATCCCCTGCGGTAGCCAGACCACCAGACGAACAGCCACGACGCCCAACAACCCACCAACCAGTGTCGCGATGGCGACCACGCGCTTACTCGCCGCGGGCTGCAGCCAACATGACCTCAAGCGGTGCCGATTCGCCCGTCCAAATCTCCAACGCCTTGGCACCTTGACGCGCCAACACCTCGAGACCATCGACAACAGCGCAGCCCGTCTCGGCGGCAGCGGTGATGAGTGGCGTTGGTGTGGCGTCTGCCCGGTAGGCCAGATCGACAACGACGCGCACGTCGAGCAGACGCGAGGCCGGCAGCGGCATGCCATCGGGATCGACCAGCGCGCCAACCGGCGTGCAGTTGACGACGACGCCCCCGACGGGATCGGGAAGCTCGGCCACGGCGACGACGTTGCCGCTGCCGGCCAGGTCGTGTGCCAACGCCTCTGCCGCCTCGAAGCGGCGGGCATGGATCTGAACCGCGCATCCGTCCTGCGCAAGTGCCGCAGCAGCCGCACGGGCAGAGCCGCCAGCACCGAGCACGAGCACGCTGCCCGTATAGGTCTCTTCGATCTCGGAGGCAATCGCGACCGCAATCGCGGGGCCGTCAGTCGAATCGCCGATCAGACGACCGTCCTCGGCGAAGATCACGGTATTGACCGAGCCACTCGCCTTGGCTGTCGGTCGCAACTCGTCCACGAGTTGAGCAACAGCCTCCTTGTGCGGCACCGTCACGTTGACGCCAACGAAGCCGGCGGCCTGCAGTCCCCGCAGAACACTCTCCAGACTGTCAGCCTTGACGGGTAGTGGCACGTACGCCCAATTGAGCCCAAGCGCCTGCAGTGCCGCGTTCTGCATCCGGGGCGAGCGCGAATGCGCGACAGGATCGCCAATCACGCCGAGCAGTCGAGTGGTGCCGCTAATCACGAGTAGGGATGCTCCTTCTGGTACCGCAGAAACTCTTGGTAGTTGTTGGTGAAATAGTGGCGCCCCTTGGCGTCACCCTTAATCGCGTACATGTAGAGATAGTCGACCTTAGCCGGATGTGCCGCCGCCTCGATCGCAGCGAGACCCGGATTACAGATCGGCGTCGGCGGCAAGCCACGATGAACCCAGAGGTTGTACGGCGAGTCGATCTTGAGATCACTGGCCGTGAGGATGCCCCAGTGCCCGGTTGCATACTGGATGCCAGATTCCATCCCGGTCGGCATCCCCGCTTTGAGACGGTTGTAAATAATCGCGCTGACTTTGCTGCGGTCTTCTGGCGCCCGCGCCTCGCGTTCGATCAACGAGGCGATCTTGAGGACGTCGTACCGGGTGAGGTGACGCGACTCCGCATAGGAGAAGTCGACAGAGCCCACGTTGGCGTCGAATGCTGCGAGTTGATCTTGGACCAGTTGGTTAGCGTCGGCCGGGATCCCCACGTCGTAGGTGGCAGGAAAGAGGAACCCCTCCAAGGTCGACGCCGTTTCGCCGGCATGCAAAAAGCCAACCGGCGGACTGTGATTCTCGAGTGCCTGCCGATACTGCTTCGGCGTGATCCCAACCTTTGCCGCCGCAGCCTCGATATCCCAAATTGCGTAGCCCTCGGGAATCACCAGCTTGCTTGCCGCCGTGTTCGCAGGCCCGGCATTGAGTTGATCGACGATCCGTCGGTAGAGCTCGTTCGTGCGGAGGCTGTAACTACCGGGACGAAAACCACCGCCAAGACCATCGGCAACGACCTGATCGACGAACGCGCCCGCGTCGGTGATCACACCGGCGGTTGCCAAAATGTCGGCGATTTGCGTGGCGCTCGACCCGGCTGGGATCGTCACCACGACGGTCGCTCCAGGCGTCGGTGCTGGATCACTGACAAGGCGCGTAATACCCCACCACGCCAGTGCGATGACAACAATCACGGCAAGCGCGAGCGCCACGAACGCGAGCAGGCGACGGCGGTTTACTGGTTTTGGTGGGTATCCAGCCATCCCTGTAGGAGCACGGCAGCGGCGCGATCGTCAAGGCTGCTGGCTCCTCCTTTCGTCTCGGCAATTCGACTCGTAAAACGCTCGTCCTCAAACTCGACGGGCACAGCGCAGACCGCTCGCAGTCGACCGACGAAGGCCAGCGTGGCGTTGGCCTGCTCACCTCGCGTTCCGTCGGCCTGCACAGGCAGACCAACGAGCAGCAACTCCGGCTGTTCCTCGGCGATCACTGCCAACAGTTGCTCAAGGCCAGCCGGCGTCCCAATCCGTTCGACAAACGTGAGTGGCCGAGCCAGTGCACCCGAGGGATCGCTGATCGCGAGTCCCGTGCGGGCCGAGCCGTAGTCGAGGGCCAAGACCTTCATGGGCTTACCGTAGCCGTCCGCACCGCACGCGGCACGCGCAAACGCGCCCCCACTGCGCGCGAACTAGGCCGGGAGTTGCTCGGCGAGCACACCGCGAGCCGCGTCGAGTGCGGCATCGATGCCACTCGCGTCCTTGCCCCCGGCGCGCGCGAGGTTCGGCTTGCCACCACCGCCACCACCGACGTGCGGAGCCGCCACCTTCAAGACGGCACCCGCATCGGCACCCGCCGCGACGGCCTCTGGGGTAGCCGCACAGATCAACTGCAGCTTGCCCCCACTCTCACCGATCAGCATCACGATGCTCGAGCCGAGTTTGCCGCGCAAGAGATCTGCCAATTCGAGCAGGGCATCCGCGCCAATCTCCCCCACGCTGGCGACAACAACGTTGACGTCGCCATGTGCGACCGCACCCGCAGCGAGCGCATCAACCTGCGCCTCGGCTGCCGTGCTTCCGCCGCCAGCCTTCAGCTGCTTCTCGAGGTCGCGCACCTTGGCCTGCAGGTCGCGCACCGCGTTCGGCAACTGATCGGGCGAGACCTTCAGGGCGCGGGCTGCCTCGTCGGCTGCCCGCTCGCTGGCGCGCAACTGCTCGATTGCAACGCCGCTCGTAATCGCCTCGATGCGCCGGACGCCTTGACCAACGCTCGACTCGGACGTCACGCGCATGGGGCCAATCTCGGCCGTCGTCGAGACGTGTGTGCCGCCGCACAACTCGCGCGAGAAGCCCTCGATCTCGACGACCCGAACAACGTCACCGTACTTCTCGCCAAACAGCATCATCGCGCCGAGCTCGCGCGCCTTGTCCTGCGTCGTCTCGAAGGTAAAGACACGATGCCCCTCAACGACAACGCGATTGACGATGTCCTCGACCCGCGCCAACTCCTCAGCGGTGACAGCACTGTCGTGCGAGAAATCGAAGCGCAGCTTGTCGGGTCGAACGGAGGAGCCCTTCTGACGCACCTGGTCGCCGAGCACCTCCTGCAACGCCCGATGCAGCACGTGCGTGCCCGTGTGGTTCGCAGCCGTTGGGCGGCGACGATTCGGATCAACCAGTGCACGAATCTCTTGCCCATCAACCAAGGTTCCGCGCTCAATCGCCACGATCAACGTCTGATCCCCGTCGAAGCGAATCACCTCGACGATTGCGGCTCGGCCCGTGTCCGATTCGATCGACCCCGTATCGGAGACCTGGCCGCCACCCTCGGGATAGAACGGCGACTCGCGCAATTTGACCGCCAGGCGCCCCTCACCGAGGTCGTCGAGCGCACCAATGCGCGTGCGGATATCAATTTCGTCGTAGCCAACGAACGTGGTCACGAAGCCAGCCGCGCGAGCGAATGCCGCCACGCGATCAAGGTCGACGCCACCACCCTTGCCGGCAGCGCTGCGAGCGCGCTGGCGCTGACTCTCCATCAGCTCAGCAAAGCCCGCCTCATCGACCGAGAGATCCTGCTCGGCCGCTAGCTCTTGCGTCAGCTCGAAGGGGAAGCCAAAGGTGTCGTGGAGTTGGAAGGCCTCGGCCGCGGGAATCGCGACGCCGCCCTCGCTGCGGACGCGCGCGATGCAATCGTCGAGCAGCGCCGTGCCGGTTTCGAGGGTGCGCAGGAAGCGCTCTTCCTCACCGTTGAGGATGCGAAAAATATCGTCACGATTTTGCACGAGCTCGGGATAGACGTCGCCGAGCTGTGCAATCACGAGCTCGGCCAGTCGCGTCAGGAACGTGCCCTGAATGCCGAGGCGATGGCCGTGCGAGACGGCACGACGGATGACGCGCCGCAGGATGTAGCCGCGCGACTCGTTGGCGGGCAGCACACCGTCGGCGGCGAGAAACGTCATCGCACGACCGTGGTCGGCGAGCACACGCAGCGCCTTCGTCTGAATGCCACCAGCCTCGTACGACGTACCTGTCCACTCTTCGATTGCCGCAATCATCGACTGGAACCCGTCGGTCTCGTAGACCGAGTGCACGTCCTGCAGCAAAGCCGCAACGCGCTCGACGCCCGCACCCGTATCGACGCACTGGTTTGGCAGCGGCGTCAGTGAGCCATCCTCGGCCTGGTCGTACTGCATAAAGACGAGGTTCCAAAACTCGAGAAAGCGATCGCAGTGGCAGCCAGGTGCGCAGCCGTCGGCGCCAACCGGGCGTCCACAGCCGTGCTCGGCGCCACGGTCGTAGTAGAGCTCGCTACACGGTCCGCACGGCCCAGTCGGACCAGCCTGCCAAAAGTTGTCCTTGCGACCAAGACCGACGATGCGATCTGGCTCGACTCCCTGTGCGAGCCAGAGACCGCGCGCCTCGTCATCAGCAGGCACCTGCTCGTCACCGGCAAAGACCGTGATCCAGACCTTCGCCGGATCAATCCCCCAGGCGCCCGTCACGAGGCCCCAGGCGAATTCGATGGCGCCGGCCTTGAAGTAGTCGCCAATCGAGAAGTTGCCCATCATCTCGAAGAAGGTCAGATGGCGAGCGGTCTTGCCGACCTCGTCAATGTCGGTGGTGCGAAAGCACTTCTGCACACTCGTCAGGCGCTGCTGCGGCGGCTGCTCAACACCGAGGAAGTACGGCTTAAACGGCTGCATGCCTGCGGTGGTCAGCAGGACAGACGGATCGAGCGAGGCGGGCACGAGACTCGCCGACGGCACGACGAGATGACCGTTCTGCTCGAAGTGGGTTCGAAACGCGGTACGGATCTCGTGGGCCAGCATTGCCTCCGCAGGGTACGCGATGCCGGCCCGGCAGGGATCAACTTTGCTTTGGGATCAGGCCCCAAAGCAAAGTTAAGCCGACTAGTTCTCAGATCAGAACCCGTGGACTTTGCTTAGGGGCCTGACCCCAAAGCAAAGTTGATCGGCACGGGATTTGAGGGGCTACTCCCTCACTTTGTGGTCAACACCACCATTCGCTTGCCCGGCAGCACAACGCATGGCAGTATGCGCTCGTGCGCGCACGCAGACTCGTTTCGTTCGGCGTAGCCGGCACCACCACACCACGGTCCCGAGTGCGGTTACGTAGGCGCAAATCCGCTCACGCGGCACGCTCAAAATCCCTGGGGCGCATCTTCGGATACAGCGGAGTACTGACACTCATCCTGTTCGCTGCCCTCTGCCTGCAAGCCAACGCGGCGTCCGCGAGCTGGCCCGCCACGCTCCCAAGCTACGCGTCCGGCATGGCGCTTGATGCGGCGGGCAACGTCTACACCTCGGCTTCCAACCCAGACGACTACTACCACGACGTGTTGGCCTCCGCCATCCAACCCGACGGCAAGATCCTGATTGGCGGGTCGTTCTCCGGCAGTTTTCGTCGCCTCAATGCCGATGGCACGCCCGATGCGGCGTTCAACGCCAACGTCAAGGCCGCCGGGGTCTGGGGAGGCATCTGGAACATCGCGATCCAGCCTGACCGCAAGATCCTGATCACGCAGAGTTCGACGATCCGGCGGTTAAATGCCGACGGGACTGCCGATACGGCCTTCAACACCAACGCCGCCACGCTCGACCTTGGCGACTTCGGGATGTACTCGCTGGCGCTCCAAGCAGACGGAAAAGTCTTGATCGGCGGCGCGAAATTCGGCGCTAATTACAACTCAACTAACTATGTCAAACGACTTAACAGCGACGGTGTGCCAGACGCCGCGTTCAATACCAACGCCGCATTGCTCAATCTCGACTTCATAGTTGTCTCGATCACGCAGCAAAGCGACGGGAAGATCCTGATTACCGGTGGAGCACCGCGTCCCAGCTCGAATCTCAGCGATGGTCGTGTCAAGCGCCTGAACGCAGATGGCACAGCGGACACCGGCACGTTCAATGCCAACGTTTCCGCGCTCGCATTGGACGGCTCAGTCAACACGTTGCTCGTGGAGCCCGGCGGCACGATCCTGATCGGTGGTGACTTCACCAATGGCCTCAAGCGCCTCAACGCCAGCGGCACAGCCGACGGCTCCACGCCATTGAATGCCAACATCGCGACAGTGGCACAGGACAGCGACTTCTTCTCCGTCGACGCCATTGCCGTGCAGCCAAATGGATCCATCCTGATCGGCGGTTTCATCGACGGATGCCTCTTCCGACTCCACGTCGATGGAACGGCCGACACTGCGTTCAACAGCGCGATCAACCTCGGATACTGCGGAAACAACTCGAGCAAACGAGTGACCTCGATTCAGGTTGAGACGAACGGCACCATCCTGGCCGGCGGCTACATCACCGAGGGCCTCGCACTCCTAGGTGCAAACGGCACCGCAGATGCCGCGTTCGGCGCCGTCATCTACGCCATGTGGCACAACGGAACGGTGTTGAAGGTCTTGCCCGACGGTACGCTGGCCGCAGGAGCCTGGCCCATTACGGTCGGTCCGTCACCGCGCGACATGGCGATGGACGAGGCAGGCAACATCTACGTCGCGAATACTCGAGGCGACAGCATTTCGAAGATCCTGCCGGACGGTACGCTCGCTGGCGGCAACTGGCCCATCGCCCTAGCATCGCCCCCGAGCAGTCTCGCGATTGATCCCTTAGGCGCCATCTACGTGGCGACGCGAGACGGCGCGGCGAAGATCCTGCCGGACGGAACACTCGCTGGCGGAAACTGGCCCGTTACCCTCACCCGGTCAGTGGACAGCTTCAACAGTGGGCGCGCACTGGCGCTGGACACTGCTGGCACTGTCTATGTCACCACGACCTACGGATTCGCCGATAGTGACCCAGAAGGAAGCAACGTGGCGAAAATCCTGCCCGATGGCACCCTGGCGGGAGGCAACTGGCCCGTGCGGATCGGCGGCCATCCGAGCGTCCTTGCGGTGGATGCGGCAGGCAACGTCTACTCAGCGAACTCCAGACCGTTCTTTTCCACTACCCAGCCCGCCGACGACGCCGGGTCGAAGATCTTGCCCGACGGCACACTGGCGGGAGGCAACTGGCCTGCACACGTCGGAACCGGGGCAACGGAAATCGTGATCGATGCGGCCGGCAATCTGTACACGTCGATTTACGGTCACCCATGGTCTTCGGATGTACCGGTAATCACCAAGGTTCTGCCGAATGGCACGGTGGCTACGGGGAGTTGGCCGATTGTTCCCGGCCGCGCGCCGTCGTCGATCATGCTGAATTCCGCCGGTGATATTTTCGCGGCGCTGAGCAACAGCACCGTGGCCAAGTTCACCGGTGCTGGCCCTGCCCCGCCGGCGACACCCACAGCAGCAACAGCCGTGGCGGGCGACAGTGCGGCAACGATCACGATCAAGCCAAACGCGATCTCCGCACGCTACGGCGCCCCCTCGACGTACACCGTCACCGCCGTCCAAGACGTATCCAAAGGCTGCGTGATCACCGCACCTGCCACAACGTGCGTGATCACGGGCCTCAAGAACAAGACAACGTACTCCTTCACGACCACCGCACGCCTGCTCGCGTGGGAGACACGCGCATCCGCACGCTCCAACGAGATCGTGCCGCGCGTGACACCCCCAGCTGCCCCCACACGCCTCCGATGGACCACCCGCACCCCGACCACCGCTGGACCCTTTACC
>JBAXOM010000007.1:0-32677 GCA_037133215.1 Thermoleophilia bacterium | reverse complement strand
TCATCGAGCGATGGCTCGGGTGCGTCGACCATCTTCGTATCGGCCTTGGCGCGGAAGTTCTGGACGATGACCTCCTGCAGGTGGCCATGTTCGGCGTGCAGGGCGCGCAGCGCGAGCAGCGCCTCGATGCGCTCGGTGCGCGTTTCACCAATACCGATCAGGATGCCGCTCGTCGTCGGGATCTTCAGTCGGCCCATGCGACTGAGGGCGTCGAGGCGGACCGACGGCTCCTTGTCGGGCGAGCCATAGTGCGGCATGCCCTTCTCGCTCAGGCGCGCGCTCGCGGTCTCGAGCATGATCCCCTGTGACGGCGAGAAGGCACGAAACGATGCGAGCTCCTCGTCGTCGAGGATGCCCTGGTTGGCGTGGGGCAAGAGCCCGGTCTCGGTGAGGACGCGCTCCATGCAATGCGCGAGGTACGCAGCAGTCGTGGCGAAGCCGAGTTCGGCGAGTTCTGTGCGCGCGGCCTCGTAGCGCAGCTCGGGCTTGTCGCCGAGCGTAAAGAGGGCCTCGCGGCAGCCGGCCGCCTTGCCCTGCTCGGCGACGGCGACCACTTCGTCGGCCGTCATGTACGAGCGCTCACCCTTGCGGGGCGGCTTGGTGAAGGTGCAGTAGTGGCAGACGTCGCGGCACAGCATCGTCAGCGGGATGAAGACCTTCGGCGAGTACGTGACGATGACGCCGTGCGCCGCATCGCGTCGTGCGCGTGCATCCTTACAGAGGCCGTCTAGATCCGGCGAGGGATCTTCGGCGAGCGCGAGTGCCTCAGCGTCGGTCAGCATGCTGTGACGGTAGCAAGGTGGATCAACTTTGCTTTGGGGTCAGACCCCAAAACCAAGTTGATCTCGACTGGCTGGGTCAAAGCTTGATGACGACTTTGCTTTGGGGTCTGACCCCAAAGCAAAGTTGATCAGCTCCAGCGCGCTGCGATGCGTGGCCGGAGGTCGGCCTCGAAGCGGTCGATGAATCCGATCTGATCCGCGCCCGGGTAGTGGAAGACGAGGTTGGTGAAGCCCATCTCCACGTAGGTGGCGATCCGCTCGACGGCCTCGTCCGGGTCATTCGTGCAGATGAAGCGGCTCGTCGGATCGACCGACGGGTCCTTCGACAGTCGCTCGAGTTCGACCGGGTCCTCGACGCCGTGCTTCATCTCGGCTGGCAGGGCGAGCGGCGCCCAGAAGTCGCAGTCGCTTTTGGCCTGCTCGAGGTCGGGGTGGTACGAGAGCTTGATCTCCATCAGGAGGTCGAGGTCGGCCAACGAGCGGCCCGCCTTCTCGGCGCCCTCGGTCAGAGCCGGCAAGAGCTTCTCGGTGTAGAGCTCCTTCGGCTTGCCCGACGTCGTGATGAAGCCGTCGGCGGTGGCGCCGGCATAGCGTGAGGCCAGCGGGGCAGCTGCGGCGACGTAGATCGGCGGCGGTGCGTCAGGCAGGTCGTAGATCGTCGCGCTGCGCGTCGAGTAGTAGTCGCCCTCGAACGTCACACGCTCCTCGCTCCAGAGCTGGCGGATCAGCGCGAGCGATTCTTTCAGGCGCTTCAGGCGCTCCGGCCCTTCAGGCCACTCGATGCCGGTCGGCGGCACCTCGTTGAGCGACTCGCCCGAGCCGACGCCAAGGAAAATACGGCCTGGCGCCAGGCATGCCAGCGTGGCAAAGCCCTGGGCGATGGTGGACGGGTGATGGCGGAAGGTCGGCGTGATGACACTGGTGCCGATGGTCGCGTGGCAGGTACGCTCGATGAGCGCACCCATCCAGGCGAACGAGAACGGCGAGTGGCCGCCCGTATGACGGAAGGGTTGGAAGTGGTCTGAGATCGCGATCGTATCCCAGCCCTTCGCATCGGCGTGGATGGCGAAATCCAGCAGCTCCCGTGGCGCAAACTGCTCACTCGATGCCTTGTACCCGATCCGGATCACGCAACTCCCTTCGCGTCACGCACCTCGTGCGGACGTAGACTGCCGCTGGATGATAGCCCTGATACCGCTCAAGTCTCTCGATGACGCCAAGTCGCGTCTTGGCGATGTGCTCGATGCCGAGCAGCGTCACGCGCTCGCGTTGCGCATGTTGACGCGTGTCGTCGATGCGTGCCAAGGCGCTGGGCTGACGGTGGCGATTATTTCGTCGGATCCGATGGCGTACATCGCCGCCCGCGAGCTAGGCACCGTCGTCGTCGACGACGGGGGCGAGGATCTGACGGGCAGTGTGCGACGCGGCCTCGCCGTCTACGCTGATGCCGAGACCGTTGTCGTGATTGCTGCAGACCTGCCATACGTTGAGACTGCCGACCTCGAGGCGCTGCTGGCCGCGGCACACCCACTCGCCATTGCGCCCTCGGCGGATGGCAAGACGAATGCGATTGCCGCCACGCCACCGGGTGCGTTTACACCGGCGTATGGCGACGGGTCTGCTGCCCGGCACGGTGGTACGCCGGTGGTGCGCCCGGGGTTGGCGCGCGACCTTGACACGCCTGCCGACCTGTTGGAGTTTGAGGCGACATGGCCGTCACGCTAATCGCCGGTGGTGTTGGTGGTGCCCGCATGGCGTTGGCGCTGCACGAGGCACTACCGCCAGGCGAGCTGACGGTGATCGGCAACGTTGGCGACGACTGCGAGCACTGGGGGCTCAGCATCTCGCCCGATCTCGACACGGTTTTGTACACGCTGACGGGCCGCATCGATCCGATTAATGGCTGGGGCGTGGCCGGCGACACGCGCAACCTTATGGACACGGCGATCTCGTTGGGCGAGGAAGACTGGTTTATCCTCGGCGACAAGGATCTGGCACTGCATGTGGCGCGGACGCGGCGCCTGCGGGCTGGTGAGTCGCTTTCGGCGATCACGGCCGACGTAGCGACTCGTTGGGGCTGTGCCACGAAGCTCTTGCCCGCAACCAATGATCGACAACGCACGTGGATCGCGACGGACACGGAGGAGCTGCCGTTTCAAGAGTGGCTCGTCCACCGCCGGGCCGCCGACACGGTCACGGGCGTCCGCTTCGAGGGTGTGCCCGAGGCGCAGCCGGCACCCGGCGTGCTTGAGGCGATTGCCTCGGCCGATCGCATCGTGCTCGCGCCGTCGAATCCGTTTGTCTCGCTCGATCCGATTCTCGCGGTCGATGGGGTGCGCGCCGCGGTCTGCGCGCGTCGAGCCGACACGGTTGCCGTCTCGCCGGTGATTGCCGGCAAGGCCGTCAAGGGGCCGATCGTCGGCATGCTCGAGTCGATGGGGCACCGCCCCGATGCAATCGGCGTTGCGCGCTATCTCGCGCCACTGGCAGGGACGTACGTCTTGGACACGCAGGATGCCGAGCTTGCTGCCGATCTCGCCGAATTGCAGATGGCCTCGCTCTGTGTACCAACGCTGATGGCCGATCCGGCTGTGCGGCAGGGGCTCGCCGCGGCGGTGCTCGCATGATTCGCCTCGTCCCGCTGCCGATTGTCGAGCGGATCCAGCCGGGCGATGATCTCGTGGCCTTGTTGGCAGCAGCGGTCGTGGCTGCGGGCGAAGAGTTGCAGAGCGGCGACGTGCTCGTGGTCGCGCAAAAGCCGATCTCGAAGGCCGAGGGTCGCATCGTCGATCTTGCCGATGTCGAGCCGTCCGCCGAGGCGCTTGCGATCGCCGCCGAGGACGACGGCGACGCGCGGGTCGTCGAGGTGATCCTGCGCGAGTCCGTTGAGGTCGTGCGCCGCCGTGGCTCGTTCATCATCGGCCGCACCGCCCACGGCCACGTCTGTGGCTCGGCCGGTGTGGATCGCTCGAACCAGAACATGCCCGACCAGGTCACGCTGTTGCCCGTCGATCCCGACGAGTCTGCGCAGCGCTTGCACGATGGGCTGCACGCGATGACGGGCGCCGCTGTGGCGATCGTGATCAGCGATTCGTTCGGTCGTCCGTTTCGACGGGGCACCGTTGGCGTGGCGATTGGTGCGGCGGGTTTCGCTCCCGTCGTCGAACACGCTGGCCGTCTCGACGACGCGGGCCGCGAGTTGCACGCCACGCGCGTCCACATGGCCGACCAGTTGGCGAGCGCAGCCGAGTTGGCAATGGGTCCATACGGCGGCGTGCCGGCGGCGCTGATTCGCGGCGTCGAGCTCGAGCCTGGTTCTGAAGGTGCCACTGAGGGTGTGATCGACCGAGACAAGGATCTGTTTGCCTGATCGAGTGCTTGGCGGATGTCACAAAGGGGTCAGACCCTTATGTGACATTTCCGCAGGAAGCGTTGCTGTTCCGTCGTCGGTTGGGGCGGGCATGTCACATAAGGGTCTGACCCCTTTGTGACATCCGCCAAGCAGGGCGCCATCTAGGCACCCGTTACGCTTGGAGTAGTTGGGGTTGGACGCCAAGCCGAACTTGGCACGATGGGTCTGTTTGACGGATGGGTAGCGATCTTTAGCGAGGAGAGGTGGAGCAATGCGCGCAATTCGGATTGGTTATGAGGCGAGTCCGCAGGACGGCTCGTTTGCTGCGATGCGTGAGTCGTGGATCCAGGCCGAGGCGATGGGTGCCGACGCGGTCTACAACGACGACCATTTCTTTCCCGTCGACAGTGATCCCGATGGGTTGCACTTCGAGGCATGGACGTCTCTGGCGGCGCTCGCCGAGGCAACGAGTCGCGTCGAGATCGGCGTGCTCGTGACGTGCATGTCGTACCGCAATCCGAATTTGTTGGCGGATATGGCGCGGACGGTGGATCACATTTCGAGTGGTCGTTTGGTGTTGGGGATTGGTTCCGGCTGGTTCGAGAAGGACTACACCGAGTTCGGCTACGAGTTCGGCACCGCGATTACGCGCCTGCACGCCTTCCGTGACGCGATTCCGGTGATCAAGGACCGCATGGCGATCGGCAACCCGCCGCCGGTGCGGGGCAAGATCCCGATCATGATCGGCGGCGGTGGCGAAAAGGTGATGTTGAAGCTCGTGGCCCAGCACGCCGATATTTGGCATGGCTTTGGCACGCCTGACGAGATCCGCCACAAGTGCGAGGTGCTTGACGCGCATTGCGCGACGGTGGGCCGAGATCCGGCCGAGATCGAGCGCAGCGTGATGTTCGAGGCGCACGAGCTGGGCGACGACGCGTTCTTCGAGGCCTACGTCGAGGCAGGGGCCACGTGCTTCTTCTATTCGGCCGCGGGCCCCGACTACTCGCTGGCCGGGTTGCAGCAGCTGCTCGACTGGCGCGAGCAGCGGTCCGAGTCGAGCCGCTAATCTCTACCTATGCCGATTTCCGATAACGCTCGCGTCCTGCTTGAGCAGCCGATCTTTGCCAGCCTCGCCACGATTGGTCCCGATGGCCATCCGCAGGTGACGGTGATCTGGCTCCACATTGAGGACGACAAGGTTGTTTTCAATACGGCCGAAGGCCGCGCAAAGCACCGCAACATGGTGGCTGACCCGCGCGTGACGGTCATGCTCCTCGACCCCGAAAACGGCTATCGCTACGCCGAGCTGCGTGGCACGGTTGAAGTGACGACGGTCGGTGCGGACGAGAGCATCGACGAGCTAGCGCAGAAGTACCTCGGTACCGACTACCCGTTCCGCCGCGATGGCGAGGTTCGGGTCAAGGTCCTGATGAACGTCAACTCCGAACACTGGATGGGCTGAAACATGGCACGAGCAATTCGCATCGGGTACCAGGCACGACCGCAGCATGGCTCGTATGACGCCATGCGCGCGTCGTGGATCGACGCCGAGACGCTCGGCGTCGACGCGATCTACAACTGGGACCACTTTTATCCGCTGTACGACGATCCGGACGGCCCGCACTTTGAGTGCTGGACGCTGATCGCCGCGCTGGCGGAGGCCACGAGTCGTGTCGAGGTTGGCGCGCTCGTCACATGCATGTCGTACCGCAATCCGAACCTGCTGGCCGACATGGCACGCACGGTGGACCACATCTCGAACGGGCGCCTCACGCTCGGCATCGGCTCCGGGTGGTTCGAGAAGGACTACACCGAGTTCGGCTACGAGTTCGGCACCGCGATTACGCGCCTGCACGCCTTCCGTGACGCGATTCCGGTGATCAAGGACCGCATGGCGATCGGCAACCCGCCGCCGGTGCGGGGCAAGATCCCGATCATGATCGGCGGCGGTGGCGAAAAGGTGATGTTGAAGCTCGTGGCCCAGCACGCCGATATTTGGCATGGCTTTGGCACGCCTGACGAGATCCGCCACAAGTGCGAGGTCCTCGACATGCACTGCGCCACGGTGGGTCGCGACCCGGCCGAGATCGAGCGCAGCATCATGCTCAACGCCGAGGAGCTCGACGGCGATGACGCCAAGCTCGAAGCCTTTGTTGACGCTGGTGCCACGTTCTTTATCTACGGAGCATCGGGTCCCGACTGGCCGCTTGAGGGTCTGCAGACGTTGCTCGATTGGCGGGCTCGCCGCTCGGGCTGATGATGGATCGCGCCGCCATCATCACGGGTGGCGCGGGTGGCATTGGTGCGGCAACGGCCGAAAGATTGGTCGAGCGTGGCTTTGCCGTGCTGATCGTCGATCGGGATGCGGCTGCGGCCGATCAGGTGGCGGCACGCCTTGGCGCGTCGGCCTCGGCCTGCGCGGCCGATGTCAGCAGCGAGGATGACGTCAAGGCCTACGTTGCCACGGCGGTCGAGCGCTATGGCCGCATCGACGCATTCTTCAACAACGCTGGCATCGAAGGTGCGATCGCCAACGTCGAGGACTACCCAGCGGAGACGTTCGACCAAGTGCTCGCGATCAATGTGCGCGGCATCTTTCTGGGCCTCAAGCACGTGGTACCGGTGATGCGCTCACAGGGCCACGGCTCGATCCTCAACACGGCTTCGCAGGCAGGTGTACGTGGAGTGCCGGGCCTCTCGGGCTACGTCGCCTCGAAGCATGCGGTCGTCGGACTGTCGCAGGGCGTTGCGCTCGAGGTTGCGGCAGCGGGCATCAGCGTCAACTGTCTCTGCCCAGGACCGACGGAGACACGCATGATGGAAGACATCCGTGTCGCAGTGAGGGCGGCCGGTGGCGATCCAGAGAACTTTCTCGACCGCATGCCAATTGGACGATTTGGTGAGCCAGCCGAGATCGCCGACGTTGCGGCCTGGGCGCTCAGCGAGGCTCCACCGTTCATGACGGGCGCCGTCTTGACGGTCGATGGCGCGATGACGACGCCGTAGCGGCCGCGACCACCCACCCATCGGTTAGGCTCCGCCAGACTGGCGGTTTCGCCCGCCGGCTACTTCGTACACGAACGAGTTGAGGGTGATCACATGAAGGCTGCCGTCTGTCGCGCATTCAATGAACCGCTGGTGATCGAGGAGTTGACGATCGAGGAGCCTCAGGCGGGCGAATTGCTCGTCGACGTCAAGGCCTGCGCGATCTGCCATTCGGACATCACCTTTATGGAGGGTGGCTGGGGCGGCGACCTGCCTGCGCTGTACGGGCACGAGGCCGCGGGCATTGTCAAGGCCATTGGTCCCGAGACGCCTGGTGTACAGGTGGGCGACCACGTTGTCGTCACGCTCATCCGAGCCTGTGGCCAGTGCTTCTACTGCTCGCGTGGCGATCGTGTGATGTGCGAGACGACGCTGCCGTTGTCGACGCGCACGCCGATCCGCGATGCCTCGGGTGCACCGGTTGCGCAGATGATGAACGTTGGCTCGTTCGCGGACCAGGTACTCGTCCATCACTCGCAGATTGCCGTGATGCCGAAGGACGTCGACTTTGCGGTCGCCTCGCTGCTCGGGTGTGGTGTTATCACCGGCGTTGGTGCGGCGATCAATACGACACATATTTCGCCGGGTTCGAGCGCGGTGGTGATCGGCACGGGCGGTGTTGGTCTCAACGTCATCCAGGGGGCAGCGCTGTCGGGGGCGAATCCGCTGATCGCGATCGATGTCAACGATTCCAAGCTGGAAGCGTCGCGTGCCTTTGGTGCCACACACGTGATCAACTCGACGACGCAGGACGCTACTGCCGAAGTCACGGCGATTACCAACGGGCGCATGGCCGATCACGTCTTCGTATCGGTTGGGTTTGGTCCCGCTATCGAACAGGGTCTTGGTCTGATGGGCAAGGGCGCGGAGACCGTCATCGTCGGTATGCCGCCGTCCGGCGTGATGACGACATTCGATCCAGCCTGGTTGGCGGACGATTCGCAGCGCATTATCGGCAGCAAGATGGGGTCTGCCCAAACACCAATGGATATCCCGCAACTGGTTGGCCTCTACCGCGCGGGACGACTCAAGCTCGACGAGCTCGTCACGGGTACCTATCCGCTCGAAGAAATCAACGAGGCCGTCGACTCCGTCAAGCGCGGCGAGGCTCTTCGTAACGTGGTGGTGTTCTGATGAAAATTGCTTCGTACGAGACCTTCGTCGTGGGCAACCCGCCGCCGCACGAGGGCGGTAATTACTTCATCTTCGTCAAGCTTGTTACGGACGACGGCATTGTTGGCTACGGCGAGTGTTACGTCGCGACGTTCGGGCCTGACGTGATTGAGAAGTGCATCGCCGATATTGTCGAGCGCCGGATCATTGGCATGGATCCTCATCGCATCGAGACGATGTACCGCGAGGTTTACGGTGCCGGCTTCCAATTCCGTCCCGACACCACGGTGATGGGTTGCTTTAGTGGCATCGAGATGGCGCTCTGGGACATCATCGGTAAATCGGCCGGCAAGCCTGTCTACGACATGCTTGGTGGCAAGGTGCGCGAACGACTCCGCGCCTATACGTACATCTATTCGGAGCCAGACGACAAGGTCGACGTCTATCACGACCCAGACCTGTCAACGCAGCGTGCAGTCGAGTACGTCGAGCGCGGGTTTACCGCCGTCAAGTTCGATCCCGCTGGCGTTTACGGGTCGCTCGATCCGCGCAACCCGTCGGTCGATGCGTTGGTGCGCTGCGAGCGATTTGTGAAGCAGATTCGCGATGCGGTTGGTCCGAGCGTGGACATGCTGTTTGGCACGCACGGGCAGTTCACGACCAGTGGCGCGATTCGGATGGCGCAGCGGCTCGAGAAGTACGAGCCGCTCTGGTTCGAAGAGCCGACTCCGCCCGACATGCCGGAGGAGATGGTGCGCGTTGCGCAATCCACGTCGATTCCGATCGCGACGGGTGAGCGCCTGACGACGAAGTACGAGTTCGCGCGTGTTCTGCGCACGGGTGCTGCGTCGATTTTGCAGATGAACCTCGGTCGCGTCGGCGGCATTCTCGAGGCCAAGAAGATCGCGGGCATGGCCGAAACCCACTACGCCCAGATCGCTCCGCATCTCTACTGTGGCCCGATCGTCGGGGCTGCAAACGTGCAGATCGGTGCCTGCTCGCCGAACTTCCTGATTACGGAGAGCATCCGCGACTGGGGCGGCTTCCACGCCGAGATCCTCAAGACCAAGATGGGCTTCGAGGACGGCCACGTGATTATCCCGACGGCGCCCGGATTGGGTGTCGAGCTCGACGAGGACGTTGCGCGCGCCAATCCGTACACCGGAACGGCCCTGCATCTTGACCCCGTCTATGGCGAACTCCAAGAGGAGCACTACCCGTGAAGCTTGCATATATCGGCCTTGGCAACCTCGGCGAGCACATCGCCATGAATCTCGTGAAGGCGGGCCACGAGGTTGCCGTCTTCGACCTCAATGAGGAGACCGGGAAGGCACTTGTCGCCGCCGGTGCTCGCTGGGCGAGCAGCGCGGCCGATGCAGCGACGGGTGCCGAAGCGGTGCTGACGTGCCTGCCTTCGACGAGGGCAATCGAGATCGTCGTCGGCGAGATCCTGACCGTCATGCCTGCTGGCTCGGCCTGGCTTGATAATTCGACGAACGACCGCGACATCATCATGCGGCTCGCCGAACTGGCTGCGGCACAGGGTGTGCGCGCAGTTGAGGCTCCCGTCACGGGCGGCGTGCACCTCGCCAAGGCGGGCGAGATCACCGTCATCCTCGGCGGCGATGACGCGGTCGTGCAGGAATTTATGCCGATTTTTCAGATCATCGGCAACCGTATCTTCCACGTTGGTGGTGTCGGGCAGGCCTCGAAGATCAAGGCGATCACGAACATGCTTGCCTTCATTCACCTCGTGGCTGACGGCGAGGCCTTGATGCTCGCGAAGAAGGGCGGCATCGACCTGAAGACTGCCTACGACGTGATCCAGGCGTCGAGCGGCAACTCGTTTGTGCACGAGACCGAAGGCCAGCTGGTGCTCAACGGCTCGTACCAGATCGATTTCAGCTTTGATCTCGCGCTCAAGGACCTTGGCTTTATCGACGACATGAGTCGCGAGTACAACGTGCCCGTCGAGCTCGCGAGCCTCGTGCGTCAGACGTACATCCGCGGCAAGGCGCAGTACGGCGGCGACGCCGAGAGTCCAATGATCGTCAAGCTGCTCGAGGACGCCTGCGGTACGGATCTCCGCGCCCCTGGCTTCCCCGCTCGCATCGAGGCGTAACGAAGTACAGGTGGGGGAGCAGGCGCGTGCCTGCTCCCCCGATCTGCGTTATGGGCGCCAGTCCGCGCTGGCAGACATGTAGCTCACGTTGTTCATAAACAGTGTGCTCTTGCCCGTCGAGAGGGAAACCGTGCGAACAGTGCCGGTCGGCTTGATTCCCATCATGACGTTTGAAGCGAACAAGACGAGTGCCGACGAGCTATCCGACGAAGCTGCGATCGGAGACCCACCGGTGAGCTCGTTACCGCTCGGACCGAGCTTCGTGATCTTGCCGGTCGCGGCATTGATGCTGACGGGAGTCGGCGCTTGATCCTCCATATCGATCTCTCCAAGGATGATTTTGCCGTTTGGCGTCCACATGAGTGGGCTTGGACCACTACCAATCATGCCCTTGTATCGAGTGAGTTGCGTAGCGGTGGAGTTGTTGTTGGTACCGGGTTTGATAGTCCAGATATTCGTTGAGGAATTGGTGCCACTACCGCTCATGAGGGTGTATGCGATCCGCTTTGGACCCCACAGCGGGTTGTCGAGGTTCTGGGACTGACTAAAACTGCCGAGCTTGATCAGCGAGCCCGTGCCATCGGCCTTCATTGCACGAAGGCGCAGTTTCCCGCCGGCGCCGGAGACCCACGCGATCATCGAACTGTCGGGCGACCACGTCGGTGCGCCAAGCCCCAGGCCCACACCTGGCAGCCATTTTGCGAGTGGCGTGGTCACTCCCGTGGTTGTCACGGAGGCAATAGAGGGTGATCCTTCGATAGCGGGCAATGTGCACGCTACGGCGGATGAATCTGGTGCCCAGACCGGTGGTTGGGGCCCGCAGAAGTTCGTCGTCGCGACGACGGCATTGGTCGCAATTGTGACGAAGTGCAATACGCCACCATTGTTGTTTACGTAGTACGCAACGATCTTGCCGTCGGGCGAGATCGTTGGCTGACCACCCTTTACGTTCAGCGCGACGGTCGTTGCGGGGTGGCCTTCGTCATGCGTGTAGACGTAAATCGTCGAGTTGGCCGGCTGGTTTTTCACGAGCTTGGTAAAGGCGATCGCTGCGCCTGCCAACGTCGGCAATGCGAGGAGCACAGCGAGTGCCCCCACGATCAGTAGAAAACGTTTTGTCATTTGGGCTGAACCCTTCTTTTAGATGATGGTTGGGTCGTCCAACCACCGAAACGCATGCGTGGGGGAGCAGGCGGGTGCCTGCTCCCCCGAACTGCGTTACGGGCGCCAGTCCGCGCTTGCAGACATGTAGGCCACATTGTTCATAAACACGGTGCTCTTACCCGTCGAGAGGGAAACCGTACGAACAATGCCAATGTCTTTGGTCGCGCAGCAGGCCTGCGAGTAGGAGTACATGAGGATCGACGAACCGTCGGACGAGACCGCGATCGGCGCATTCGAGCCGGTTGTACCGATCGTCGTGATCTTGCCCGAGGCAGCGTTGATGCTGACGGTGTTTGCATCGTTATCCTCACCCATGATGGCCCCAACGATTGTCTTGCCGTCCGGAGTCCAGAACCATGCCGCCGGACCGGATTCAAAGGAGTTCTTAGGCTTTGTCCAGTGCGTCAGCTGTGTCGCTGTCGAGCTGTTGTGCGTTGTCGGGTCGACGGTCCAAATCTGCGCCTTCATCGAATCACCACTGCCCATAAAGGCCTGATAGGCGATCTGCGTCGGCCCCCAGACTGGCATTGAGGCGTTGTTGCTGAGCTTGATCAGCGAGCCGCTGCCATCCGCCCTTTTCGCGCGCAGCTTGGTGGTCTGCCTGAATGAACTGTTGGTACTGGGTGACGACACACTCGATGTCCACGCGACCATCGAACTGTCGGGCGACCATGTGGCGGAGTCCCAGCCGACACTGACGGTGTCGGTGTTCTTGAAGATCGTTGTGGGCGTGCCGTCCGGAGTCACGGTAATGAGTCCAGTTGGTCCCTTCCCTGTCGCCGAAGTCAAGTCGCAGGCCACCGCGGACGAATCCGGTGCCCAGGTGAAGTTCATGCACTGGTTGGTCGTAGCGACGTCAACGTTGGTCGCGATCGTCACGAAATGCAGCAGGTACTCAAAGGCCGTGCCCGAACCCATCGAGGTCTTGATCTTGACCGTGCTGACCTTGGAGTACGCGATGGTCTTGCCGTCAGGCGAGATCTTGGGGTCCGCGCCCTTGACGTTGAGCGCGACCGTCTTTGGTGCCGAGCCTTTCTCATGGGTGTAGACGTAGATCGTCGAATTATTGGGCTGCGACGTGAAGGTATAGGGCGCCACGATCTTGGTGAAGGCGACGGAGGCTCCGGCGATTGTTGGGACAACGAGGCAGGCGATCAGAGCTCCGAGCGTGATGAGCATCGAACGTTTCATGTGAGAAATCTTTCGTGTTGTTGGGCGGAATCAGCCAGGGCACGTTATGTGCCTGACGTGACAGTGGATTGTGTGGGGGGAGCAGGCGGGTGCCTGCTCCCCCCACCATGCGTTATGGCTTCCAGTCCGCGCTGACCGACATGAAGCTCACGTTGTCCTTAAACTTTGTGCCTGCGGTTCCCGTCAGGGAAGCTGTGACTACGTACCCGACTGCCTTTGTTGAGCAGCATGCCTGCGAGTAGTAGTAGATGAGGACTGTGGACCCGTCAGACGAGACCGCCATCGGCGAATTCGAGTACTGGTTATTGACGCTAATGGGCGTGATTTTGCCTGTGGTGGCATTGATCTTGACGCTCGTGGCATCGTCATCCATCCCCGCGATGACCCCAATGATGGTCTTGCCGTTCGGAGTCCAGAGGGAGGGAGATGGTCCAGAGTCCATCCCATTCTTCGGCTGGGTCCAGTGCGTCACCTGCGTGGCCGTCGAGCTGTTGTGGATCTTCGGGTTGACGGTCCAAACCTGCGACGTCAGCGAATCGCCACTGCCAGTAAAGGCCCGATATGCGATCAGGTTCGGTCCCCAGACCGCCGTCGCTGCGTTGTTGCCGAGCTTGATCAGGGAGCCTGTGCCATCAGCATTCTTCGCTCGCAGCTTCGGCGCGGAGAACCCGTTTGTGACTTTGGAGGACGACACATTCGACTCCCACGCGATCATCGAACTGTCGGGCGACCATGTTGCCGAGTTCCACGCGACACTGACGGTGTCTGTGTCCTCGGAGATCGTTGTGACCTTGCCGGTCGGTGTCACGGTGACGAGACCCGTCCCCCCCGTGCCCGTAAGGACGCTCATCCAAGGAGCCAAGTTGCACGCCACAGCGGACGAATTTGGTGCCCATGTGGGGAGCTGGCACTGAAGCTTTGTATTGAAATCAGCGTTGGTCACAATTGTTAGGAAATGCAAATAGTACGTATCGATCGTCGTGGAGTCGGATTTCTTTACCTTGACATCCTTGAGATAGGCGATGGTCGTGCCGTCGGGCGAGATTTCCGGTTCACTGCCAGTTGCCGAGAGCTTGCGCGAGCCGGAGCCATCGTTGTTGGCCACGTAGATGGCCAGATTGGACGGTTGGCTCGCGAAGGTGTACGGCGCGACGATCTGGGTGAAGGCCACGGAGGCCCCTGCGATCGCTGGTACCGCGAGCAGTACAGCCGCGATTCCGAGCGATCCGATAATGCGCTTCATCATCTAACTCTCACTCTCTCTTTTGGTGCGACCTTGGTGAAGATCGTACCGGGTGGCTACAGTCGTTGCAATGAGCGGACTGTGCGTGGGCTTGCAACGCATGTACTGATCTGTCAATCCACAAAATGCCGAAAACAGGCGGGTTGTGGACGATTTCTCGCTCTATATGCATTTGGTTAAGGCGCACAACGCGTCAGATTCTCGCTAAAAACGCATCTACAGTTATGGCATGGCAATCGCCGTACCCCTTCAACGGTCGTCTCGCTCTGAAGAGGGCGCTCGTACCGCTGCCCTCTATCGAGCACACGGTGCCGAACTCCTGCGATTCGCGTGGCATCGTCTTGGCCGGCTCGAGGATGCTGAGGACGCGGTCCAGGCGACATTTCTGTCGGCGCATCGTGTGCTGGCAGAAGGCGAGCACGTGCGCGAGCCGCGGGCGTGGCTGTTTCGCATTCTGCGCAACGAGTGCCTAACGCGCATCGCGATGACCAAGCGTCGAGGATCACACGAGCCGCTCGAGGAGTGGCATGCCGATCCACGCGCGTCGGTCGTAGAGGCGAGCGAGAGTCGGGACGAGTTTGACGTGGCCGTTGCCTTGCTTGGCACGCTGCCAGCTCAGCAACGCGAGGCACTTGTCCTGCGCGAATGGCTGGGGATGTCCGCAATCGAGACGGCCTCAATCCTCGAATCCACACCTCAAGGCGTTGACGCACTGGTCTATCGGGCGCGCAAGTCGTTGGTGGGGGTGGCCGATGTGCCCGACGCCAGTACCTGTGCCGATACCAGGGATGCACTCGTCGCAGGTACCGCATCGACGAAAATGCGCGCGCACCTCATGGCCTGCCGGTCGTGTCGCACAGCCGCGCGACGCCTGCGAGCCCCAGAGGAGCTGGCGGTGAGTGGGATGCTGCCGCTCGACTCGATCGCCTCGCGCATTGGCGAGTCGATTCCTGGCTTTGCGGCGGGTGCGACGGCGGCCGCTTTGGCTGGGACTGGCGCTGCAGCCACGGTTGCCTCGTCGCTTGCCGCGGGCACAGCCGTCAAGATCGCGGCCGCGGTTGCGATTGGAGCCGTCGTGACGGGCGGTGCGATCAGTGGTGTTCCTGCCGTACGTAACGTGATTCGACCTCCCGCTAACACGGCGTCGGCGCCCGAATCCTCCTCGCCACCAAAGGTGTCAGTCCAGACCGCGGTTGGTTCGGCCACCGTTGCGCCGCCGGCAAAGCAGGAGGTGGGCGCGGCTCACCAGCCCGCGAGCAACGGAGTCGGTGCCGAGGTCGCTAGTAGTGGGTCGGCAGTTGTTGCGGCATCCGCACTAGCGCAAAGCGCCGTCACAGCCGGTCCTGCCACGGGTAGTGTGGATGCGACTCCTGCCAATCCGCCCTCGAGTGATGCGCCGGCAACTCAACCGGTGACGAAGCAGCCTGAGGCGAAGCAATCGGAAACGAAGCCGCCCGAGTCAAAGCAGCCTGAGTCGAAGCAGCCGGCGGGTAAGCAGCCTGAGTCGAAGCAGCCGGAATCGAAGCTGCCCGAGTCAAAGCAGTCGGAATCGAAGCAGCCTGAGTCGAAGCAACCGGAATCGAAACAGCCGGCGGGTAAGCAGCCAGAGTCGAAGCAGCCGGAATCGAAGCTGCCCGAGTCAAAGCAGCCGGAATCGAAGCAGCCGGCGGGTAAGCAGCCTGAGTCGAAGCAACCCGAATCGCAGCAGCCGCAGCAGTCTGAATCGTCGAAAGGCACGATCGCGACGCCTCCCGTTGTCACTGCTCCGCCGGTTGTTCCGGTCGTCGCTGCCCCCGCTAAACATGACGGTGGCGACAAGAACAAGTCCGATTCGCGCGACTCCCAGCGCGACTAGCGTCCGCCTCCGCGCTGTGTGCGTGGCACCATGGGTAGAGATGAGGCGGGGCCAGCGATGAGTGTCGCGCGCAATTTGGGGCGCATCGGAAAACAGTCTGCGATCTATGGCGCGGGCTCGATCGCCGCGACGCTCCTGGGCATTGTGCTGTTGCCGCTCTACACGCGGCACCTCACGCCCTCACAGTTTGGTGACGCAGAACTGGCGTTGAGGGTCGTCCTCGCCGTCGCGATCGTGGCTCGGCTGGGCCTCGTCAACTCGTTTTTTCGCTTCTTCTTCGATAGTGATGACGATGCTGCACGACGTCGGGTCTTTCGGACTGCGTTCTGGGCGCTCCAAGGCACGACGCTCGTGTGGGCGGTCCTCACGGCGGTGGCTTCACCCTGGGTCGGCGACCACATCTTTACGACGCCAGGGGCCGGCCCCGACCTCGTACTAGCAGTGGCGTTTGGCGTCTACGTGACGGTCAACTACGAGTTGACGATCGCACTCTTCCGCGTGCAGGAGCGCCCGCTCGCATTCAGCGTCCGTACGATCATCGATCTGATTCTCACGGCCGGGTTCACCTATCTCTTCATTGTCGTTTTCGATATGGGCCCGTTCGGGCTCCTCCTCGGGACGTATCTTGGTTCGCTGATTGTCTGGTTTGGCGTCCTCGTTGAGCAGCGCTCGTGGGTGGGCTTTGGCATCGATCGGCCACTGCTCAAGGAGATGCTCAAGTTTGGCGTGCCGTTGATGCCCGCTGGGGCCGCGATGTGGGCGGTCACGCTGATCAACCGGCCGATTGTCTTGGCAGTCGGCAACCCCGCCATGCTTGGCGTGCTGGGTGCAGGCTTTCGGATTGGCACAGGGGTGCTGCTGCTCGTCAACGCCTTTCAATTGGCGTGGCCGGCCTTTGCGTATTCGATCAAGAGCGATGAGGAGGCCAAGAAGACGTACGCGGCCGTGCTGGGCGCATACCTCGCCTTTATGGGTTGGGCCGCCCTCGCCCTCGCGCTCGTTGCACCGTGGTTCTTGCGGCTGCTCACGACTGAGCCATACTGGGGCGCCACGGCCGCGATCACACCGATCGCGATCGCAGGTCCGCTCTACGGCGGCTACTTCATCGCGGCCATCGGCGTGGGGCGCAAGAAGAAGAACCAGTTCAACTGGGTTGTGGTTGCGGTGGCAGCGCTGATCGAGGTCGGAGCATTGCTGGTGCTCGTGCCGCGCTATGGCGTCGCCGGTGCTGGCTGGGCGCTGGTCATCGCCTACGGGTCAATGTTTGCGCTGATGATCTGGCGTGAGCACCGCGTCTTTCCTGTGCCGTACCCGTGGGGTCGGATCGTGCGCATCCCGGTGGTGCTGGCCTTTGCCTTCGTGGCAACGTTGGTGATCCCCGACAGTGGCGTTGGGCCGTTGGCGCTCCGTCTTGTTGTGGCGGCTGCAATTCCTCTCGGGTACGTGGCGGTGGGCTTCCTGACCCGGGCTGAGCTGGTCGAGGTTCGTGGCCTCGTGGCGGGTATTCGTCGCCGGCCCGAGATCAAACCAGGCCCGGGTGTGGATACGCCACTCGAGGCGGCGGCAGGCGACATTGCCGACCTCGACGACTAGGCCGTTGGTCGACGCCGGTATCCTATCTCTGTGAGCCTTCGCGTACCGATTGCTAAACCTGCGCTCGGAGCGGAGGAGATCGCCGCCGTCACGCGTGTACTCGAGAGCGGCATGCTGATCTCGGGCGCGCTCGTGGAGGAGTTTGAGCAGGGGTTGGCCGAGCGTTGCGGTCGCAAGCATGCGATCGCCGTCGCCAACGGCACGGTCGCGCTCGAGCTCGCGCTGCGTGCGCTCGGCATCGATAGTGGTGAGGTCTTGGTGCCCGCGATGTCGTGGCCGAGCCCGGCACACGTCGCCGCCTGGGTCGGGGCAACGCCGCGGCTTGTCGATATCGATCAAGCCACGTGGAATGGCGAAGCGTCTGGCCTCGCGGCGGCGCGCAACGCCGACACGACGGCTGTGATTGCCATCGACCAGTTCGGCGTACCGGCCGACCAGCCCGCCATCGCCGCTGCCCTGCCGGGGCTGCCAATCATCGAGGACGCCGCCTGCGCGATTGGCAGCACCCTCAATGGCCAGGCCTGTGGCTCGTTCGGCGTCATCTCCTGCCTCTCGTTCCACCCGCGTAAGGTCTTGACGACGGGCGAGGGTGGGGCGTGTCTCACCGACGACGATGCACTCGCCGACCGCCTACGCGTCTTCCGTAACCATGGCCAGAGCAAGCCGGGCGTCTTTGTTGAGCCCGGTCCGAATGCGCGCCTGACGGAGATGCAGGCGGCGATCGGCCTCGTCCAGCTTGGGCGCCTCGATGCCATGATCGCCCGCCGCCGAGAGATCTGTACGGCCTACCGCTCTGCACTGCCGGCGCTTGGCATCGAGTTTCAGCAACACCCGGCTGGCGCGGCCGTCAACGAGCAGACCTTTGGTGCTGTCGTTCCGCCTGGCGTCGATCGCGATGCGTTTGTCGCAGCCATGCAGGCTCAGGGCATCGGTGCCGGCATCCTCTCCTACGCAATGACGCGCATCGGCAGTCTTGTCGAGCTCGGGCAGTCGGCCCCCATCGCTGAGGACATCGTCGATCGTGGCTTTGCTCTGCCGGTGCATACGGCAATGAGTGATGACGATGTCGCGGCCGTACTCACGGCACTCACGTCCGCGTTGGGCTAGTTCGCGTCGTACTCGAGCTGGTCGAAATAGCGCAGTGCCACACGGCCTGGCCGAATGTCTGTCTGCGCCTCTGCCGCCTGCGCGTCGGTCAACTCTCCAAGTGCGCGGCGGATGCCGAGCCAGGCCAAGTTGAAGTCGTCCTGGTAGACGATCGTCGAGATGCGCGGATTCATTTCGAGCACGGCGTCGCCGATGAGCTGCAGGTTGAAGAAGCCGTCGAGCCCAAAGCCCGCCACGAGCGTCTCTGCGACCTGCATCAGTTCGGGTGCGTTGAGCGTCTCGAACCGCATCGCCAGGCCGGCCCTCATCGCCTCGCGCGTCTTCGGGTGGCCGACGACGATGCGGCCATGTTCGGCGTAGCCATCGACGGTACGCTCGACGCCGGCCACGAGCTCCATCACCAAGAGCTCAGTGGTGTCGTCGCCAACGATGCGCTCGACATCTTCGAGACGTAGTGGCATCGCGCCGGGGCGCTCGTGCAGCAACTGCTGGCGCGCATCGACGTTGGCCGAGATGACATGAAAGCCGCGCGAACCCGCGGCGACGACGGGCTTCATGCAGACGTCGTTGTCGGGATAGCCAAGCTCGCGGGCAGCCGCCGCGACGGCAGCTCCACCCTGGGCGACACGGAAGGCTGGTGCGCGGACACCAAGCTGCTCGCAGAGTGCGAGCGTGGCGTGCTTGCTGTCGGCAGCGCGCACGGCATCGGGCGTTGAGCAGATCAGCGCGATGCCGGCGGCTTGGAACTCAGCACGCAGCTCGGCGAGTCCCTCGAGATCGAACGAGGCCTGCGGCAAGACAACGCGTGCACCCTCACGCTTGGCCAGCTCGAGAATTGCGGGGCCGAAGGCTGGGTCGGAGCCCGCGGGCACGGTCGCGAAGACGTCGCAATGGAAGCGGCCGACGTTCTCCTCGCGCAGGTCGGTACCGACCAGCCGCACGGGACGCTCGCCATTCTCCTTCAGCGCCCGCAACAGCGCAGCCGAGCCGGGCGAGCCGACAGCCGTGACGAGGATCGTAAGCGGCTCGGTCATAAGTCGAGGTTGTCCTCGCGCAGGTGCTCGAGCCGCTGAGTGCGATCGCGGTCGAGGAAAGCGTCAATCGTGGTGGGCATGCCGGTCGTGCCACCCATCCAGAGGACAGGGTGGATCAAAAGCTGCAACCACGGAAAGCGCGCGATGGCGAGCTCTTCAACTGGGTCGCCACGGCGCCACGCCTGGTTCGAGTCGGAGCGGTACGTCCAGACAAAGTCGCCTGTGAAACGCGGCTCCATCACGTTGACCCAGCCCGGCACGGCGTCGGCCATATACCCAGGCTCGGGGTTATGCCACGCCATCACCGGGTCGAAGCCCACGTCGACGGTCGGGTCGACATGCGGGTGCAGGGCGTGGTGGCCGACCCAATGGCCGAGCTCTCGCAGCCGCGCCACCGCAGCAAGGCCAGCGGGTGAGGCAAGGTTGTAGAAGATGCTGCGCGTCATCAACAGGTAGGTGGCACGGATGCCGTGCGCGTGCTCAAGCTCGGCCATCGCAACGGCGTCCTCGAGTGACACGTCAACGTCGTGGCGCAGAAACAGCATCTGCTCGGCCGGCTGTTCGACGGTAAACGTGCGCAGGCGGTACCGCCCGGCCTTGATCGCCTCAAGCAGCTCGACATAGCGGGCGGGAGAGAACTCGCTCATGCACTGCCCGTCCGCTCGCGCTCCAACTGCTCCGTCCACGCGGCCATTGCCTCAGCATCTCCCATGGGCTCGATGATGACGTGCAGAGCGGCGAGCGCGGCCTCAGTTCTCGCATCGAGCTCGGCATCCGACGTCGCCGTCATCAGCAGCACACCAAGTCGGCCTGACGCCGACCAGAGCGGCGGCACGATCTGGCCGGCATGGTGGAAAAAGCCGACGTCGTGCACGCCAGGTAGCTTGCCGACTGTGCCGGGGTCGGCTTGGCTCACTCGTCCTGGCGCAGTGGGGATCACAAAGCGTGAGTGGCCATACGGCTCGGCCGTTGGCTGCGGTACGAGGCTCGCGTGGCCGATCTGTCCCAGTGCAGCATCGAGCACGGTCTCCATCAGATCGACCCCGACGACGAGCTTGGCGAGCTGGGCGTCGCTACCGCCACCGAGACGCGCGCCACACTCGATCATGCGGGGGCCGGTCGCACCAAAGCGCACCTGGGCATAGACGGGTGCGGCATCGATCCCGATCGCAGCTGCTGCTGCGCGAACCACCTCGACGATCGTCGCGACGTCTTGCTCCGAGCGGCCACAGGGATAGCGGTGCGCAACGCAGATACCCACGGCCGGTTCGGGCGCGAGCTCGCGCAACGTCACGCTGACCGGGCAGAACACGCCGCCCAGCACAAACGCGTTGACGGTGTATTCGAGACCGCTCAGGTGCTCCTCGACGATCAACGCGCCGTTTCGCGAGTTGGCGATCGCATGCTCGACGGCGGCCGGCACATCGTCGCGCGACTGGACATCGCTGACGCCGCGCTGGGCGGCACCATCGGTTGGCTTGATGATCACGCGCGGGCCGAGTGCGTCGTAGGCAGCCAGCGCAGCGTCAACCGTGCGTGCAGGAGCAAAGCCTGCCGTGGGCACGCCCTGGTCGCGATACAGCGTGCGCTGCACGACCTTGTCGGTGGCGGCAAGTGCTGCCGAGACCGGCAGGCCGGGTAGACCCAACGCCTCAGCCAGCCGAGCGCCGGGCACAACGGCCTGCTCGGAGCCCATCGAGCAGATGCCGAGTGGCTCGATGCCTGCGGCTGCAAGGGCCGCGATGGTGGCCGGCACATCCGAGAAGTCCTGATGGACAAAGACGTCGGCTGCATCCGCTGCCGGACGATCGGTCCGACCATCGACCACGCAGGTCGTCAGGCCGCGTGCCTGCGCACGCTCAATCAATGGTCGCTGCGAAAGCCCGGCGCCAAGAACGACGAGGGCCGGGGTCGTCACTTCGCGGCGGAGCCAGCCTCCGCGCGGTACCACTCAATCGTGCGCAAGAGGCCCTCATCGAGGTCGACCTTCGGCTCCCACTTGAGCAGCTCGCGTGACTGCGTGATGTCAGGGATGCGGATCTCGACGTCGGTGTACTCGAGCGGCTTAAAGACGATCGGCGACTCCGAGTTGGCAAGGCGCTTGATGCGCAGCGCGAGGTCGTAGGTCGTGCAGACGCTACGCGGGTTGCCAATGTTGAAGGACTGGCCGATCGCGACGTCGTTCTCGAGGATCTCGAGGACCGCGTCGGCGATGTCGTCCATATAGCACCAGGCGCGAATTTGGGCACCATCGTTATGGACGGTGATCTCCTCGTTGGCAATGGCGTGGCGCACGAAGTGATGGATCGCACCGACGCCGATCTGGTTCGGACCGTAAATGTTGAAGGGGCGTACGACTGCGACGGGCACGCCGTATTCCTCGAAGTACGCGTGCAAGAAGAACTCGCCGGCCAGCTTCGAGACCGCATACGACCAGCGGGCCTCGCCAACCTGCCCGCCCGACATCTCGTGCGTCTCTTCAACTTTGTACGCGTGACGCCCAAAGACCTCGCTCGTCGAGAAATCAACGAGCCGTTCCAGCTGGCTCCCAAGACCCTGAGCAACCTCCGCGACATTCGCGGTGCCCATCAGGTTGACGCGCATCGTGCGCACGGGGCTCTTGAGCACTGTCGCCACGCCTGCAATTGCAGCCATATGAATGATGTGCGTGGCGTCAGCGGCCGACTTGCGCAGGAGTTCAAGGTCGAGAATGTCGCCTTGAACCAAGGTGATGTTCGGGTGCTGCCCGAGATCCGTGTGCTGCAGCGCGTTGTTATGCAGGTTGTCGTACAGAACAACATCGTTGTTGTCCGCCAACAGCCGCGCAATCGTCGTGCCAATAAAGCCGGCGCCGCCCGTTAGAAAGAATTTCTTGCCCTTCAGCACTCTGCAAGTGTATCGGTTCGGGGGGGTCGGCAGATCCGCCTGTAACGATAAGTCGCATGCTTCAGACGCTGCAGGGGGGTGCTCGATCCCAGGCCGCGCTGGTGCCATTCGAGATCGAGGATCTGGCAGAAATCGCCGACGCCAACACCTCAGTCGTCTGGGTTGATGCCTCCGATCCGACGACCGAAGAGCTGCGGGCGCTGGTCGCAGCGTTCAGTTGGCCCGAGCACGTCCTCGAAGTTCTGGAGGACAGCGAGGCCCGACAACGCTTCTTGCAGATGGACGAATGGTCGGTAATCTCGACCGTCTCGCCGATCGGTGACGGAACCGGCGTGATCGCGATCAGAGGTACCCGTGCGGTCACGCTTCGCCGGAACTGGGGCGTCGACCTTGCTGACACGGCGCGTGATGTGGTGCACTGGCCAGATGTGCAGGCGGGTGGCATCGTGGTTACCTGCGTGCTGCTCGGGCACCTCGTTGAGGCCTACGAGGACGCCTCGGGTGATCTCGAGGAGCGGCTTGTCAGCCAAGAGGCGACAGCGCTAGACGAGTCGAATGCCCGCGACCTCCTACCCGCGCTCCGCGAAACGGCACACCTGCGGGGTGCCGTGGGCGACCTTCGCCGCCGATCTAATCGGCTCCGCGAGGTGCTCGGCGCGGTGATCCGCCAAGAGCTCGTCGACCGCACCCATGGCGACGCCGTCGACCTCGATCTCCGCGACATCTACGATCACCTGCTGCGGGTCCACGACGATCTCGATGCCTACAGCGACAGACTGACTGCCGTCCAGGACACGCGTCTCTCGCTCGTCGCCTTTAAGCAGAACGATATTGTGCGCAAGATCTCCGGCTGGGGCGCAGTGCTGTTGATTCCGACGATCACCACTGGGTGGTTCGGGCAGAACTTTGTCAATCTCCCGCTGCGCGATAACCCGTATGGCGAGTATTTCAGCCTTGGTATCACCCTTGGCGCCATGGGGCTCGCTGTTGCTGCGCTGCGGCATGCAAAGTGGCTCTAGCGGGCGCGCCAGTTTTCGGTGACGAGGCCGGGTACGCGTCCAAAATCGCGTGGATTCGAGGTCACGACGATGGCTCCGCGCGACAGAGCGGTAGCCGCGATCATCAGGTCGGGAACGCCAATCATCGTGCCGGCCTTTTGGAGCATGACGGTGAGGATGCCGAAGGCACGCGCCGCGCGATCATCGAAGTTGAACATCGCGATTGGGTGCAGCATGAGATCGACACGGAAGTGCTCGCGCTGAGAATCGTGAGCCCTCCCAACGCCGACCATCAGTTCGCCTCGCACAATGCTGCAGGTCGCGAGGCCTGCGGGGTCGTGGGCCTGCATCCGCTCGCGCACCTCATCGTTGCCGCGTAAAGCATCGACAAAGACGGAGGTATCGAGGATGCGCTTCATGCGTTGGGCGTGCCATCCCAAGGCTCAAGCGGTGAGTAATCGGGCCAGTCAGGGACTTCGAAGTCGGGGCTACTGCCAAAGACGTTTTCGAAATACCCAGCTGGCCATCCGGCCGTCACCGAATCGGTGACCACCTTTGCCAAATATCGACTGAGTGGGAGTTCCTCGGTCTTTGCACGCGCGCGCATCGTGTCGGCGACAGCATCAGAGACATAGAGGTGCAGTTGTGGCATGCACTGAACATATCACACAGACACATAGCCACATAGTCTTCGGGGTCATGACAGGCCGCGAGGCCGTACAGCACGCTTACGCCAAGCCGCGGCGGCGATAGACGTCGAGCATCCGCTCGGCGACTGCCGTGTGGCCGTGCACTGCCTCGACGTAGGCGCGCGAGGCCTGGCCGATCTCGGTCAGCTGCTCAGGCTCGCGGACGAGGCCCCGTAGGACATCAACGAGCGTGTCCTTGTCGGCGTTGATCAGCGGGATCTTGGTGTCGAAGGCGGCCTCGGTTGCGGCGACAGCCTCGGGGTCGAGACGGACGATGCAGGGTTTGCCGAGCGCCATCGACTCAATCGAGAAGAGGCCGTACCAGCCGACGTTGAGTTGGTCGATCACGAGGTCGGCCGCCGCGTAGCGCAGTCGTGCCTGATCGTTCGGCGTGTTCTCGACGAGATCGAGCTCGATCGGAGCGCCCTCGCTCTGCAATGTGGAGACCGCCTCAAGCACAGCCTCCGTGCCCTTCGATCGCCGTCGCGATGGTGCGTGCACGATCCGAATCGTTTTGCCAGGTGTTGGCACAGCTGGCTGCCACGTCTCGAGGTTGATCCCAGGCGGCACGACGTCGTAGTCGGGCCAGCCGGCTGCGCGCGGTGCACGCGGGAGAATCGCGTACGAGCCGACGACCGCGGCGTCGGCATGGCGCAGCGCGTAATCCCACTTCGACACGGGTGCGTCGCGTAGGTCCGAGCCCCAGAAGTGGAAGACGCGGCCCTTGCCGAGCCGGCCGAGCAGCGGAAGGTTGATGCGCTTGGGCACGATCGTGACGCCGAAGTGGAACTGGAAGATGTCGTAGTTTGGGATCGCACGACCCAATGCGTAGGCCTGTTTGGGGAGGTTGAGCGCGAGATTGACGGGGCCACCGCCCTGCCGCAAATGCAGGTTGATATCGGAGCCGTCACGAAACGGCTGGCGCGTAAAGACCATCAAGCGACTGTCGCAGCCAAGCTCGTTGAGTCCAGCACTCAGCGCCTCGGGGCCACCCGCGATATTGAGAGGCGCGTGGAGGATGCGGAGGCGGTCAGTCATTGCAGGCGAGTGTACGGCAGGTGGTGGGGTGGCGGGATGTCACAAAGGGGTCAGACCCCTTTGTGACATCGGCAATGGTGCGCCGTTGGATACCGTCCATCCGATGTCACAAAAGGGTCTGACCCCTTTGTGACATCGGCGTGCCACTCGGGTTGTCGTACACTCGGGCGGATGACTGAACGACTCCGCATTCTCCTGATCGCCTTCTACTACCCGCCGACCGGTGGCGGTGGCGTCGAGCGCACGCTGCAGTTCTCGCGGCGTCTGCCGGAGTTGGGGATCGACGTCGAGATGCTGGTGCCGACGGACGCAAAGTGGCTGGCCGAGGACCCGGCCTCTGTCAGCCGCATCCCCGGCAACGTCGCCGTCCACCGCGTGCGCTACCGAGGACCGTCGCTGAAGCAACTCCCCGCCGATCGGATTCGCAACGCGCCAACGGCGGCACGCAAGCTCGCCGTCCGCGCCGCACTCGCTCCCCAGCGACTGTTTCTTCCCGACGCCAATGCGCCATGGCTCGCCGACGTCGTACCGGCTGCCCTCAAGCTGCTCAAGACCGGCCGCTTCGATGCCTTCATCACGACCACGCCGCCACACACGGTCGCTGTTGCCGGTCGTCTGATCCGCAGTCGGACCGACGTACCGTGGATCGCCGATTGGCGCGACCCGTGGCTGACGCACGCCGATCTCGATCTCTCACGCCCAGATGTCCGTGCCAAGCAGGCCGCAATCGCGCGACTCGCACGGTGGTGCGTGGGCGGCATGGACGCGGCGTCAGTCGTTGATCACGCGGAGGAAGAGGTTCGTAGCCTGCGACGAGAGCTGCCACTCGCCGTCATCCCCAATGGGATCGACCTTGAGGAACTCGCCGCGATCGAGCGGCGGCCAGATACCGACCACTGCACCTTTACCTTTACCGGCTGGTTCTTTGGTGACCGTTCGCCGCGCTATCTGTTGAGCGCGGTCGCCCACCTCGTGGACGACCGTCCCGAGTTGCGCGAGGTGATCCGCCTGCGTTTCGTCGGTGGCTTCCCCGAGGCCGACCGGCGTCGCGTCGCCGAGCTTGGCATCAGCGAACTGGTTGCGATCGAGCCACCCGCGCCACACGCTGCTGCATTGCAGGCGCAGGCCGACGCCGACGTCGCGTTGATCTTTATGCAGGACGGCGGTGGGCAGGGCGAGAAGTTCTTGCCGGGCAAGGTCTGGGAGCTGCTCGCCTGCGGGCGCCCCGTCCTGGCGATGTTGCCGGTCGAGGGTGCCGCTGCGCGCGAACTGCAGGCAGTTGATGCGGTGATCGTTGGTCCCGACGACGTCGCTGCTGCCCGCGCGGCGGTCGAGGCCTACGTCGATCAGTGGCGGTCGGGCACGCTACCGACCACAGCGCTGGCCGATGACATCCGCACGCGGATCTCGCGGCAAACACAGGCCGAAACTCTCGCGGATCTGATCCGCACTACTGCCGCGCGAGCCTAGTGATGCATAGCTGGGTGCGTGTGATCGGCCCGCTGACGGCGCCGTAGCGCGACGAGGCAGAGCGCCGCTCCGAGCAGCGCGAACGCCGCGACGACCAGCATGGCGAGATGCATGCCGTCGAGCCAGGCAGCGGCACCGAGGTCGGCCGCCTGCGCTCCAGCCGTGTCCGCGATGCGGTTGATCTCGCCACCGACCACGTCCTGAAGTATCCGCGGCGAGTCGGCAGCTGACGACGGCGCGCGATAGGTAGCCTTGGTCTGGGCAGCCGCGATCGCGCCGAACATCGCGACGCCAAACACCGCACCGATCTGGCGAAACGCCTGCATCGCGGCGGCGCCGACTCCCGCACGTTCGCGTGGCACGGAGCTCATCATCACCGCACCCGCAGCTGGGATAGCAAGCATGATCCCGGCGGCCAGAACTACCTCACCGGCAATCAGGCGAGTGAGGGAGCCACCGACGGGCAGTGCGGCGAACACGACGGCACCGAGGGACATCAACACCATCCCAGTAGCCATCGACGGCAGAGCGCCGAACCGCTTCGTGATCGGACCGGCGAACACAGCTACCACGGTCAGTGTCGCCGCAAGGGGAACGAAGAGCAGGCCCGCAGTCTGCGGAGGCTTGCCGAGGATCCCTTGGAGGTACAGCGTGATAAACACCATGATCGCGGGGTAGGCGTAGACGATCATCCCGATCACCGCACCGAGGGCAAACCCCGGTTCGCGAAAGAACGAGAGTGGCAACATTGGCTCGGGTGTACGCCGCTCCCAGAGCACGAAGCCGCCCAGGGAGATCACACCGAGGGCCGTGATCACGCATTCGGTCGCAGAGATCCCGGTTGTCGAGCCGATCAGTCCCCAGGAGATGAGGAGGATGCCGAGCGTCGAGAGGATCGCGCCACCCACGTCGAGGCGGCGGGGAGACGTGTCGCGCGTCTCTGGGACGAGCAGGTGCACGAGTGGCAGCAGCAGCAGACCGAGCGGGACGTTGACCCAGAAGATGCTCGACCAGCCGAAATGCTGGACAAGGACACCGCCGGCGATCGGTCCAATCACGATGCCGATGCTCGAAAACCCCGACCAGTAGCCGTACGCGGTCGGCAAGTGCTCATCGCGGAAGGTCGCGCCGATGATGCCCATCGAGAGCGGCACGAGGACGCCCGCCGCGAGCCCTTGCACGGTGCGACATGCAATCAGAACCTCGTCTGACGGTGCGAGAGCACACGCGGCCGAGGCGAGGGTAAAGACAGCGATGCCGATCATGAAGACGCGGCGCCGTCCGAGACGGTCGCCCAGCACCCCCGCGAGCGGGATCGCGGCGGCGAGCGCCAGCAGGTACGAGTCGACGGTCCAGAGAAGTGATGCCGGAGTCGTGTGAAGGTCCTTCTGGATCGTCGGTAGCGCGACGTTGACGATCGTCGAGTCGAGCTTGTACAACGCTACGGCTGCACACAGCGGGAGCAGGGACCACCACGGGCTGCGGGTTGGCTCGTTCTGCACCGGGGGATACTACTGCGGAGGCCTCGGTCAGCTGCGGCGCAGGCGGCGCTTGACCGGGCCGACGACGAGGCCGGCGATCTGCACTGCGCCTGGCTTGGGGTCGCGGATGCTGAATACAGGCTCTTCGATGATGCCCGCTAGGGGCTTGAAAATACTGCTGAAACTCTCTCGCCCGCCGAAGCCGGCTTTCAGATGAGGCACGGCCGCAACCCAGCGGCGACCGTCGTGTCGCGGCCCCGAGATCAGGCGGCCGACCGGTTCGCCGCAGGCGCTGCGGTAGCAGAGGCCAACGAGATCAACACCGCAGCGTCGTGCCAGCGAGTGCCACTGCCAACTACGGAGGTTGATCTCAATCAGGCGGTACGAGCCGTCGCGCGGATCGCGCTTGAATTCGATCTGGGTAATGCCATCGAAACCGCTCGTGCGCAGCAGGGCGTCGGCGTAGGCAACGGGCTCGTCGGCCCAGCGCGCCTCGCCTACCCGGCAGGTACCGAAGATCGGTGGGCGCTGGACGAGCTTGCGACCACAGAACGTACCGACTGCCTCGCCGCCGTTGGTACTGAACGAGCCGACGGTCCAGAGCGCGTCGTCACCCCCGGGAATCACCTCTTGGAAGATCGCGCGGTCACCCGTTGCGGCAATGCGCTCGTAGCCGTCGACGAGTTCTTCCGGCGTGTTGGCAACGATCACTTGGACCTTCTCGGCGTGCTTAAAGTCGATGCCGATGCTGGGCTTCGCGATCGCCGGGTACGGGATCTGCGCGGCAGCGGCCTCGGCCTCTTCGCGCGTCGTCGGCATAAACGAGCGGGGCACGGGCACGCCGGCGCGCTCGGCTAATTCGATCTGAGGGATCTTCGCCATCAGCGGCTCGATGATGTCCCAGTGCGAGCCGGGCAGCACGAGCGGCTTGATGCGGTCGGCGTGCTTGGAGACGGCGACGAGGTGGGCATCGTGCGTGGGGAAGAGGAAGCCGGTACGTCCGGTCAGGGCTGCAATCTCGGCGAGCACGTCGATGAAACCCTCTTCGTCAACGGCTGGGTCGGGTGCCAGCACGGGGGCAACGCCGCGCGACCGAAAACCAAGCGCGCCTTTGCGGTGGTCGACGACGATCACGGGTGCACCGGCGTCGCGCAGCGCGCGGGCGGATGCGAGCCCGTTCGTAAAGCCCACGTCGAGGACGATGCCGAGCGGCTTGTCGGGTCGTTCCGCGAGTACGCGGCGAAGGGTCTTGGTCGTGGCTGCGTCGAGCATGGGCTGAAGGGTACTTGGTGGTAGGCGGACATTTTGGGCCCGGGCCCAAAATGTCCGCCTACGAAAACTCTTTTCGCTTTGTTGTCACGTTTTAATGCGTCGTGACGTGACTGCACCACGCGCTTGTAGGTGGCCGGTGTGCGTGAAGGCTTGGAGTATGTGCGGACGCAAAGAGCAATTGGCGGCATCATGTCGCCAGACCAGTTCGACCAAGGGGACACGATGGGACTCAGCGAAGATCGCGCAGCAATGCGCAGCAAACTCGGTACGTGGGGCGCCTGGGTGGGTGCACTAACTGCTGTGCCAGCTGCGCTTGGTCGACCGACCGCGGCCGCGGTCGAGGCTGCGGGCTACACGTGCCTCTGGTACCCCGAGGGCATGGGCGTGCGCGAGTCGTACTCGAACGGTGCAGTCATTCTTGGAGCCACGAAAAAGATCATGGTTGCGAGCGGTATCGCCAACGTCTGGGCCCGTGACGCGCTTGCCTCGGCGAGTGCCTCCCGCACGCTCAACGACTCGTTCGACGACCGCTTCCTGTTGGGGCTCGGCGTCAGCCACCCGCCACAGGTCGATCCACGTGGCGCGACATACCTCAAGCCGGTCGCGAAGATGCGTGAGTACCTGACGCAGCTCAACGAGACCGACTTCAGCACGCCAGATGCATCGGCGGATCCCGTCGCTCCCGTGCAGACGATCATTGCGGCGCTGCGTAAGCCAATGCTTGAGGTCGCACGCGACCTGTCACTTGGTGCGCACCCGTATCTCGTCCCCGTCGAGCACACCGCTCGCGCCCGCGAGATCCTCGGGCCCGACCCGCTGCTGATCCCCGAGCACAAGATCATCATCGAGACCGATGCCGGCAAGGCGCGCGAGCGTGCCCGCGGCGCAATTGGCTGGTATCTCCAGATCGAGAACTACAAGCGCAACCTGATGTGGATGGGCTTCACCGAGGACGACATTGCTAACGGTGGCTCGGATCGTCTGATCGACGCCCTCGTCGCGCACGGCGATGCCGAGACGGTCGTGACCAAGCTCCGTGAGCATCTCGACGCCGGTGCAGACCAGGTCGCGATCCAGGCGCTCGGCGACGAGTCCGACCCGACGGGCATCACGCAGCTTCAAGAAATCGCGCCGCTGCTCAAGTAGGTGCGGATCAGCTTTGCTTTGGGGTCAGACCCCAAAGCAAAGCTGATCCACTCAATCCTTGGCGTCCTGCGTGTCCGTGCTACAGCAGTGCTTCGGCTCGCTCGCAGCCACGTCGATGCCGGGGCTGCGACGAAAGAACCCACTCGGCTTGAGGTGGAACCCGGTGTGCTCGACAGGCATCACGGGCCAGTCTTCGGTGCGCGGGATGTGGTTCGTACCGAACGTGTACCAGAGTACGACGTCTTCCTCTTCGAGCGGACGGTTAGCTTTTGTCCAGCGCGGTAGACCGTCGAGGCCCTCGTGCTGGTACGGGTGGTCGCCGGCCGGATAGAGCTCGTCTGGCCTCTGCTGAGTGACCCAGAGGTGGTGGTACATAAAGCGCGCTCGCTTGCCGATCACGGACTCTGGATCGGCCATTGGCCAGGAGGCGCCGCCGGGCATTAACTTGTAGCCGACGGGTTTGCCCATGTGATTGGTGCGCGTCGGGTTGACGACTTTCCAGAAGCGGCTCGCAAACGGGTCAATGACTCGTTGTGCCACGCTCTCCGAGGCGAGCGGTGTCTCGCGCGTGAAGTACGCGTTGCCAGCCGGGTTGTCTGGCCCCATCGGGTGTGCGACCGCGTCGACCTCGTAGACGGTGTTGCTGGCGCCGTCGACGTCGAGGTCGAGGCGCGCGCAGAAGAGGTGCTGGTGGTATGGCGCGAGCAGGCCCGGCTCGAGCTCGGATGCGGACGGGTTTTGCTCGCCGGGAATGCCAGCGCGGGTTAGCACAATGCCCGTCAATTTGGCTTCGAACTCGATCGTGCCGTCCTGGTAGAAGTACCAGAAGTAGCCGTACTCGTAGTTGTCGATTGTCGCGATCGAGGAGGCAACGAAACGACGGCTGCGCCGCACCTCAACGTGCCCGTCTGTATCGGTGTGCTTCCACAGAATTCCGAAGTCTTCTTCGTGGAGGCAGATGCCGTTCTTCGTCACGTGGATCTCGCCCGCCGCGTCGGCAACCACCGTATCGAGGTAGACAATCTCGCCGAGACAATCACAGCCGAGCGTGAGCGAATTCGTGTAGTTACCGAGGCCAAACTCGCCTGTGTCGAAGGCGGCCTTGCGTGCCGCACCGTTGATGCCGATGTCGCCGTAGGGGATGACGAGTTCGGCGATCGACATACGGTGAGCAATCTTGCGCTCGGTCCCGTCATCGTCAAAACGCACGTCGTTGATGACGAGGCCCTCACGTTGGCAGTGGCCGAGGCGAAAGCGCCAGCGCTCCCAGTTGATCTCCCAGCCATCGACGGTAAACGAGGCGCCCTCGGGCTGGACGATCTCGAGCGGCTTCAGTGTGACGTCGCCACCGGTCTGGCTGATGCGGTAGGGGCCAGGCGTCTGGGGCGTCGGGATCCCGTCGGCGTCTTCGACGTCGACAACCTCGGCCGTGTCGATCGCGACGATTGCGTGGAGCCCGCCGATCGGATGCGCGTACTGGTTGGCGTCGGGCGTGGGGCGGTGCCACATCGGGGTCCAAAACAGTCGGCGCCCATCGTCGAGGTGTTCCGGCACGTCGATGCCGAAGGGCCAGGTCTCCATGTGGATCTGCGATACGTCGTCGATGCCGCGCTTCCGCAGCCCTTCGAGTACACGCGGGTCGCTCTTGGCGGCAGCGATGCAGGCGGTCGCCTCGGGTCCGAGCAGCGCGGCCTTCTGGCCTGGCTGTGGTTCCCAGCGGCGGATCGTTCCGTCAAGCCCGACGACGCTCTCGATCAGCAGTCCCTCGGCGCGGTCCCAGACGGTGATGCGAGCGGCGCGATCGATCGGGTCGCCCTGTTTCCACGCGGCGAGCACATCCTTGGCGGGCTCGTCAAGCAGTGTAAAGACGAACAGGTGGTTCTGGTTGAGGTTCTGCTCGCGGCGAACGATCTCGATCGCAGCGGCAAGCTCGTCGGGGCTAAGAGGATCAAGCGGGTGCGCAGGCATGCCGAAAGTATGCCGCTGGTGAGGGCGGATGGCTACTGATGCCACGAATGTCCAGATCGGGCCTGACCCGTTACGGACATTCGTGGCAAGAATGGCACCTAGAAGATGATCACCTGACGGTTCGCCTC
>JBAXOM010000006.1:0-33235 GCA_037133215.1 Thermoleophilia bacterium | reverse complement strand
GCGTTTCGCTTTGCCGACCTCGAAGAGGCCAAGGCGGCCTGCCCCGATATGCCTGTGCTCGCGAACACCGGTGTGCGACACGACACGGCGGAGCGCATCCTCGAAACCGCCGACGGGATCATCGTCGGTACGGCCTTGAAGATCGACGGTAAGACACAGAATCGCGTCGATCCGGAGCGGGCCAAGCGGATGGTCGACCTGGCGCGTGTGGCCCGTGAACACCACCTTGAGCGGATCGCCGACGCGAGTGTTTAAAAAGCACCGGTCTGATGGCGTAAACGCTGCGAAGAAGTCAACGATGGAATACTGGACAAGCGTCGCCAATCAGCACAGCGAATACTGGCTCTCGCCAGCGAACCCCGTGCTTCCTCCTACTGCAACGTCTGCAGAGAGCATCGCCGATGCGTACTGGACGAGCTTGCAGCGGTCGCTCGGTGGCGTCGTCCGCGCTGAAGGCGAGGCGCTCGGTCCGATCCGTCTCATGGTCGCGAAGACGGGCGTCACGATCCTCGCGTTCGATGCTGCCACGATCGAAGAAGTCGAGGGTGGAATCGAGGTAGTCCTGCCGATTATCGGAGGCTCGGCCTGCTCGGGCGCTGCGGGCAACCTACGTTTGATCGCCCGCGTCGAAGGCGACGGCGTCCACCTGGGTGTCGTCGTCGATGGCTACCGTCCTCGTTTCGAGCACCTGCGCATCAAGACGTTTCTGATCGCGGCGCCCTACACGCTGGGACAGCACTTCGTGCACGGCTGGGTGACCAAGCGCAGTCTGCGGTCGATTGCCCGCGTGATCGACCCGATCCCGGTGGCGCCACCACCACTCGACACAGCGGGGCGACTCGACGGGCTTAAAGTTGGCGTCGTTGGAGCGTCGGGGTATGTCGGTCGTCGTCTGATTCCCGCGCTGCGCGACGAGGGCGCGAAGGTGCGCGCAATTTCGCGCAGGCCGAATGCCGACCTCGAGCTCGTTGAGGGGATCGAAGTTGCCCAAGGCGACGCACTCGATCGCGCCTCGCTCGATCGAGTCTTCGAGGGACTCGACGTTGTCTACTGGTTGGTCCACTCGATGGGTGCCGGTGGAGACTTCGCCGAGCTCGACCGCCAAGCCGCGCGCAATGCGGCGGGGGCAGCAGAGGCTGCGGGCGTCAAGCAGATCATCTACGTCAGTGGTCTTGGCGATAGTGACCCGGAACTCTCGCACCATCTCCAGAGTCGGCACGAGACGGGGGCGATCATCTCTGAAGGTTCTGTGCCCGTTACGACGCTGCGTGCGGCGATGGTGATCGGCCAGCACAGCGCCTCCTTCCAAATGATGCGCGACCTTGTTCACCGGTTGCCAGCAATGGTCACGCCACGCTGGGTGACGACGCGGTCGCAGCCGATTGCCTTTGCCGACCTCCGCGACTACCTCGTTGGTGTCTGCGCGCTCCCGGCGGCGTACGGCCGAGTCCTCGACGTTGGTGGCCCCGACATCCTCACGTTCCAAGAGATGATGGAGCGCACCGCAGTGTTGGCGGGGCGTCGCAAGCCGTTCATCTTGCCAGTGCCCGTGCTGTCTCCGTCGCTCTCATCGCTCTGGTGTGGATTCGTGACGGATGTCGACACCAACATTGCCCGACCGCTCGTCGAGGGATTACGCAACGAGACGATCTGTCTCAACGACGACATCCTTCAGCTCGTACCTAAGGAGCGCATGTCGTTCGACGATGCCGTGCGTCGCGCGCTGCAAGGCGTACCGCTGCGCTACTAGACCGTCTATTCGAGCGGCCAGACGAGGCAGCCGGCCTTGCGCCGCAACGTGCGGGCGTGCAGGCGGAAACGCAGGCGGCCGTAGCGCTTGCGATCGGGACCGAAGACGAGCAGGCCAATCTCGCGCGTCTTGGCGATGCCGATCGTTGCCGACAGGGGGCGTGGTGAGTTGTAGACAAAGAATTGCGCTCGCGCGCCCGACGCGCGCGCGTCCGCGACAAGTTGTTTGATCTCATCGTGCACGACGGGATTCCCCATCGTCCGACGCGCGGCGGCATTGGCGTTACCAACCGGAAGTGAGACAGCAAGACAGACGAGTAGGTCTGAGTTCGCCTCAATCGCAGCAGCGACTGCTGTCGCGGCCGCCTCTGGATCGAAAGAGACGTCAAGCGTCACGAGCATGACGGGCCGCCGCTCCGTGCGCTCAGGGGCATCGATTGCCTCCGGCGCGCGGTCTCGGACAGCCGTCGTCATTTACGAGAGGCAGTGATCGTCGGCGTGTAACGAGCCGTCGTCGAGGCGAGCACGCGTCGTTTCATATACGGCATGACCAGCCCGAACCACAGGCCACCGGCAAGCACGACGCCACCGATAAGTCCGATGTATTGCATCGTGAAGAACCCGCCGAGTGCAATTAAGCCAACAAAGCCGATACCCATGCGCGATAACACTTTGAATTTCCGTTGAGCGGATGCCGCAAGGAGGTTGAACAGATGCGCATCGTCTGCGGTGTTGTACTTCATTCCACAACCTTGGCAACGAACGAGTTCACCGGAACGTCCACGGGTTTCGACACCGCACTCACATTTGATGACGATCGGGGCAGGGGCCATATATCCATTGTGAACGCATCTCTAGGCAACGGCAACTCCAGTCTGTACTCTTCTGCCATGACCCGGATGGAGAGCCGGGCTTGTGAGAAGGAGGAGACATGCCAGGAGCGGAAGTATCGCTCGATCAAGCCGGACTTATTAAGTCCATGAGGTGGTACGACGGGTTCGTGATCGGACTCGCCGGACCAGGGTTCATCCTCGCGGGTATTGCGGGATCGACCCTGACACTCGGCCCCGTGTGGGCCTCGACCATTTGGTTCTTGTCGGCACTCGTCGGCGGACTCTCTGCGTATATCTACGCTGAGCCCGCAGCGATGTTCCCCGACAAGTCCGGTGGCCTTTCGATGTACGCCAAAGAGGGTTGGCGTCAGCACTTCTCGCTGGCCGGCCCGATTGCAACGTTCGGCTACTGGTTCGCCTGGTCGTCCGTGCTCGCAATCTACGGTGGCATCATCGGCACCCTGCTGCTGTCGCGCTTCAAGCCAGAGGCTCTTGCAACCATCTGGCACGTCGCGTTCTTTGATGTGACATGGCCGCGCCTGATCGGCACGGTCTGCATCCTGGCGTGCTTTATTTTCAACTACGCGGGTATGCGCCCGGCTGTGTGGTTCTCGTACGCCACCGGCATCATGATGGTCATTCCCGTCGCTGCTCTTGCGATCATTCCGATCCTCAAGGGCCAGCTCTCGAACGGCAACATTGATTGGGTGTTTAACACCGATACGATCAACGGCAACGTGTCGTTCTACGGCGGCACTCCCTCGATGGGACAGGCCATTATCATGGGTATCGTGTGGTTCTGGGTGATCGCGTGGTCCTCGTACTTCCCTGAGGCACCAGCAACGTTCGCGCCGGAGTATCACGACACGAAGGAAGACACGCGTCTGGCACTTCTCTCGACGTCGATCATGGGCGTTGTCCTCTCGGCCCTGCTGCCGTTGACGGTGGTTGCGGTCATTGGTATGGATGCAATTGCCAAGGACACGACGTACATCGCGTTCCTGACGACTGCTCTTGATCAGACCGTCGGTTCGTTCCTCGGTGCCGTTTTCACCGTGTTCCTCTGCGCAGGTCTCCTGCTCTCGATGAACACAGCAACGATGGACGGTTCGCGTGCGCTCTACGGCATGGCGAAAGAAGGCCTGTCGGTTCAGTGGCTTGCGAAGCTCAACGACAAGAACGTGCCGGGTCGCGCAATGGCGCTCGACATGGTGTTCAACCTGTGCCTCCTGTTCTTTGCTCCGTCCCTTCTGTTCATCTTGGTGGCGGGTAATATCGGGTATGTGCTGGCACATATCCTCGCGCTTTCGGGCTTCTTGCTCCTGCGCAAGGATCGACCAAATTGGCCGCGTCCCCTGCGGCTTGGCTCGGCGTGGACGGCGATCGCATGGGTTTGCGTCATCGTCAACGTGGTCGGCACAGTCGTCGGCATCATCTGGATGAAGTACACGGGATATCTCGTCAACTGGGCGGATGTCAACGCTGACGGTATGCCGAACGTGACCGGATACTTCGTGCAGGCAGTCCTGTGCGGCGTCGCAGTCATCGTGATTGCTGTTGCCGGGTACGTTATTGGTCAGCACCAGACGGGCAAGAAGTTCTCGTTCAAGGATCCTTCGGACGAGCAGCCTTCTCCGCATGTCTATGACCTGATGGGAACGTCGGCTCCTTCGGGCGACTAGTTCCTTGTAGTACTCGGGCCCTCGGGGTCGGCTTCGGCCGGCCTCGGGGGCCCTTTTTTATGGGCACGTGTTTTGGAGTCGCGGCTGGATTCGAACCCCGCCGATTGGCTACGCTGCCCTCATACGAGTTTTGAGTATCGAGGGGGAGTCATGACCACAGTGCATCCAGGGGCGTTTATCGCGGGCGAGTGGCACGCGGGCGAGGGCGAGCTGATCGAGGTTCACAGCCCGTGGGACAACAGTCTCGTCGGTTCGGTCAATGCGGCCTCGAGTGCGCAGCTGGAGGCCGCCGTCAAAGCCGCAGCCGACGCTTTCCCGGCGTGGCGTCGCATGCCGCTGATGAAGCGCGTTGACATCTGTCGGCATGCCTTTGAGGTCTGCGAGCGTCGCAACCCAGAGATCGCGGAGATGATTACACGCGAGACCGGCAAGACCATCCGCGAGGCGATCGAAGAGATGGAAGAGTTCACCGTCGATCACTTCCGGCGCGCCCCCGAGGACGTGATTCGCTACCGCGGCCAGGTTTTGCCCTCGACGCAGGAGCGCAATGGCTCCAAGCGGATCATGATCGTGCAGGAGCCGATCGGTGTGGTCGCCGCGGTTAGCCCGTGGAACTTCCCGGTTGATATCGCTGGCATTCCGATCGTCTACGGCTTGGCGCTGGGTTGCACGTTGGTCTGGAAGCCGTCGGAGATCGCACCGATCTGCGCCAACATGTTCGTCGAGGTTTTGCACGAGGCGGGTTTCCCGGCCGGCACCATCAACCTTGTGCACGGGAGCGGTGACATTGGTGGCGAGCTGGTGCGCCATGACTCGGTCGGCACGGTTGTCTTTACCGGCTCGGTGACGACGGGCGAGAAGGTCGCGCGCGATGCAGGCCTCAAGAACCGTGTGCTCGAGTTGGGTGGCAATGGTCCGCAGATCGTGCGAGCCGATGCAGACCTAGAGCACGCGGCCGACGCGGCGATCATGGGCTGCTTCTACCTGGCAGGCCAGTGCTGTACGGCCGCCGAGCGCATCCTCGTCCATCGCGACGTACAGGATCGGTTCGTTGAGTTGTTGGTCGAGCGCACGAAGGCGCTCAAGCTCGGTGATCCACTCGATCAGGCAACGGACATGGGTCCTGTCGCGACCGATACGAACCTTGTGCGCACGCAAGAGCACATCGCCGACGCCATCGCCAAGGGCGCCACGGTTGTCTACGGCGGCGGCTCAGAGGGCCGTCTCCATGAGCCCACGGTCCTGATTGGCATTACGAGCGACATGCGTATTGCTCAAGAAGAGACCTTCGGCCCCGTCGCCCCAATCATCATGTTCGACACCGATGACGAGGCAATCCGTATCGCCAACGAGACAGAGTTCGGCCTCACCGCCGCCGTCTTCACCGAAGACCTCCGTACCGCCTGGCGCTACGCGGAAGAGCTCTGCCACGGCACCGTCCACATCAACGAAACCACCAACTACTGGGATCAGATGGCCCCGTTTGGTGGTGCCAAAAAGTCGGGTGCTGGTCGCGAGTTGTCGACGCATATTCTGGATGCGATGAGTGAGACAAAGCAGATCACGTGGGATGTGTTTTAGGGCGTAGCCCCAAAACACCCCCCACGTTACTGGGCTGATTCGCGGAGCGAATCAAGGTCTCCATGCACCAGAAACGGGCTGTCCCGGAGGGCAGCTCGTTTCGTCTGTGCACTGGTGGCCACGTTTTCTGGACAAAGACGCTGCCCCGCGCGACGGGTGCGCTGTCGTTCGACGTGTTTTAGGCGTGTTCCCTACGCGTCGAGCTGCCGGAGTTCTTTTGGCGTACACGCCCAGAGCAAGCGTCCACCACCGACCTCAACCCCTTTTCGGAAGCGCACGTTGGCCGCGCCGCCTTTTTTGAACCAGCCGAGTTCGTGGCCATCCTTCGGGCGCACGAGTGCTTGCGCGAGACCGGTCATGTTGGGCTCATGGCCGATGCACGCCACGGTGATGTCACTTGGCAGTTGTGTCAGCACGATCAGTGCTTCGGTGACGGGGGCGTGGGCAGCGAGTTCGGTGCAGACGTCGGGGTCGGGCCAGCCTGCCTCTTCGGCGAGGATCTCTGCGGTCTGCCAGGCCCGTACGTAGGGACTCGAGAGGACAACGTCGACTCGTTCCACGAGTTCGGTGATCCCGCGTGCGGCTGGTGCATACCGTTCACGCCCATGGGCGCTGAGCGGTCGCAGTGCGTCGTGTGGCCAGCGATCTGCATCGCGTGTCTCGGCGATTGCGTGGCGGACGAGGATGACGTCCATGGTGAGAACTACCCCTCAAGGCCGAGCGATGCGAGGGCGGCGAGGCAGACTGCCTCGTCTTCCTCGCTGAGCGCACCGGAGATACCGAGCGCGCCGATCTGGACGCCGTCCTTGCGCACGGAGACGCCGCCGGCGAAGACGATCATGCGGCCACCGATGGTCTTGTCGAAGCCCCAGTCGCCGTTGCCGGGCAGGCTCACGTCTGCCATCTCGCCGGTGCGGCAGTTCCAGAGCGCAGACGAGTAGGCCTTATCGACGGCGATAAAGTACGCGCCGAGCGGGCTGCCGTCCATACGAGCACTGGCAACGGGGTTGCCGGCGCGGTCGGCGACAACGATTGACATCAGGTGGCCCTGGCGTGTCGATTCCTCGCGGGCTGCAGCGATGATCTGCAAGGCGAGATCGATGCCAATGTCGTGCCCTGCGATGAGTCCGTCCATGATCTCTCCTCATGCTCAGCCGGCGCGATGTGGCCGGCTGAGGAGTGGACCCGGGCGGGATCGAACCGCCGACCTCCTGGGTGCGATCCAGGCGCGCTCCCAACTGCGCTACGGGCCCGTGGACGAGCAGAATACCCCAATCGCGCCGATCGGCGACGCGGAATGGACTACTTCGAGAAGTCGACCTTGACGGGCTCGCGATCGGCGGGATCGTCGATCTCGAAAAAGTCGCGCTTCGTGAAGCCGAAGGGTCCCGCCACCAGTGCTCCTGGGAACTGCTGCGTCTTTGTCAGGTACGTCTGAACGTTGCCGTTGTAGACGCGACGGGCAGCAGCAATCTGATCCTCGGTGTTCGACAACTCGGCCTGGAGTTGCGTGAAGGACTCAACGGCACGAAGCTGCGGATAGGCCTCGGCGATTGCGAACAGGCCGCCGAGCGCCTGGCTCAAGAAGCCTTCTGCGACGCCACTCTCGCCGGGCGACTTTGCGCTCATCGCTGCGGCGCGCGCATTGCTGACCTTCTCGAAGGCCTCGCTCTCGTGCGTGGCGTAGCCCTTGACGGTCTCGACGAGGTTTGGGATCAGGTCGTGGCGGCGCTTGAGCTGTACATCGATGGTGCTCCACGCCTCATCGCAGCGGTTGCGTGCCTGGACGAGACCGTTGTACGTGCCCGCGACGATCAGTGCGAGAACGATCACGATGACGACGATGATGATGACAGCGATCACGAAGTGTCTCCCTTAGAGGCAGCGGGCATTCAGTTAGACCGAATTCTATAGCCCACGCACCGTTTCTGCACGGCATCTAGTCGAGCAGACGAACGAGTTCGAGCAGGCTGGCAACGCCAAGCGCGATCGGAGGCACGGCGATCCATTCGTCTTCTCGGTGCGCAAAGTCGCCACGGGTGATGCCGATGCCGACTGCTGGGATATCTCGAGCGTGGGCCGCGTTGGCATCGGTCGAGGCGAAGACCTCTTCGGCAGGACCCAACCCGACGGTGGCCCGTGCCGCTCGAGCGGCTTTGAGCAGCGGGTCGTTGGGGCGGTTCGAACCACCGGGACGATTGCCGACGACGGTGACGTCGACGCGTACGTCGTTCGGTAGTGCGGTTGCGAGTGCGCGCTCCACACGGGCGTGCGCTGCGCTGACAACGCGCGGGTCGTTATGTCGAATGTCGATCACCATGGTTGCGGACTGGGCAATGGCGTTGACGGTCGTACCACCCTCGATCACCCCGATATTGAACGCCGCGGGTGGTGCGGCCGACAGTGCCCGCTCGCCGGCCTCGATCAGGGCATGAATCGCGCTGCCGCGTCCGCGGTCGCTCCACGAGTGTCCACCGGGGCCAGAAAATTCGGCGCGCAGGCGAATCGAGGCAACGCCGCCCACGGCGAGACAATCGATACCGTGGCCTTCGACCGCGATCAGTGCGCGAACGTGCTCTGTGTCGAGCAGCGCTGTGACGCCGCGGAGGTCGCCGAGCCCTTCCTCGCCGACCGTTGCCGCAAACAGCACGGGCCGGGTTGGTGGTGTGTTCGCTAACGCGCGAGCGACGTGGAGCATGGCGGCGATGCCGAGGGCGTTATCACCGATGCCGGGACCCGTCAGGCGCACTCCGTCGCGAACAATGGGGATCGTTGTCAGGCCGGGGAAGACCGTGTCGAGGTGAGCCACGAGGGCGAGTGCTGGCCCGTCGCTTCCGGTCCGGGCGACGACGTTGCCGGTGGCATCAACGGTGGCGTTCCAGCCTGCTGTGGCGAGTAACCCTTGGACCAGCGCAGCGCGCTCAGACTCCGCGAAGGTAGGTGCAGGAACCGCGCAGACCGCCATCGCCTCATCGACAATTTGGGTTACCGCGTTTTCGCTCAACGGAGCGGTGTCAGGCATGCAGGCAGCGTACTGGCCTTGGCGTAAATCGTCGGCAATCCCCGCATAGCGAACCGGTGCACGGTAGACTTCGCATCGTCGTTTGTAAGCAATACCGACCCGGGAGGTCTCCATGTCGGACGACCAGACGCTGTTTGCCTCGATCATCGAGGAACATCTCGCACTCAAGCGCAAGAACTCAAGTCTTGAGCAGGATATGCCTCTCCAAGAGTTTATTCCGGCAGATCCGTTCGATAATCACGCGCTCTTCAAGACCGAAGACAGCGCGCGGATCGAAGAGGAAGAGACGGGTGAGCACCCAGCGGTTCGGCTCGACTGGGAGACGAACACCACGGCTGACGCCACGGAAGAGACCGGTTGGTCCGACACGCAGGCGTCGGGAGAGTTCGACTGGGAGACGTAGGCGCGTTGCGGCGCTGGAGCGTCGTCGCCGATTACCGTTGAGCGCCGAGTAGACCGCAGACGGCTTCGCCGACCACCTCGGCGGCTGCCAATGCACCCTCTATGTGGCCGGCGTGGTCGGGGCCGGTTTCGGTGGAGGCCAACCAGATACGCTCGTGAATCGCGTTTCGATAGCGAGGGTCGGAGTAGGTGTCGTACGCGCCGAGCTGTTCGACATGCGCGGGTGAGGTCCACCGCTCGGTCCGCCAGTCCTTCACGTGCAAGGCGAGCGGAGCACGTGCCTGTTGACCGAACAGCGCCACCAGTTGCGCGATGATCGCGTCGCGCTCGAGGGGCTCAGGCGTGGGCATCGCGAAGCCGAAGAGCGCGGCTGCCTGGTCGCCGGGGCCACCAAGGTCGTGCAGTTCTCGCAGTGGACCGGTGTAGCTGATCGCCGAGCCCGCCAGACCGTCGCGCCGCCAGAACGGCGCCTCATACTCTGCAACAACCTTCGCCGTCGTTCCCATCCAGACAGGTGTGCGCTCGGCCAGCCGCGCGAGTTCGACAGGTAGTGCTGGCTCGAAGACGATGTCCGTCACCGCCAGTGCGGGTGGCACGGCGACGACGACACACCGTGCGTTCGTGGTGCCGCCACGATGCGCGACCGCGACCTGCCCATCGCCGACGATACGCAACCCATGGACGGGCTCCTCGAATCGAATCGATGAGGAGAGGCTGGTCGCGAGCGCGAGCGGAAGGGACTGCGCACCATCGTGGAAGCGCAGCGCGGGCGCATCGATCGGATTGCCCTCGAGCCGCTGCAGGGCCTCGCTCGTCTGGAACAGCGCATCTCCAGCGGTGTGCTGCGCATGTGTTGCTAGACCGAGGTTTTGGGCGAGTTCGTATACGCGCGCCTCGTCGGCCCAAAACCAAGATGCGCCGAGATCAACACCGTGGTGTCCATCACTGGCGGGGACGCTCAGTAGTCGCCCACCAACACGATCGCGTGCCTCGAGGACCAGCACGTCCAGTCCAGCCGCTGCGACGTGGGTAGCGACGGCGAGTCCGGTGATACCCGCACCAACGACGATCGCGTCGTGCGTGTTGGGCATTATCCGAATTTCAGCTCTTGGATCGTGTTGCCACCGTCGACGACAAACGGTTGGCCCGTCACATACGACGCCTCGTCACTGGCGAGGAACGCCACGACCGCGGCGACCTCGTCAGCAGTCCCTGGCCGACCAATAGGCGTGTACGTCCCCGCGACGATCTCGTCGGGTAATGCAGAGCCCGTGTGAATCCAGCCGGGTGCCACGGAGTTGCAGGTGATGCCGTTGCGTCCCTCTTCGAGCGCCGTTGCACGCATGAGTCCGTCGACTCCACTCTTCGCTGTGCCGTAGGCGCTGCTTCCATCGATTGCGACGAGTGAGCCTGTGACGCTCGAGACCATCACGATCCGCCCGTACTGATTGCGACGCATGTGGGGAATCGCCGCGCGCGTGGTGAATACCGTCGTCATCAGCGTGATCTGCAATTGCCGCTCCCACTCAGCGAGCGGCTGATCCGCAAGCGATCCTCCGGCAACCTGCTCGCCTGTCTGCGTCATGCCAGCGTTGTTGACGAGGATGTCGAGCCCGCCGAGGGTCGCGGCTGCCGTATCAACGAGGGCCGTTGCGACCTCAGCGTGAGAGAGGTCGCCAACAATGCCTGTCGCGGTCATTCCCAGCTCGCGAAGCTCTGCTGCACGATCGTGAATCCGTTCGGTGGTGGAGGTCAAGACGACGCTTGCACCTTGATTGGCCAGTAGGCGTGCCGTCGCAAACCCGATCCCGTCCGGAGAGCCAGCGCCGGTTACGAGTGCCCTGCGTCCAGTGAGCGAAAAGATGGCGGCCATGTCGGAAGGTTAGGTGGTCGGGCGCATCGTGCGGTAGCGGTTAAGGGCAACGCCTGCTCAGATCAGCTCGACGACGCCAAACGGCCATGCGCCAGACATAAAGCCGTAGGCGGATGAAAGCAGGCAGCCAACGGCAAACAGTGCGACGAAGATTGCGCCACGCTTCTCAAGCGCGTACATCAACATCATGAAGGTGACGGCAATGGCGCCGTAGAGCGTGAGGCCGTTCATTCGGGCCGAAGTGTACGCATGCGACGCAGATTTGCGAGACGCGGCACAATGCGCCGTGCGGAAGTACTTCCGCACCTGGGGCCATAGCTCAGCTGGGAGAGCACCTGCTTTGCAAGCAGGGGGTCGTCGGTTCGATCCCGACTGGCTCCACTCGGACACACGTGCCGCGAGTTCGGCGCTGCTTTACAAGCGCGATTAGACTCCCGGTATGACAAAGACGACCGGTGAATGGCCGTTGCACGCGACGCGCGAAGAGCGTCGCGTGGCCGGCAAGGCGGTTCGGACGGCCCTGCCGTTAGCCGGACTTAGTGAGACGGGCGCGACGATGGCTGGTCGTGACGCCGTTGGCATTATTGGTGCAGGCGATGCTGATCGGCTGGCGTGGCTCGTACCGATTCGGTACGGGCGCATGCTGCGCTCAGCCTTTACCTTCTATCGCGGCTCCGCAGCACTGATGGCGCACGATCTCGCCTTTGCACCGTCGTCAGGTCTGAATGTTCAACTCTGCGGCGACGCGCATCTGCTCAACTTCGGCATTTTTGGGTCGCCAGAGCGTGCTCTCGTCTTCGATTTGAATGATTTCGACGAGACCCTACCGGGACCATTCGAGTGGGACGTCAAGCGTCTTGTAGCGAGCGTGGTGGTCGCCGCGCGCGACCGCGGCTTCAAGGCCAATCGGCAGCGCGAAATTGCGTTTGCCACGGCAGAGCGGTATCGCACAGCGATGCGTGAGTTTGCCGATCTGACCGCGCTCGAGACGTGGCATCGACAGCTCGAGGTTGACGTCGCGTTGCAGACGGTCGCCGACGACGAGTGGCGCGCGTACGCAGCTGCGGTCGCCGAGCGTGCTCGAGGCAAAGATCATCTCCAAGCGGCTTCGCGGTTTACGAAAGTTGTTGATGGGAAGCGCCGTATTGTGGCTGAGCCTCCCCTGATCGTGCCGCTCGCCGACGTGGCCACACTGCTTGGTGATGACCCCACCGAGATCGTCTTGCAGGCTTTTCGGGAGTATCGAGGATCTGTCCGTGACGACGTGAAGGTATTGCTCGATCGCTACACGTACGTCGACGCGGCGATCAAAGTTGTTGGTGTTGGCTCCGTGGGTACGCGCTGCGTCATCGTGCTGTTACAGGGTGCGGATGAGAACGATCTTTTGTTCCTTCAAGTCAAAGAGGCACAGAGTTCCGTGCTCGAGCCGTATCTCTCTCCCTCCAACTACGCGCATCATGGTCAGCGAGTGGTTGCAGGCCAGCGCCTGATGCAGTCGGCGAGTGATGCGTTTCTTGGTTGGGCCAGTGGACCGCAGGAACGCCAATACTACTGGCGTCAGTTGCGTGATTGGAAGGGCTCTGCGGACGTCGAGAAGATGAGTGAACGACTCCTCCTCCGCTACGGCCAAGTCTGCGCATGGACACTTGCGAAGGCGCATGCACGGTCGGGTGACTCCGTCGCGATCGCCGCGTACCTTGGCTCGTCCAACCGCTTCGAGACTGCGATCACAAGCTTTGGTGTCGCCTACGCAGATCTAAATGAGAAGGACTATGAATCTCTCGAAGCGGCAGTTGCAGATGGTCGGATCGTCGCACAAGACGATGCGAAGGCGTCGACGTGAGCGCTGCAGATCACGGTGTCGAAACGGACCAGTCTGAGGCACCGCCACGAGCCGCTGTCATTCTGACGGCGCTAATTCTTGGTGCTGCTGTCGCAAATATGAATCTTTCGGTCGCCAACGTGACGCTTCCGACGATCGGCCGCGACCTCGAGGCAACGCAGGTCTCCTTGAACATGATCGCTGTCGGTTTCACCCTTGGGCTCGCGGCGTCGGTGCTGTACCTCGGGGCCATTGCGGACCGCTATGGCCGCCGGCGGATGTTGCTGGCTGGCCTCGCGTTGTCGATTCCGATGGCACTACTCGCCGGCTTCGCGCCAAATACCGATGTACTCGTCATTGCACGCATCGGCGGAGGAATCGCGGCTGGCATGGCATTTCCAACCACGCTTTCGATCGTCGTTGCGCTCTTCAAAGGGCAGTTACAGACCCGGGCAATTGCACTCTGGACGGGACTTGGTTTAGGTGCATCCGCACTTGCCCCGGCAATTGCAGGTTTCTTGCTCGAACACTTCGCCTGGGGATCGGCATTCATCTTGACGGTGCCGATCGCCGCAGTCGCTTTCGTGCTCGCACTGTTCGTGATTCCAAAGAACATCGGCGAGGATAAAAACCCGGTCGATCACCTTGGTGGCGCCCTCTCTGTGGTGGCGATCGGTCTGCTGACGCTGGGTCTGCACTTCGTTTCGATCCCCGCCAACGAAGTCGTTGGCGCCATCATGATTGGTGCAAGTGTGATCGGTTCTGCTCTGTTTTTCTGGCGTCAAAAGCACGCGCCAAACCCACTCTTCGATCTCGAAATCGCATCGCGGAGAATCTTCTGGGTGGCATCGCTAGCCGGACTGATTGTCTTTGGCACGCTCGTCGGCACGATGTTTATCGGAGCGCAGTACGTACAGAACGTACTCGGCTATTCGACCTTCGAAGCGGGTTGCGCTGCGCTGCCTGTCAGCGTCACGATGGTCCTCGTGTCACCCATTGCGGCACGCATGATCGAGCGCTACGGCAGCCGCCTGACGATGGTCGTTGGCATCGCCTTTGTGCTGGCGGGTATCGCACTGATGTTTACGTGGCGCGAGGGGTCGTCGTACCTTCCGGTTGGGGGCGCGTTCGCGGTGATTGGGATCGGCATTGGATTGGCAGGAACCCCGGCATCGCGCTCGATTATGTCTGCCGTTCCGGAGCACCGAGCGGGCATGGGGTCAGCAACGGCGGACCTGCAGCGCGACTTGGGCGCCGCTATCATGCAGTCGATTTTGGCGGTCTTCCTCACCCGTCAATACACGGCGTCAGTCAATACTCAACTGGCCGGCATCCCGAAGGCTGAGAGCAGCAACGTCACTGAGCAGACCGCGAGCATTCTGCGTGATTCGTTTGGTGGGGCCGAGGTGCTTGCGCAGAAATTTCCTCAGTACGGTGAGGCGATTATTCAGGGCGCCCGCGACGCGTTTGTCCACGGTTCATACGCAGCTGTCGTTGCTGCCCTCATTGCGGTTGCGATTGGCCTGATGGTGGCCGCGATTGGCTTCCCGAACAAGCAACAGGAGCTCGCATTCGAGGCTGAGTATAAGGCGGAGCAGGAAGCCTAGAAACGACTGAGGGGGCAGCGCCGGAGCGCCACCCCCTCAGGGTCCAAAAACGTTTTCGAGCGAGTTAGACCGTTGCGGTCGTAGAGCTGGTGCCCTTTGTGGGGTCAAAGATCATCCACTGCGCAGCGATCATGGCAATGGTCAGAACCAGCGAGACGATGATTTGCGCCGTGCCGTGGAAGATCGTGGTGCCGCCGTAAGCGACGATTGCGGCGATCAGGTAGACCCAGAACCACGGCGACTTCGTCCCGGTCTTCTCAGAGATCTTGTTCAGCCAGATCAGCGAGAGAATCAGTCCAGGGATGATGAACACGAACCACAGCAAGACGAGCCACGGGTTCTTGCCAGCAAGCCGTGCCCAACGGGTGAAGTTGAGCAGCGGAATGAACGCAAACCAGCCGTTCGAAACGCCGGAAGCGTTGCAGAGGTTCATCAGGCGAATGCCCACGATGATGTAACCAATCAGCGAAACGAGACCAAATGTGGTCAACTCAGCAGTACCCATAATTACTAACCCTCCGAGGGGGAACGTGCGGATTTATGTCCCTATATATCGCGCTGAGCGAAAAAGTCCTGCCTCTGGGAGGGCGTCGTTCGGTAGCATCGGTACGGCATGCTCAGTGCAAACGACATTCAATGTTCGATCTGTCGGCGGAATCTCCTGACGGGTGAGCGTGCCGCGGCCTTTACCGAGCAGCGTTCGGGCTCGACGGTGCATGTCTGTCCTCTGTGTTTTGACCGAGCTGAGAAGAATGGTTGGCACCGCGAAGAGGAGCCTGCTCCCATTGTGGTCCCTGTCGACACGACGGATCGCACCGTGCGCACGCTAACCGCGCAGGTCAACACGCTTCAGACGCAACTCGAGACAACGGTCGAGCGACTCGAAGACACACGCGACCACACGGTGGAGCGCGAAACCGAGATCGAAACGTTGGCTGCGCGCCTCGCCGACGCGGAAGCGGAGGGGGCAGCAGTTCGTGCTGCGCTCGCCGAGTCGGAACGACGGATGGAACAACTCCAGCATGATCTAGATGAGTCTCAGACAGCACAGGCCACGATTCTGAGAGCGCGGCGGCGAGAATCCGACGAGGTCTACCTCGCTGGTATTGCCGCAGAGGTCTTCAACCGTTCGCCGCAGGCTGCGACGATTGGGCTCCTCGTGGGGCTCCACGGAACGCCAACGGTACGCATCGATGTGATTGGTCCCGAACTGCCACGGCCGGTGCTGATTGCCTTCGCCTGGGGTGAGGGCGGACGCGACTATCGCGTTGACATCGATCTCGTGGCGCGTCGCTTTGATCTTGTCGACTTGGTGCCTGGCGGGGATGGGCGCATGGTTTCCCGTCAAGAGCCGCTCTATGGCAATGCGGAATGGGTAGACGGGCGCATCGTGACGGCTCCCGCCGAGCCGACCATGCTGTGAGGCGCGTCGCTCTCCAGCAGCATGCGCGAAGCCTCTAGCCGCGTCGCGTTGAGTGCCGTTCTGCGCGGAGTAGACTAGTTACGCGCGCGATTCTGCGTCACTTTTGGAGGTATAGATGTCTCAGTTTCTTAGTATTGCCATCCCCCTCGCGATAGCAGTCGGATTTGCGTTGATCTGCCGAAGCATGGCTCGAACCCGCAACCGCAGCCAAAACCTGTGGACGGTACTCGGGTTTTTCTTCCCACTCATCTCCTTGATCATCCTGCTGATCATGGGTCACGACAAGTCCAAGTCCGCTTCGGCCTAATCTCGACCGCACGCGCCGGGTTTTGTCCGGCGTGTGCGGATCGCCGATCGGCCCCCCTCACGTACGATCCGCTCCGTGGCTGACCGTCCTTCCCGTGGTGACGTCGCCGACGTTGTGATCGAGTCGCTTGCAACCGGCGGTCGTGGCGTCGCGCGCATTGATGGCTTCGTGGTCTTTGTTGATCGCGCGCTGCCTGGCGACCACGTCCGTGTCCGCGTGCGCACGTCGCGCCGTAAGCATGGCGAGGCCGACGTCGTTGAGTTGTTGACGCCAGGTCCAGATCGTGTCGAGCCGACGTGTCCGCACGTTGGGGCCTGTGGTGGTTGTCGCTGGCAGGCGCTCTCCTACCCCGCGCAGTTGCGCGAGAAAGCACAGCTCGTACGCGACGCGATCACACGCATCGCACACCTGCCGGATGTACCGATCGACGACATCGTGGGCGCAGAAGACAACCTTGAGTACCGCAACAAGGTCGAGTTGACCTTTACGCAAGAGGAGCAGGGTCCCGTGCTGGGCTTTCATCGAGCCGGCCGCTGGGACGAAGTTCTCGAGATCGACCGCTGTTACCTGATCGGTGATGCGCCGAATGCCGCCAAGGATGCTGTCCAGCGTTGGGCGCAGTCGACGGGGCTCTCGGGCTACGACCAGCGGCTCCATGAGGGCGAACTACGCAACTTGATCATCCGCCACTCGGCCCGCACCGGCGATCTGCTGCTCGCGCTCGTCACCACGGATATCGAGCTACCGAAGCTCGGCAACCTGATTGATGAGCTCCAAGAGTCCGTGCCGGGTTTTGTCGGCTTGCTGCAGACGAAGAACAGTGGCCTCTCCGAGACGACGCAGGGACACCCGACCGAGATCATCACCGGACAGGATTGGTATCGCGAGGAGATCCTCGGCCTCACGCTCCACGTGCCGCATAACGGTTTTCTCCAGACGAACACGGCGATGTGCGAGAAGCTTTACGGCATCGCCATCGAGGAGTCTCGTTTGACGGGGACGGAAACGGTCTGGGATCTCTACAGCGGGATCGGCTCCATCGGGCTGGCACTCGCGCGCGACGCCGGACGCGTGGTTGGGATCGAGATCGTCGCGGATGCCGTCGAGCAGGCAACGCAGAACGCGGTGCGTAACACCATCGAAAACGCCGAGTTTGTTGCGGGCGACGTTGCTAAGGCAATCGAGCCACTGATCGAGGCGGGTGCGCCAATGCCAGACCTCGTCGTGATTGACCCACCGCGCGCAGGCCTGACGCCGAAGGCAGTCCGGCGCGTGCTCGAACTCAAGCCACAGACGATTGTGTACGTCTCCTGCAACCCGACAACGCTGGCGGGCAACGCGGTGCTGTTTACCGAGGGCGGCTACGCCCTCGAGGTCGTTCGCCCGGTCGATATGTTCCCGCACACGCCGCACGTTGAGTGCGTGGCGCGTTTCGTGCGCACGCCGGCGGCTGACGCGCTCGTCACTGACTAGGTAACGACTAGTACGGCGGCAGTGCGGAGTACCAGCGCCCGAGCTCTTGGAAGGCTTTCCAGAAGCGGCGCTTGGAGGACTCTTCGTCGAGCGACTCGTCGATATCCGGCGTCACGAGTGTCTCGATCGTTGGCGTCAACTGCTGGAGTTGGCCAATCAACTCTGGATCGATCAGCTCAGCGAGCGGGACCTTGATCAGGTTGATGAACGCGGCGGTCTCGGGCCCCATGCAGACGATGATCTTTGGCTCGGTGATCTGGATCTCACGCAGAAGGAACATCGCGGGCGCACCGCTCGCATCTGTGAGGTCGTCGTCGGCCCGCTTGGCGCAGTTGGTGCCATAGATCAACAGGGGGTCGATACCGACGCGGGTCACGCTCTTGAGGATCGCACCACCGGCGCGTCCAAAGAAGGCGACGCCCTCCTGCACCTCTGCGGGCTGGGCGCGAGTCTTGAGCAGCATGATGTCGGCGAGCGGGTGGCCCGAGCCAAGGACGGGAGCAGCGGTTGGCTCGAGGTCGTCATCACGCTCGGCGATGTCGTCGCCCAGCGCATTCATGGCCCGAATCGCCCGGGCGAGGTACCGCTCATAGATCTGGTCAGGTTCAGCCACGGCGCGTCCCCGATCATTCGGCGTGCAGTGGTTTCCTCCTCTTGCGGAACCACTTACGCGCCTGCAGCGCGAGGATGTTTTTCGGGTGCCGCACGACGCGAGCATCGCCGAGCGCGAGCGCGAGCGAGGCGGGATCGTGGAAAGCGGGCAGCTCGAGACCAGCCGTAAAGAGCCCATCGAGGACGTGCGCGTCGGAGCCCGCTCCGGCCGGTAGCCCAAGCCGCGTAGAGAAGGCGAGAGCCTCGTGGTTGAAGCGTTCGCGCGCCAGGCGACCATTAACGACTTCGAGTGCGTCAATCAGTGGCGCCATCCGCTCCAGCAGCGGCTCTGAGGGAATCGCGTGCATGCTGTCGAACGGGTGCGGTACGTAGATAAAGGCACCCTGGGCACGCATCGCCTCGACCGTATCGGTGAAGGACAGGCCGGGGGGAATGTCTTCCTTGAGGTACATGCCAATGACCTCGCCGGTCTGAGTCTTGACTTCGCTGGAGACCGCGATGTGCAGAGGAATTCCGTTGGCTTCGACGTGAGCCTTGGCTGCGAAGCCGCCAGCAACTGAGTCGTGATCGGTCACGCACAGCGAGCCAAGACCAAGGGCGAGTGCTCGTTCGACGAGCTCTTCAATGCCAGTGCCACAGTCGGGAGAGAAGCACGTGTGGAGATGAAAGTCACCAAGGATCGGCTCGGCCGGGGCGTGCGCGGATGGTGCTCGAACGGGGTCGCCAGCGAGCTTGATCAGTGCCGTGGCGGCCCGCTTGGCACCTGTCAATCCAATGCGCTCCGCACTGGGAGCAGCGTCTTCAACCACTGCGGTAATCGGCGTGTGAGCGTCGCCAACGATGACGACAAGATCGATCGCGCCGGCACCAATTACGCGTCGGACCGCTGCGTCGGTAGCCCACGTCATCGTCGGACCACCAACGACGATGGTGCGCGGTCCAAGATCGGTATGAGCGAGCGCTGCCGACCCGCTCTGCTCCAGTGCGCGGATTGCGAGTCGACCAGCAACCTGTTGAGCAGCGCTGCGGGCCGTTCCCACCAGCACGACCTCGACGCCCTTGGCGGCAATCGCTTCCGCGACAGCAAGCGCTGCCGTGCTCTCGGGGCCCGGTCGATCGAGCGGTGTCGTGGCAAAAACAGCAATGCGCATACCCGCACGATACGCGAAAGCGACATTTTGGGCCCGGGCCCAAAATGTCGCCTCTGACGAGAAAACGACAACAGCGGGTGGCTTTGCAGCGGCCTTTACCGGGGTCTTTTTGGCCCCAGTCTTGACGGGAGCCTTCTTGGCGACAGTATTGGAAGCGACATTTTGGGCCCGGGCCCAAAATGTCGCTTCTGACGAGAAAACGACAACGGCGGGTGACCCGAACCGAAGTTCGAGCCACCCGCCGTCAACGAGCAGGGGGAAGTGCAGTCGGACTTAGCGCTTGCGTGCTGCGGGCTTGGCCTTCGTTGCCGTCCGCTTGGCGGCTGGCTTTGCAGCAGTCTTCGCCGGCGCCTTCTTGGCGACAGTTTTGGCCGGAGCCTTTTTGGCGACAGCCTTGACGGGAGCCTTCTTCGCGGGCGCCCGCTTGGCAGCAACCTTTGCCGGTGCACGCCTGGCGGCCGTGGCGGCTGGGCGCTTCTTGCCGTACTTGCGGATAAAGGCCTCGACCTCTTCGCGCGCGAGCTCATCTCGATGCTGGACCGGAGGCGACTTCATCAGGTAGGCAGAAGGCCACTCGAGCGGACCCGAAATACCATTGTCGAGGGCGAGCTTGATCAGACGAACGGCGTCGATCACGATGCCGGCAGAGTTCGGCGAGTCCCAGACCTCGAGCTTGAGCTCGGCGTTCAACGGCACGTCACCAAAGGCGCGACCCTCAAGGCGAATATAGGCCCACTTGCGGTCGGTCAGCCACGGAATGTGATCGGACGGGCCGATATGAACATTCTCGGCACCCATGTCGTGATCAATCTGCGACGTGACAGCATTCGTCTTCGAGATCTTCTTCGACTCGAGACGCTCACGCTCGAGCATGTTCAAGAAGTCCGTGTTGCCACCGACGTTCAGCTGGTACGTGCGCTCGAGGTGAACACCACGATCCTCGAACAGCGTGGCGAGCATGCGGTGCGTAATCGTCGCGCCGACCTGGCTCTTAATGTCGTCGCCAATGATCGGCAGGCCGGCCTGCTTAAAGCGCTTCGCCCAATACGACTCGCGGGCAATGAAGACGGGAATGTTGTTGACGAAGGCAACGCCGGCGGCCAGCGCCTGCTCGACGTACCACTTCGTTGCCTCCTCCGAACCGACCGGGAGGTACGAAACGACGACGTCAGCCTTCGTGTCCTTGAGGATCTGGACAACGTCAGCAGTCTCGCCCGGCGCCTTCGTGATGACCTCAGACAGGTACTTGCCAATGCCGTCGTGCGTCATGCCACGGTGGACCTTGACACCAGTCTTGGGAACCTTCGAGAACTTGATCGTGTTGTTCTGGCCCGAGAAGATCGCGTCGGCGATATCTTTGCCGACCTTCTCCTTGTCGACATCAAATGCCGCGACAAACTCGATGTCGCGAATGTGATACCCGCCCAGATTGACGTGCATCAGCCCAGGGACGGTCTCTTTCGGATCTGCATTCTTGTAGTACTCAACGCCCTGAACGAGCGACGATGCGCAGTTACCGACGCCGACGATAGCGACGCGGACCTTGCCGTCCGAGCGACGGCGGACGCGATTCTGGGGTGTAGACACGTGGTGACTCCTCCGAGTGGTGTGGATCTAGGTGGTGATTTAGGCGTTGATTTACAGCTGGCGCAGAACGTGACGAGCACGCTGCACGACAGTGACTGTCGAGAGAATGGCGAGCAGGATGATGCCCCACGGCAGAGCGCCGAGTGGGGCGAACAAGAGTGCGGCGGCGATCAACACGACGCGCTCGGCGCGTGCCATCACGCCATGCGTGCCGTCGAGTCCAAGCGCCTCGGCGCGAGCACGGAGATACGACGTCATAAACGAGCTGGTGAGTGCAGCGATGACCGCGATCAGCGCGATTTCGTTTCCGTCGCGCGCAAACACGAGCGCAATGGCGCCGAGCATGATCGCTTCAGAGAAGCGATCGAGAATCGAGTCGAACATGGCGCCACGCGGGCCGGCTTCGCCGCGGGCACGAGCGACAGCGCCGTCGAAGATGTCCAGGATCGAGCCGATTAGGAACAACACGCCACCAGCGATGTAGGCCTCGCGGTAGACGAGCACGGCGGCAATGGCATTGAGGACAAAGCCGGCGATCGTGACCTGGTTTGCGGTCACGGGAATGCGCGTGATGCGCGCCATGATGCTGGCGATGACCCGGCGCGTGCCGTCTGTGTATTCCTGCTGGAGTCGTTCTACGCCCATGCGAGAACGATACGTCGGACGGGATCGCCGAATCCGCCGCGGCCGACGAACGGTCGGCCACGACCGACGAGCGGTTGTCTAGGTGCGTTGAGGCACCGGTTCGTTGCCAAATGTTGGCGGCGGCACTGTCGCCGGTCGCGTACGCGAGTGCATCAGCGTTGGGATGCGCCCACGGCTGACAGCGAAGGCAAAGAGCAGAGCGAAGAGCGCGACCATCGCACCGACGGTCGCATCGAGAAACCAGTGGTTCGCGGTGGCAATAATCGAGAACACAACCAAGCCGGGGTACAGCGCCCAGATTGCCCGAAGGATCGGGTGGGCGAAGACGAGCACGCCGGCGCAGCCGATAATCACCGCATAGGCCGTGTGCAGCGAAGGCATTGCTGCGTACGGATTCGCAAACCACTGCACGACGCTCGTGTTGTGATTGACCGCCGTCTGTCGGAGTGTGTCGACGTAGCCGAGGCCACCAAGCATGCGCGGCGGTGCTGTCGGCAAGAGGATGTAGCCAAGCAGCGCCGCAAAACTCGTTGCCAGGAGTGCATTGCGAATGAAGTAGAAGGCGTGGTTGCGACGGAAGTAAATGAATAAGAGCAGTGCGTAGGTGATCGTGAACTGGCAGTTGAAGTACGTCCAGTTGGCGATCGTCATGACGATGCTGGGCGCGTTGATGGCCCAGATCTGCACACCGCGCTCCCAGTCGATACCGAGGTCTTGTTGCGCTCGGACGACGTCGAGGGCATTACGAATGGCGACATAACGATCACTCTGCGCCAGTGTGCGCGAGCCTTCGTAGGCCACGTAGAACGACCAGAAGATCGCGAACTGAAGCCAGAAATCGCGCCAGCCGCGGGGCATGAAGCGCCCAACACGGTTTACTACGCGGCGAATTGGGCTGGCAGCGGGCGTGCTCACAGGGCAATGGTACTGGTCGTGAGCCGCTCGCGCGCGGTCGACCGAGTGGGCTTACCCGCCGATTTGACTCATCGACCGAGCGCTGCGGACGAAGCCAGCCTCACCGATCTGGTGCTTCATACGCTTGGCCTGCACGGCTTCGCGGACGAGCATTTCGATTTCGAGATCTGTCGCGCCCGATCGTAGCGGCGTGCGGAGATCGGTCTCCTCCATCGCGAACAGGCACGTACGGAGAGCTCCTTCGGCTGTGATGCGAATGCGATCGCACGACGAACAAAACGGTTCGGAGACGGGATTGATAAAGCCCATCTCTCCCGTTCCATCAGCAAAGGCCCAGCGCTCAGCGGTTGAGGATGCGGCTGCAGGGACGCGAACGAGCGGATAGACGGTTTCGATCATCGCGCGAATTTCGGCACCGGTCAGAACATCTTCCTTGCGCCACGTGCGGTCGGCGTCGAGCGGCATAAACTCGATGAACCGCACGGTGTACGGCTTGCGGCGCGCAAGTTCGGCGAAGGCGATGACCTCGGGCTCGGTAAAGCCACGCATCGCCACGCAGTTGACCTTAATTGGGCGCAGCTCGGGGTAGCGCTCGGCCTCTTCGAGTCCTTCGAGGACGCGGTCGAGCATGTCGCGGCGCGTGATCTCGGCAAAGCGCGAGTGGTCGAGGCTGTCGAGCGAGACGTTAATGCGGCGCAAGCCAGCATCGACGAGCGGTCCGGCGAGTGTGCGCAACGCGACGCCGTTGGTGGTGAGTGCGAGATCCTTGAGGCCAGGCACCTTGACGAGTCGCTCGACTAGATCGGGGACGTCGCGGCGGACAAGTGGTTCCCCACCCGTTAGGCGAACGTGACTGACACCCATCGAGGCAAGAATTGTGGCGAGTCGCTCGATCTCCTCAAACGACAATACCTCGGTGCGTTGGAGCCACGGTAGTCCCTCGGCTGGCATGCAGTACTTGCAGCGAAAGTTGCAACGATCCGTGATCGAAACGCGAACGCTTTCGATGTGGCGGTCAAACGAATCGGTCAGCGGCGGGCGCATCCCGTTAGTGTAGTGGCGCGAGAGCCTACTGCCCAGCGAAGGGCACGCGTTCGACGTAACGCAGGTCGCGGGCCGGGTGGCCATTCTGCGGAAATCCTGCAATCCACACGGCATCGACACGCGTCGCGCAGACGGCTGATCCTGCGTGTGTCCGAATTTTTTCGTGGACGGTGGCGTAGGTTGCAGCCTCTTCGCCGTAGGCCAGAGTCAGGTGCGGCACAAACTCATGGCGATGACAATCCTGGTCACAGGAGCAGAGGCTGGTGCGCAGTGACTGCAACTCTTCATGTCCTTGCTGGATACCGAGCCAGGCCACTGGGCGGGTCGGCGACGGAAACTCGTCGAAACCTGCGCAGGTGACAGAGAAGGGTTCGATCCCCGAGGCGGCTTCGCGGATACGTTCGGCGAGTGCAGGCGCATCGCGGCGACCGCGAAGCGGGGCGTAAAACAGCGTGATATGTCCAGTGCGCGGATCTTGGACCCGGATATCGTCGCCATCCACATCGTCTGCGATCGACGACAACAACTCGCGCGCCGAGTCGACGCGAATCACAACTCCCCAGTACCAGCGGTGGTGAGCCACCGTTAGTGCTGCGAACCGTCTTCCGGCGGCTCCTGCTCGGTGAACGGATCCCAATCGAGCGTTGCGTCGCCGCCTGCTGGGGGAAGGCGCGTGCCGTCCATTGTGTCCTCGTTGTCATCGATGACGGGCGGTGTGGGGGGCGTGGGAAATAGTTCTTCCGAGGCCTCGGGTTCGCTCACTGGCTCGTCGATCAGGCCAGTCGGAGAGGGGAGATCGAGCTCCTCGAAGGCCTGGCCAGGGCTCGGGTCGGCGACAGGCACCGCGGGGGGAGCCATGATCGGGGGCGCTACCTCTGTAGGTACGGCAACGTCGGCAACGTCTTCGAAGGCGGCGTCGGCATCGGGGTCCCACGCGCGCGTCGCCTCTTCCTCGGGTAGTCCGAGTTCGCCGTCCTGTGTGGCGACGATGCCGGAGGCCGTTGCTGGTGGTGTGGTGAGGTCGCTACTGGCTTCGTCGGCCGGCGGCTCTTCGTCGCGCTCGGGACCATCGATGCCCCAGATTTGCTCACCGTTGTATTCGAGGCCTGGCAGGTCGTCAGAAGTCCAGCCGTAGGCGCCGTACCACGACGGTGCGGCGGGCCAGGGGATCATGCGCGAACCGACGTGGACGAGCGAGACTTCCGGAGCGTCGCCACGCTCAAGGGCGAGCCGGTTCTCCGGGCTCACGTAGACCGTGTTGATCGTGCCGTCGGGCTTGCGTAGCTCGATCGCCTCGGTGCCAAGTCCGTGTTCGTGGGAGAAGAAACAGAGACCGGGGAAGCCACGCGCAATCGGCCCGGGTGGTGCGTGGTCGGCCATGCGGTATTCGACCCAGAGAATCTCCCACTCGACGGCGTCAAGTTCGCCCGCCACGGTGCGAAGTTCGCGGGGCGACGTTAATGCCGGAAGGGTCCGGCGCAGGGCCAGGAGGCGAGCGCCAGCAGTCTGGAGATGGTCAGCGGCTTCGGGGTCGTCAGATTTGGGACCATCGCTCGTGGCCGTTTCGCCTGTCAGTGCGGTGTGACGTGCGGCAAGGCTTTCGAGGCGGTCGAGATGAAATTCGCGGGCTGTCCAAATCGAGCCACCGCGGCGGCGGCGGCGCTGTTCATTGGAGCGAGCACGAATCCGGAGCACGACGAGCACGATCCCTCCGAGCAAGAGGAGCACGACGACCCATTGCCACCACGGACGTCCGCCGCTCCCGCCATCGTCCGAGCCGTTGGGATTGAGATTTGGTTTGGTGACGGCTGCTGCATAACTCGTCAGAGAGCCAACCGGGTCTGTCGCAGCAACTGCACCAGTGTCGGCAACCGCCTTGTCGATGCGATCTTGGGGATAGCTGAGCGATGCTCCGCCGAGTTTGCCCTTGGTGATCAGTCCGACCGTGGCTTTCGGGTCCTTGCGCTGGAGTGCCTGAGCAAGCAGCCGGGCAGAACTCCTGGCGTTGGTTGCGCCAGCAATAGGCTTGGCCAGTACGACGAGATAGAACGAGGGGTTCGCTGCGGCAACAGCCGTTAGGGCTGCGATATCAGGCTTTGGGGAGACACCCGGCTGCACAAAGGCGTGACGAGCGGTCATCGCCGTTGCGACCTGGGCGGCACTGAGGCGGGCGGCGGCCTGCGCAGAGGCCGCGAAGATCGTCAACGCTAGGACAAGCGTGAGGGCTGGAACGAGACGACGCATACCGTGATCCTACCCGTTGGAGCGGCGGAGTGGGGTTTTCCGATTCGTCTAAATGTGAATCTTTACAAAAAGAAAACTTGATAATGAGGCACTCAGGTAATAGACTGTGCTCACGCGCCACTCCTCGGCGCCTGCACTTCCATCCCCTCATCCCATCTCCACGGAGGCATATCCCTTATGGGTCGCGTAATCGGAATCGATCTCGGTACCACCAACTCGTGTATGTCCGTTCTTGAAGGCGGCGAACCGTCTGTCATTGAGAACGCTGAAGGCGGCCGAACCACGCCGTCTGTCGTCGCGTTTGCCAAGGATGGCCAGCGCCTCGTCGGCAGTCCCGCCAAGCGGCAGGCTGTCACCAACCCAGAAAACACCATCTTCTCGATCAAGCGCTTTATGGGACGCAAGTCGTCCGAGGTGTCTGAAGAGATGACGATGATCCCGTACAAGGTCATCTCTGGCCCCAATGGCGACGCCAAGGTCTCGGCCGACGACAGCGAGTTCTCGCCCGAGGAAATCTCGGCGATGATTCTCCAGAAGCTGAAGGCCGATGCCGAGGCCAAGCTCGGTGAACAGGTCACGGATGCCGTTATCACCGTGCCGGCCTACTTCAACGACGCTCAGCGCCAGGCCACGAAGGATGCCGGCCGCATTGCGGGCCTCAACGTCCTGCGCATCATCAACGAGCCGACGGCTGCTGCCCTCGCCTACGGCGTCGACAAGGAGGGCGAGCAGAAAGTGCTCGTCTTCGACCTCGGTGGCGGCACCTTCGACGTGTCCGTCCTCGAGCTTGCCGACGGCGTCTTCGAAGTCAAGGCAACCGCAGGCGACAACCACCTCGGGGGCGACAACTTCGACAAGGCCATCGTCGACTGGATGGTTGCCGAGTTTAAGAAGGACCAGGGCATCGACCTCGCGGCCGACCGTCTTGCGCTGCAGCGCCTCTACGAGGCAGCCGAGAAGGCCAAGATCGAGCTGTCGTCGACTCAGTCGACGCAGATCAACCTGCCCTTCGTCACGGCCGACGCCTCGGGTCCGAAGCACCTCGACATGGCACTGTCGCGCTCGAAGTTGACGGAACTCGTTGGCGATCTCGTTGAGCGCACCGTTGGCCCGACCAAGCAGGCACTTGCGGATGCAGGTCTGACCGCAGCCGATATTGATGACGTGATCCTCGTCGGTGGCATGAGTCGTATGCCCGCGATCCAGGACAAGGTCAAAGAGATCACCAACAAAGATCCGCATCGCGGTGTCAACCCGGACGAGGTCGTTGCGATCGGCGCCGCAATCCAGGCTGGCGTGCTGCGCGGCGACGTCAAGGATGTTCTTCTGCTCGACGTCACACCGCTCTCGCTCGGTATCGAGACCAAGGGTGGCGTGATGACGAAGCTGATCGAGCGCAACACGACGATCCCAACCCGCAAGTCTGAGGTCTTCTCGACCGCGGAAGACGGACAGACGTCCGTCGAGATCCACGTGCTCCAGGGTGAGCGCGAGATCGCCGGCTACAACAAGACACTCGGCAAGTTCCAGCTCGTTGGCATTCCGGCCGCACCGCGCGGTATGCCTCAGGTCGAGGTGACGTTCGACATCGATGCCAACGGCATCCTCAACGTCTCCGCAACCGACAAGGGCACCGGCCAGATGCAGCAGGTTCGCATTGAAGGCGGCTCGGGGCTCGACGAGTCCGAGATTCAGCAGATGGTCAAGGACGCCGAGGCACATGCCGACGAAGACAAGAGCGCACGCGATCTTGTCGAGGCCAAGAACACGGCTGAGCAGTTGCTCTACCAGACCGAGAAGACCGTCTCCGAGCATGGCGACAAGGTCGACGACGAGGTCAAGGGCAAGATCGAGGCGGCCGCGGCCGAGCTCCGCACCGCGCTCGAAGGCTCGGATCCTGTGGCGATTCGACAGAAGGCTGACGCGCTGCAAGAGGCGTCGTACGCCCTGGCTGAGCAGGTCTACAAGGATGCCCAGCAGTCCGCACCCGCGGGTGATGGTGCCTCCGCTGCCGACGATGAGTCCGACGAGGAAATCATCGAAGACGCTGAGGTTGTCGATCCCGACACCGCCACGGCAGAAAAATGAGCGCGCATGACCCGGTAGATTCGGACCTCCCCGCCGAGAGCGGGGAGGAGCCGATCGTCTCGGAGGTTGAGGCCGAGCTTGTCGCAGAAGAGCTCGATCCACTGGCTCTGGCCGAACGCGACAGAGACGACTACCTCGATCAGCTGCGACGACTCGCCGCCGAATTCGACAACTACAAGAAGCGCATGGCGCGCGAGCACGAGGAGTTGCGCGAACGCGCAGCCGAGCGTCTCTTGCGTGACCTCTTGCCCGTCTTCGACGATCTCGAGCGTGCGCTCGAGGCGTTTGAGACCGCCGAGAACGATGCCATCGCCAACGGCGTGGCCTTGGTCCATCGTGCACTCTGGACACTGCTCGAGCGCGAAGGTGTAGCCGAACTCGACCCAACGGGCGAGATGTTCGATCCACACCGTCACGAGGCCTTGTTGTCTCAGCCGGCGGATGCCCCTGATGGCACCGTCCTGCAGGTGCTCCAGAAGGGCTTCCTGCTTGGCGATCGCGTGTTGCGGCCCGCCCGCGTCGTGGTTGCCGGAGGCGCATCCTGAGCGTTGCCCCCGTCACGATCGATGCCGCCCCTCTGGGTGGCGCCGAGAAGGTCATCACCGGCATCTTCTGGTGCGTCGTCCTGCTCGCATGGGTTGGCACGGGCGTGGGCGTTTCGAGTGGTAACGCGTTGCATGCCGGTGCGATGTTGTCGGCAGGATTCCTGCTGGGTGCGATCGGCCTCTGGCTACGCGTCACACAACCCATGGCGTACCGCCTCGAGCGCGATGCTCTAGTCATCGAGCGCCGCCGCGGTTCATCACGAGTCACCGGCCGGATCGAGCCGCATACCGAGAAGGCACGGCTCGGGCTTCGTCTTGGTTCGGGTGGCCTGTATGGCTATCGCGGTCGCTTTCGTGTCGCCGGCGGCGGCTGGACACGGGCGTTCGTGACGGACGTGCGGCGGACGGTGCTGATCAACGTTGGTGGCCGACGCATCGTGTTGTCTCCGGTCGATCCTGCCGGTCTCGTCGAGGTCGTGCGTAATGCGTGATCTCTACGAGGTGCTTGAGGTACCGCGCACGGCGTCGGCGGACGAGATCAAGAAGGCCTATCGCAAGCTAGCCCGCAAACATCATCCCGATGCCAACCCGGATGACCCCAAGGCAGAAGAGCGCTTCAAGGAGATCTCGGCAGCGCACGACACGTTGTCCGACCCCGATAAGCGCAAGGCCTACGACCAGTTCGGCGCCTCGGGTGGCACGGGCGCGCAGGGGTTTGACCCTAACGATTTTCGTGACTTCGCCCAAGATCGTGGCTTCGACATTTCTGACCTCTTTGGCGATCTCTTTGGGCGCCGTCGTGGTGGTGGTCCGAGCGCCGGGAGAGGTCGACGACCTGCCCGTCGTGGCGTCGACCTCGAGACCCGCGTCACGCTGTCGTTTGACGACGCATTGCGGGGCGCCCGTGTGACGGTGCCGGTCGACAAGGACGTCACCTGCGTGGACTGCTCGGGCACGGGCGCAGCCGCTGGCACGTCGCGTACCACGTGTCCCGACTGTGGTGGCTCGGGCGAACGGCAAGTCAATCAGGGGTTCTTTGCGATCGCTGAGGCTTGCATGCGCTGCGGTGGGCAGGGCTCGATTGTCGAGAAGCCCTGCGCAACCTGCAAGGGCTCTGGTCGTCAGCGCCGGACTAAGCGCTACACCGTCAAGATTCCCGCCGGCATCGCCGACGGTGCGCGCATTCGTGTGCGAGGGAAAGGCCTTGATGGTGAGAGTGGCGGGTCGCCCGGCGATCTCTGGGTCGTCGTGCAGGTGCTGCCGTCGGAGCGTTTTGTGCGACGCGGAAAAGACATCATCGTGGAGGTTCCCGTCACGTTTCCCGAGGCGGCGCTCGGCGCCGAGATCGACGTGCCAACGCCGCTTGGCGAGAAGGTGCGCGTCAAGGTCCCAGCGGGCTCGGTCGACGGCAAGATGCTGCGCGTCCGCGGTCTCGGCGCACCGTCGACGAGTGGTGACGATGGTTCGCTCCTGGTCCGTCTCAAGTTGATCGTGCCGACCGGGCTCTCGACCCAGCAGACTGAGGCACTCGAGAAGTTTGCTGCGCTCGATGGCGGCACGGATCCGCGGGCGGAACTGTTCTCGTGAACGAAGACACCCCCAAGTACATGATTGGTGTGGCGGCCGAGCTCGTCGGCATGCACCCACAGACGCTACGGCTTTACGAAACCCGGGGCCTCGTCCGTCCGCGTCGCACGGCTGGCGGCACGCGTCTCTACTCGGATGCCGAACTGATGCGCCTGCGGCGGATCACCGAGCTCGCCTCGGGCCTCGGTCTGTCCCTCCAAGGTGTTGAGCATGTCCTCGCGCTTGAAGATCGCGTGCACCAACTAGAGCAGCAGGTCGCCGACCTCGGAGCCGCGCTCGATGAGGCCGCCCGAGTGATGCAGAGTGAGGTAGAGAGCGTGCATCGCTCCTACCGACACGAGATCGTGCCGTATATCCCACCGCCTGGCGCGGAGCTTGTAATCCGCCGCCGGCGCATGCGTTGAACCACTTCCCGTATCTGATACCTACCTGAGGAATTTCCATCATGGATCCCACCAAATTGACGGTAAAGGCGCAGGAGGCGCTCGGCACAGCAGCCGAACGCGCCCGCGTCGCCGGTAATCCCGAATTGACCCCTCTGCACCTCTTGGCTGGCCTGCTGGCCGAGCAGGGCTCCGTGGCCGAGTCGCTCTTGCGCGGCGCCGGCGCGGACGTGGAGACACTGCGTCGCGAAACCGACGACGCCCTGGAAAAGCTACCGAGCATGCAGGGCGCCGCCACCTCGCCGCAGGCCTCACTGGCACTGCGCGAGACGCTGGAGCGGGCCACGAAGGAGTCGCAGGAAATGGGCGACGACTACGTCGCCTCCGAGCATGTCCTGATCGCACTCGCCGAGCATTCGGGCGCCGCCAAAGACATTCTGCGCCGCCAGAACGTCACCAAGAACGCACTCTTGGACGGTCTCAAGAACATTCGTGGCGGCAAGCGTGTGACCGACCCCAACGCCGAGGACCTCTACGACGCGTTGCAGAAGTACGCGCGCGACCTCACCGCAGCAGCCGAGGCGGGCAAGGTCGATCCAGTGATTGGCCGAGACGACGAGATCCGTCGTGTCGTCCAGGTCCTCTCGCGACGAACAAAGAACAATCCGGTGCTGATCGGCGAGCCGGGCGTTGGCAAGACGGCCATCGCCGAAGGCCTCGCCATGCGGATCGTCGCGGGTGACGTGCCAGAGAGTCTACGCGGCCGCAAGATTTGGGCGCTCGATATGGGCGCACTCCTGGCGGGAGCGAAGTTCCGTGGCGAGTTCGAGGAGCGGCTCAAGGCCGTGCTCGGCGAGGTCACGGCGGCTGAGGGTCAGATCGTGCTCTTTATCGACGAACTCCACACCGTCGTCGGTGCTGGAGCGGCCGAAGGCGCCGTCGACGCGGCCAACCTGCTCAAGCCAATGCTGGCGCGCGGTGAGCTGCGCGCAATCGGTGCGACGACGCTTGATGAGTACCGCAAGCACGTCGAGAAGGACGCGGCTCTCGCTCGCCGGTTCCAGCCTGTCCTCGTCGGCGAGCCAAACGTGGAGGATGCGATTGGCATCCTTCGCGGGCTCAAGGAGCGCTACGAGGTTCACCACGGGGTACGGATCCAGGACAGCGCAATCGTGGCTGCCGCGATGCTCTCTGATCGCTACATCGCCGATCGCTTCCTCCCCGACAAGGCCATCGACCTGATCGATGAGGCCGCCAGTCGCCTGCGGATCGAAATCGATTCGCGTCCGACCGAGCTCGACGAGATCGAGCGACGCATCGTCCGCATCGAGATCGAGGACGCGGCCTTGGCGAAGGAGACCGACGTCATCTCGGCTGAGCGCCGAGAAGCACTCGCGAGCGAGCTCGGTGAACTCCAGGAAATTGCGGACGAAATGCGCGGACGGTGGGAGCTCGAGAAGCGCCATATCGATTCGATCCGTCGCCTCAAGAGCATGATTGAAGACGTCAAGAACGAGGCCGAGCGGGCAGAGCGCGAGGCCGATCTGCAGCGCGCTGCGAAATTAACGTACGGGGACCTCCCAGCGTACGAAGCCGAGCTCCTGGCCGAAACTGCTGCTCTGGACGAGGTTCAGAAGGATGGCTCGGTGCTCAAAGAAGAGGTCGACGAGGAGGATATCGCCGCAGTCGTTGGTGCCTGGACCGGGATTCCCGTATCGCGCCTAATGGAGGGCGAGATGCAGAAGCTTGTCCAGCTTGAGGAGCGTCTCCACGAGCGCCTCGTTGGGCAGGAGGAGGCAATTTCTGCCGTCTCCGATGCAATCCGGCGTTCGCGTGCCGGACTCGGTGACCCCGATCGGCCGATCGGATCGTTCCTCTTCCTTGGCCCGACCGGTGTGGGCAAGACGGAGCTCGCGAAGACGCTCGCCGAGCTGCTCTTTGACGACGAAAAGTCGATGATCCGTATCGACATGTCGGAGTACATGGAGCGCCATTCCGTTTCGCGCCTCGTTGGTGCTCCGCCCGGTTACGTCGGGTACGACGAGGGTGGCCAGCTGACCGAGGCGATTCGGCGTCGCCCGTATTCCGTGGTCCTGCTCGACGAGATCGAGAAGGCACACGGCGACGTCTTTAACGTCTTGCTACAAGTGCTCGACGACGGTCGCCTGACCGACGGCCAGGGACGCACCGTCGACTTTACGAACACGGTGCTGATCATGACCTCGAATGCTGGGTCAGAGTTTGTGCTCGGCGAACTCTCCCACGACGAGATCCGCGACCGGGTCGATGGTGTGCTGCGGCAGACATTCCGACCGGAGTTCCTCAACCGCATCGACGAGACGGTGATCTTCCATCGTCTGACCGAACTCGAGATCCGCAAGATCGTCGACCTGCAGGTAGAGCGCCTCGTGCGCCGCGTTGAGGCGCGTCGCGTGGTCTTTGAGGTGACTGTTGGAGCCAAGGATCTCCTGGCACGTGAGGGCTACGATCCTACCTATGGGGCGCGACCACTCAAGCGTGCAATTCAGCGCCTACTGGAAAATCCGCTGGCGCTGCGACTGCTCGAGGGCGATATCGGCGATGGTGCCCGTGTGATTGCCGGAACCAACGACACAGATGACGCCATCGTCTTCACGGTCGAGACCCCACAGGCGGTCGTC
>JBAXOM010000005.1:0-33490 GCA_037133215.1 Thermoleophilia bacterium | reverse complement strand
TTGCCGTTCACGTTCAACACCGAGCGACTTGGCTACCCGGTGCCCGAGAACGTGATGTGCATGACGCCGAACATTCCGCGCACCAAATCGCGCGGCAGTCTCTGGCTTCTGAGTAAGAATCCCGACATCAAGCCGGCGATCGACTTCGGCTACTTCACCGATGCTGATGGCTATGACGAGCAGACAATCGTCGACGGCCTCGAGATCGCACGCGAGGTTGCGGCGACCGGCCCCTTCAAGGACTGGATCAAGAAGGAAGTCGCGCCGGGTCCCAAGATCACGTCGCGCAAGGACCTCTCGACGTACGGGCGCGCTGCGCACCACACGGTCTATCACCCGCTCGGCGGCTGCAAGATTGGCTCTCTTGATGACCCCACGACCGTCGTTGGTCCCGACCTCAAGGTCAAGGGCATCGATGGCCTGCGGGTCGCTGATGGTGCGATCTTCCCAGCGCTGACCACCGTTAATCCAGTGGTGGGAGTCCTGATGATTGGGGAGAAGTGTGCTGACCTGATCCGGTCTGGGCTCTAGCCTCGAAGCGGGCTCGACTCAGCTGTGCGAGCGTCACCGCCGCGAGAACCCCCAGGCCTCCGATCACCTGGGGTGCACTCAATACCTGTCCAAGGAGCGACCAGGCGATTGCACCCGCGATGATCGGTTCGAGCATGGCCGTAACCGTCGCACCGTCCGCACGGACCCGCTGAACACCGGCGAGAAACATCGCGAAGGGAATCACTGTCCCGATGATTACGACGAACAGGACGTAGAGGTAGGTCGGTGCAGTGATCGGAGCCGTCGTCGCCACGACCGACAGCACCGACCACGGGAACGACCACCACGGCAGAGCGATGCCGAGGGCAATTGCGCCGAAGGCAAGACCGATCCCGAGGACACTGACCGGCGATCGCCTACGCATCAGAGACTCGCTGTGGAGCGAGTAGTAAGCGTAGGAGAGTGAGGAACCGACGCTGAAAGCAATTCCGACCCCAGAAAGCGATCCGGTGTCATTGCCGACGCCGAGAACAAGCACGAGCCCGCCAATCGCTACGGGAATCGCAACCCAGACCAACCACGGCAGCATTCGACCCCAAACGAAACGGACCCAGAGTGCCACCAAGAGTGGCGCTGAATACTCGATCACGAGCGAGATGCTGATGGGGATGCGATTGATGGCCTCGAAGTAGAACAGCTGAACACCGATCAAACCAAGCGTTCCGAAACAGGCGTAGGCCAGTAGTTCTCGACGCGTGAGCCGCAGTTCGTTCCGTCTCCGCACAACCACCCAGGCGAGCAACATCAGTGATGCCAGGGTCAGCCGCACCTCCGCAAATCGCTCTGGTGGAAGACCCGCATCCATTACGACACGCGCAGCCGTGCCGCTGATGCCCCACAGGGTCGCAGCACCGGCGACGAGTAACGTGCCGGAGAGCGTTCGCGAAACGTGCATCGCCGGTAGCCTACGGGCAATGCTCGCGAACTCCGCCATCCTTCCGCTGATCACGTCGCTCGTTGCCGCCGCGTTGGCGGCACGGATGGCGGGCAGCGCCGCTCGCGCCTTTAGTCCGTCCAAGCCACTCTGGGCGCTTGGCCTACTGCTCTTCGCGGCGGCGAGCGCAGCCTCGGCGTATGGCATTGCGGATGGATGGGGACCAATCTCGTTCCGCATCTACTATCTGACTGGCGCCTGCCTGTGCGTCGCAATCCTTGGCGGTGGGTCGGCTTTCCTGGCGTTGCCCCGCACGATCGCGCTGATCGTCTTTGGCATGGCCTTGACAGCGGCAGTTGGTGCCACCGTGACCGTGCTGATCGCGCCGGTCGATCTTGGTCTGATCGAGAGTGTCAGTGGCCTTACGGCTCCACCCAACAACGCGATCGCCGGACACGCAGCGATCTGGGCGATCGCGATGAATAGCGTCGGCACCGTCTTGCTGATCGCCGGCGCACTGGTGTCGATCGTTCGCCGGCGGCGCGTCGGCCCGAACATGGCGCTGCTGGCCGGCGTGATCGTGATCGCCCTCGCAGGCACCCTCACTCGACTTGGGGGTGCCGAGGCACTCTACGTTGGCCAGATGATCGGCCTGATTGTGTTGGGCGCGGGGATGGAGTGGTCGAACCGCGCCAGCTATACCGCGAGGAACTCCTCGACGGTTGCGGTATAGAGCGCAGTCTCTTCGAGATGCGCACAGTGCGCGCTCTCCTCGAACACGACCATCTGCCCGTTAGGAATGCCCGCGAGAATCGTCTCAGAACAGGTGGGCGTGATCTCGTCGTAGCGACCACAGGTGATCAGCGTTGGCTGGGTGATCCGCGCCAGGTCGGCCTCGCGATCCCAGTCCTTCAACGTGCCGACGAGGGTGAACTCGTTGGGCCCGTTCATGGTCAGGTAGACCTGATTGCCATCGAGCTCGTCGGCAGTCAACACCATCGCCTCGGGCCACGGATCGAGGCGACAGACATGGCGGCGATAGAACTCCATCGATGCGGCGACGAACGCGGGGTCGTCGTATTGTCGCGCCTCGCTGAGTTCCAGAATCGTCGCGCAAGTGGCAGGGGGGAGGGCGTGGATGAGACGCAGGGATTCCTCACCGAATTGCCGCATGCTGGCCGACGTCGAGGCCAGCACGACCTGTTCGATGCCCGTCGTCCCCCGACACAGATATTCGATGGCAAGCCAGCCACCCCACGACTGCCCCAAGATGTGACAGTGCTCCAGACCGAGAGCAGCACGAACGTCATCGACCTCCTGGCAGGCGCGATCGAGCGTCCAGAGCTTCGGATCATCGGGCTGGGCAGACCGGCCACAGCCAAGCTGATCAAAGATGATCACGGGACGATGTTCGGCAAGGCGTTCGGCAAACGGCTCGAGATAGTACGAGGCGGCACCGGGACCACCGTGAAGAAGCAGCATTGGCAACGCGTCGCCCTCGCCCTCACGACGCCACCAGACCTTGCCGTTGGGAAGCTCGAGATAACCCTCGGTACGCATAGTGATTCCTCCTCGTACCTAAAACACTAGTCTCTACCTAGACGGAGTGCACGACCCGGGACGGTCTTGTTGCGTGACGGTCTGGACCTCGTTGTCGGAAGGACTACCGCGCCCAGCGCTGATCGACCGGCCACGAAATGCGCTGGGCGAACGTGCTGCCACCCTCGATGAACGGCATGAAGCGCTGCTGGAACTCGAGCGGGAGTTCGCAATCTTCGGCTGCCTGTCGCATGTGCGCGGCCCACGCAGCGCGCTGTTCTTCCGAAATCTTGAGGCCATTGTGTGCACCTCGCATGACCGCAAAGCCGCCGCGCTCTTTGGTGTGCAACGGAGGTCCACCAAGCAGTTCGGTCATCCACAGAGCGAGGCGCTCGGCGTGTTCCTCGCCCTGATCCCGGAAGAGGGGTGTCAATAACGGATCCGCGAAGAGCAGTTCGTAGAACCGCGTCGTCAAACGCTCCATTGCCGGTGCACCACCGGCGAGTTCGTACAGGCTACTCATTTAGATACCCACCAAATCGGGACGGTCAGATTCGAACTGACGACCCCTCGCTCCCAAAGCGAGTGCGCTACCAGGCTGCGCCACGTCCCGTTGTGGGTCGAACCCCTGCGTTCCCTAGACTCCCGGGATTGCGCGGAGACCCTGGATCTCGCGAATTGCTGCCAACTCACGCAGCGCCTCGACTTCGATCTGTCGAATGCGCTCGCGGGTTAGACCGAACTCGCGGCCAATCTCGTCGAGCGTGCGTGGGTCCAGACCGTCGAGTCCGTAGCGCAACTCGAGGACGCGACGATGCCGCTCGGGGAGGGCGCTGAGGCCTTCCTGCAGAGCCTCGTGACGCAGCTGGTCGGAAACAGCATCCATTGGATCGACGGCCTCGGAGTCGGCAAGGAAATCCGAGAACGAGGACTCGCCCTCATCGCCGACGGGCTCTTCGAGCGAGATCGGCGAACGAGCAGCCTTCCGCACGTCGAGTACCTGGTACAGCGGCAACTTGGCCTCTTCGGCGATCTCCTCGTTCGAGGGCTCACGACCGAGACGCAACATCAAGGTGCGCTCTGCGCGATTGATCTTCTGCAGGCGCTCAACGACGTGGACAGGAAGGCGAATGGTGCGACTCTTGTCCGCCAGAGCGCGCGCGACAGCCTGACGAATCCACCAGGTAGCGTAGGTCGAGAACTTGAGGTCGCGGCGCCAGTCGAACTTCTCGACGGCACGGATCAAACCGAGGATGCCCTCTTGGATCAGATCGAGGAAGCCGAGGCCTTGACCGCGGTAGTTCTTCGCAATCGAGACCACGAGGCGCAAGTTGGATTCGACCATCTGCTGTTTGGCCTGCATGTCGCCCTTTTCAACGCGCTTGGCGAGACGAATCTCGTCAGCTTTCGTCAGCAGGGGATAGCGACCAACCTCGTGAAGGAACAACTGCAGCGAATCGGTGGTGCCTTCGTAGGCGAGCCGGCGCTCAAGTGCCGTGGGCTCAGCCGGGCGATCGTTGTCATCGATGATTTCGATGCCTTCGGCCTCGATCAGGCGTCGGATCTCGAGGATCACATCGGCCTCGTCGAGCTCGACATGCTCGGCCAGCTGCTCGACGATTTCTGCGAACAACAGTGTGCCGCGCTCATTGCCAACTTCGATCAGGCGCTGGAACTCGGGGAGCTCTTGAACTTCATTCGGCTGCTCAACGATCATGTGATCCGCTGACCCTTTCGACGGTTTCGGCGCACCGCGCCGGTAGACTGCTGCAAGCGCACAGGCGCTCCACCGACAACGTACGACGGAGACACCCTATTCCCCTTCTGGCAACCTCGCTTTCGCTCGGGCCGTACGGGACGAACTGTTACATCGTTCACCCGGACGATTCTTCCGACTGCCTCGTGATCGACCCCGGTGAAGAACCTGAACGCGTATTGGCTGCGCTGCAGGAACTGGGGTTGCGCTGCGTCGCGGTGCTGGTAACGCATGCGCATCTCGACCATATTGGCGGGGTCGGTGCTGTCGCCCGGGAGGCGATGAGCCCAGTCTATACCAGTGCAGGCGATGCGTCTGTCGTTGCCCACATCAACGATCACCTCTGGCCCGGATTCGGCCCGTACGTCGAGCACGAGCCCGAGGGCGTCTTGGAGCCTGGCGTGTCCTTACGACTCGGCGAGATCGACGTTACGGTCTTTGCGACGCCGGGCCACTACGCCCATTCGGTAAGTCTGCTCTTGACCGGCCCCGACGGAGACCAGCTACTCGCCTCGGGTGACGTGATTTTTGCCGGCTCGGTCGGGCGCACAGACCTCGACGGCGGCGATTGGCCGACGCTCGAGCAGTCGATCGCGCTCTTAATCGCCGAAGTCGGGGAGGATGTACCCGTCTTGACCGGACATGGCCCCGTCACCACGCTACGCCACGAGCGCGCCACGAACCCGTTTCTTGGAGGGCTGCGCTAATGGCTGAGGGCTTCCAAGCACCCCGCGGAACCCTCGATTGGCTCCCGCAACGCTCGGCCGCACGCCGCGCCATGATTGAGCGGTTCCGCCAGATCTTCGAGGGCGCTGGCTACGGCGAGGCGATGACGCCGATCTTCGAAGACAAGGCCCTCTTCGCCCGAACGGCCGGCGAAAGTTCTGAGGTCGTCGGCAAGGAGATGTATCTGTTCGAGGATCAGGGCGGCCGCGAGATGGCACTGCGCCCTGAGTTCACCGCCTCGATCGTGCGGCTGTATCTCGAGAATGGACTCTCACGCGACCCCCAGCCCGTTCGGCTTTGGTCAGCCGGTAACTGCTACCGCTTCGCTGCCGTACAGCGCGGCCGTTACCGCGAATTTACGCAGGTCAACGCCGAGGCGATTGGCTCCGACGATCCTGCCATCGACGCCGAGCTGATCGCTCTGCAGTTGCGCTGGTTCGAAGCGCTCGGCCTGGAAGCGCTCGAAGTCCGACTCAACACGATTGGCGACCGTGCCGATCGAGAGCCGTATCTCGACCAGCTGCGGGCGTACATCGACGCACACAGCGCTGAGGTTGACGATGAGGTGCGACGCCAACGCGATCTCAATCCGCTGCGGGCCTTCGACACCAAAGATCCTGCCTCGGCGGCGATCATGGCCGACGCCCCCAAGATCAGCGACGCGGTCAGCGACGAGGCCGCGACCCACTTCGCAGCCGTTCGCAGTTTTCTTGATGCTCGAGGCGTTAACTACACGCTCGACCCAACCCTCGTGCGCGGTCTCGACTATTACAGCCGCACGACGTGGGAGATCAGTTGGCCCGCACTCGGGGCTCAGTCGGGAATCGGCGGTGGTGGCCGCTACGACGGGCTGGCCGAACTCATCGGCGGCGCCCCGACACCCGGGGTCGGTTTTGCCTGTGGCATCGAGCGCGTTTTGCTTGCGCTTGAGGACCAGAACCGCTCGCCGGCGCCGGACCGACAGATGGACGTCTTCTTTGCGATCTTCTGTGACGCAGCGCGGCCGCGCCTCCACGCACTGATGGACCAGGCTCGCGCTCGTGGCGTGGCGGCCGAGGCAGACCTAGCCGGACGCGCCGTCAAGGGGCAGATGAAGCAAGCAGATCGCATCGGTGCCGCACTGACCGTCGTCTGCGGTGACGATGAGTGGGCACGCTCCGTCTGCGTCGTCCGCAGCATGACCAGCGGAGAACAAACTGAAGTTTTGCTCGACGAGCTCGTCGAGCACCTGCACAACGCGAAGATGGGAACGGCATGACGTACAGAACTGAGCACTGCGGCGACTTCAACGAAAGCCAGATTGGTACGGATGCCATTGCCTCCGGTTGGACAGCACGTCGCCGCGATCATGGTGGGCTCGTCTTTATCGACCTGCGCGACCGCTCGGGCATGGTGCAACTCGTCATCGATCCCGAGCACGCACCCGCGGCATTGGACGTCGCCCAGGCAATTCGGGTCGAGTCGGTCATTCGCGCGACTGGCAAGATCGTGGCGCGTGCGCCCGAGACCGTCAACGCAAACCTCTCCACGGGTGGGATCGAGATTCTCGTTGACACGCTTGAGGAGCTTGCTCCCAGCGATCCGCTGCCGTTCCAGCTCGACGACGAAGGTGTCGATGAGGCGCTGCGCATTCGCCATCGCGCACTGGACCTTCGTCGTGACGTCATGCGCGAGACACAGTACGTCCGCACGATGACGACGCGTCTGATTCGGCGGTATCTCGAAGACCGCGGTTTCTGGGAGCTCGAAACCCCGATTCTGACCAAGTCCACGCCAGAGGGTGCTCGCGATTTTGTGGTTCCCGCTCGCCTAGAGCCCGGCAGCGTCTACGCGCTGCCGCAGTCTCCGCAGCTCTTTAAGCAGCTGTTCATGATGGGCGGCTACGAGCGCTACTACCAGATCGCGCGCTGCTTTCGCGATGAGGCCCAGCGCGCGGATCGCCAGCTCGAGTTCACACAACTCGACCTGGAGATGTCCTTCGTTACGCGCGACGAGATTCTCGACCTCACCGAGGGGCTGTACTGCGCGCTCTGGCAGGAGATCCTTGGCATCGAATTGCCGCGTCCGTTCCTGCGCATTACGCACGCCGAGGCGATGCTGCGTTTCGGGAGCGACAAGCCCGACCTGCGCTACGGCCTCGAGATCAGCGACGTCAGCGAACTCGTGACGAACTCCGGCTTTAGCGTCTTTAAGGGAGCAGTCGAAAAGGGCGGCGCAGTGCGCGCGCTCGCGTGCCCCGGTGCAGCCGCGTTGAGTCGGCGCGAGTTGGACGAACTCGCCGAGTTCGCCAAGGAGTGGGGCGGACAGGGCCTTGCCTATCTGCTCCTCGATCCGTCGGGCGAAGTCCGCTCGCCGATCGCCAAGTTCCTCTCTGAGGAGGAGCTGGCGGGAATTATCGCCGCGACGGGTGCACAACCCGGCGACGCCGTCTTCTTGGCCGCCGATAGCGCTGCCGTCGTGGTGCGGGTGCTCGGCGCGCTCCGTCCACACCTTGCTGCCCGTTACGAGTTGGCCGATCCCAAGGCATGGTCGATGCTCTTCGTCGTCGATTTCCCACTCTTCGGGTACGACGAAAACGAGAGTCGCTGGGTCGCCGAGCATCACATGTTCACCGCGCCACGCGCCGAGGATGAGGATCGCATCGAGAGCGACCCTGGCTCGGTGCTGTCCGAGGCCTACGACTTCGTGGTCAACGGCAGCGAGATCGCCTCTGGCTCCCTCCGAATCAACCGCCCCGAACTCCAAGAGCGGGTCTTTCGCACGGTTGGTTTCTCCGACGAAGAGGCCGAGGATCGCTTTGGTTTCCTCCTCCGCGCCCTCCGCTTTGGCGCGCCGCCGCACGGCGGTATCGCGCCTGGCATCGACCGCACAGTGATGCTCCTGGTCGGCACCGAGTCGATTCGTGACGTGATCGCTTTTCCGAAGATCGCCGGCGGCTTTGATCCGTTGACCGACGCACCGTCGCCTGCCACACCCGAACAATGGCGCGATCTTGGCCTCGTCCTCCCATCACCGAAGAAGCAGGACGCATGAGTAGAGCAGACGGACGCGCGTTCGACGAGCTTCGCCCCACGACCATCACGCCGGGCTTTCTCAAGTCGGCGCCTTCGGCTCTGATCGAGATCGGCGCGACCCGCGTGCTTTGCACTGCGATCGTCGAAAATGGCGTTCCGCCATGGTTGCGTGGTCAGGGTCGCGGTTGGCTCACGGCCGAGTACGGCATGCTGCCGGCCTCGACGGGGCAGCGCAAGCCACGCGACGCGACGCGCGGCAAGTTGGACGGCCGCACAGTCGAGATCCAGCGCCTGATCGGTCGCTCCCTGCGGGCCGTCGTCGACCTTGCTGAGTTAGGCGAGAACACGCTCTGGGTCGACTGCGACGTGCTCGAAGCCGATGGTGGCACGCGCTGCGCATCGATCACGGGCGCCTGGGTCGCCACGCATCTCGCGCTCGCTGCAATCGGACGTACCGCCGCACTACGCGATTCGATCGCGGCCATCAGCGTTGGCATGGTCGATGGCTACGCCGTACTCGATCTGCCGTACGAAGAGGACTCGCGCGCCGATGTCGACATGAATATCGTCATGACCGGAAGCGATGGGCTCGTCGAGGTCCAGGGGACGGCTGAGGGTACGCCGTTCCCGCGGGCCGACCTCAATCACCTGCTCGATCTCGCCGGCGGCGGCATGCAGACGCTGCGCGCAGTGCAGCAGGCGGCCATCGGATCGGCGTGATCACGCAGATCCGCCTCGCAACCGGCAATGCCGGCAAGGCCGCCGAGCTTGGACGCTTGCTCGGTTGCATGGTCATTCCCGTCGTAGAATGGGAATCGCCTGTCGAAGATGGCTCCACGTTCCTTGCCAATGCCCGCATCAAGGCCCTCGCAGGGGCTCGGCGACATCCAGGCGAGTGGGTGGTGGCCGACGACTCAGGAATCGAGGTCGATGCGCTGGATGGCGCTCCTGGGATCCACAGCGCGCGCTACGGAGGCGATCAGCTTGATGACGCTGGGCGGGTAACTGCACTTCTCAACGCGGTGGCGGACGCTCAGAGCCGCAGCGCGCGCTTTCGCTGCGTGCTCGTCGCCATCGGGCCCGACGGTGAGGAGTTCAGTGCCGAGGGAACCCTCGAAGGTTCGCTGGCCCACGCTCCCCGCGGTGCGAATGGCTTCGGCTACGACCCGATCTTGGTCCCCACTGCTGACGATCGAACCTGTGGGGAGCTCTCCGCAGATGAGAAGAACGCGATCTCTCACCGTGGTGCGGCAGCGAGCGCGCTACGCGATCAGCTTGGCCTATGAATCGCGTCGCCCAGGCTGGTCTCCCGGTTGTGTTTGCGGCGGCCGGGCTGCTCTTGCTGCTGACATCAGTTCTCGTTGAGTCTGCCAGTGCCCTCGCCGCCGCAGCGCTGATCACCACGTTGCTGCTCGCAGCGGTTGCAGATCCACCGACGCGGAGTCGAAACCCCCAGCGGCGTGTCGCCGGACGCTTCGCAGCCGCGATCGCTGCGTTGATACTCGGGACGATCTCAGTGATCGCCGCCTTCAGTGCCGGCTTTTCGCTCCCCGACCGCTGGGTCTACGTCGCGCTCGCTGGCGGCCTCGCGTCGCTTGCGCTCTTGGCTCCTCTCGGTGCCCTCTGGCGGGCTGACCTCGAAATTCCGATTCTCCGGTCTGAGCGGACCACGCTGCTACGTGGCTCTGCGGTCGGACTCACGCTCGCCGTCGGAGTCCTGATCGGAGCCTATGTGCTTCCCGCCGTCGACACCGTCGTAGCCGTGACGTTCGGTCTCTTGGCTGTCTTGGAGGGAGTTGCGCTGGCCCGTCCAGGCGGCGCTGGGCTGCGTCGCGTTCCGACCACAGACGAGACACGAGCCGTCGAGGCTGCAATCGCGCACGGGCCACCCGAGGTGATTGGTTTTCGGCGGATCGTCATTCGCGGCACGGGTGGCGCCGAGTACCTGTCCGTTGAGGCGCGGCTCCGTCAGCGGGTGTCGCCCGAGCGTGCAGTCGGCGTCCGCACGGCGCTCGAGAGCACGATCAAGGCTGCACTTCCAAATCTTGTGGTCAGTGTCCGTCTGCGGGTCAGCGACGCTGACGACACACCACAACCGTCTCGCGCCAGCGTGCTACCGTCCGCGCCATGGAAGGCCCCATGACCGCCGACGCTGCTCTCGCCGAATTGCTCGACGTTTCGACGCACCTGCGAAGCGTGGCTCTTATGGATCGTGATGGCCACGTGCTCGCCGAGCTGGGTTCGGTTGGTGCTGACAGCGCTGCCTTCTGGGCTGCCGCCGATGCGGCCGCACGTCAGCTTGGGCGGCCGCCCGTCAGTCAGTGTGAAGTCGGCCTCCCGGATGCGGGTATCTTCGGGGTTCGCGAGCGGGGATTGTCGGCGATCGCCGTGACCGATAGAGACGTCACCGCCGGGCTCGTCTTCTACGACCTGCGAGAGACTCTTCGTAACCTCATCGGAGGCTCCGATGCGCGCGGGTAGGCTGGTTGGGGCTGTGCTGGCTGCCGGTGCCACAGTTGGGGCATTCGTCGTGCTGCGTCGACGCAGTGCGAACACGGCTGTTCGTGCCGATCTCTATTTCGATGATGGTTCGATGCTCTCCCTGGATCACCAGGCACCCGAAATTGACGGACTAATGCGGGCTGCCCGCCTGCTCGTAGGAGGTAGTTGATGCAAGATCTCGCCGACCGGATTCGTGCCGTCGCCTATCTCGAGGGCGATTTCGTGTTGCGCTCGGGACGACGCAGTTCGTTCTACCTCGACAAGTACCGGTTTGAAACACAGCCGGCACTGCTACGCGAGATCGGCGATCTGCTCGCACAGCGCATCGCCGAGGTCGAGCCGACCGCCCAGCGAATCGCCGGCCCAGAGCTCGGTGCCGTGGCGCTGGCAGCAGCCGCCAGCATGGCGGCCAACCTACCGTTTTTGATCGTGCGTCGCGAGGCTAAGGACTACGGAACGTCGAACCGTCTTGAGGGCATCTGCGAGGAAGGTGAGCGTGTCGTTGTGGTCGAAGACGTCGTCACCTCGGGCGGCGCCGCGCTCGACGCCGTACGTGCGTTGCGCCAGGCTGGACTCGTCTGTGACACCGTCATTTGCGTTGTCGACCGTGGTGAGGGCGGCGCGGAGGCGATGGCCGAGATGGGCGTTCGACTCGAGCGGTTGCTCGACGCAGACGCCCTCCGACTCGGACGCTAGAGCGGCGTTTCTTTTCGGCTTAGCAGAGCGAAAGTTGGTCAACCGTGCTGGGCTGACAGGGAGACGCGTCACGCACGTTTGTGCGCTTATTTCCCATAGCTGAGCCATTTTGGGGCGACCCTGAGGCGAAGCCGTCAAGACTCGGACGATGCCGTTCCCGCCGATCTCTGTGGGCAAAGGGAGCACCAATCGGCGCGATCCCGCATCGTTGAGCGAAAGTCCGTCCGATCGGGTTGGTACGTTCCACTCGTTCACAAACGTCTTGGAGGTCACTATGACGAAGGCAGAGTTCATCGATCAGATCGCAGAGCAGACGGGTCTCAGCAAGAAGGACGCTGGCGCCGCTGTTGACGCGATGCTCGACACCATCACCGGCACGCTCAAGCGCGGCGGCGACGTGGTCTTCACCGGTTTCGGTAAGTTCACCGTTCAGGCGCGCGCAGCTCGCATGGGCGTGAACCCTCGCACCGGCGAGAAGGTTCAGATTGCAGCGACGAAGGTGCCGAAGTTCTCGGCCGGTTCGCAGCTGAAGGCAAGTGTCAAGGGCGGCTGATGCCGCAAACACCGCGGTTCGCCGCGGCTGGTTAGGCTATGTGGCCGTTCCTCTCTCAGAGAGGGGCGGCCACAGTGCTTTTCTGGGAAGGAACTTCCATGCGACAGGCGTTTGGCGAGCGACTCGCCACACAGGTAAAGACGACCGGAAGTTCGCTCTGTGTCGGAATCGACCCCCGCGGGCCGTTTCCCAGTGAGGTAACCCGCGGACTCGCCGATTCGCGGTCCGGACACGCCCGAGCCGTCGAGCGCTATTCCGTGGCCCTGGTCGAGGCGGTCGCTCCCTACTGCGTGGCGATCAAGCCGCAAGTTGCTCTGTTTGAGCTCTACGGTGGCTACGGGCTCAGCGCACTCGACGCAGTCTGTGCCGCCGCTCGCGAGCAAGGGTTGTTGATTATTGCCGACGCCAAGCGCGGCGATATCGCCAGCACCGCCACGGCCTATGCCGAAGCATGGATTGGACTTCGTCCGGGCGAGACCGAACCATTGGCCGATGCCGTCACGATCAACGCCTACATGGGCCCAGACACCGTCGAGCCCTTTCTCGCCGTGGCCGATCGAATGGGTGCGGGACTCTTTATCTTGGCCCGCACCTCAAACCCTGGTGCGGCCGCACTCGAGGAACAAGAGCTGGCGGGCGGGGGACAGGTCTGGGAACGTGTCGCGGACTGGATCGCAGCCTGGGGTGCCGAGCGCACCGGCCCAAGCGGTGTCGCCTCCGTCGGTGCCGTGATCGGCGCCACTGCACCGGCAGTGGTCCGTGCTGCGCGCGACCGGATGCCGACTGCTCCGTTGCTCCTGCCCGGAGTTGGCGCACAGGGTGGACGCATTGAGGACCTTGCCCCTGCCTTCGAACGGCACGCCGCTGGTGGACTCGTCGTCGCGGCCCGCTCAGTCAGCGAGGCCTGGCGCGAAACGGATCGTCCGTGGCAGGCGGCGGTGGCCGAGGCCGCTCGAACCCATCACCAAGCCATCACCACGATCATTCGCTAACCCCATACCCCACCGGTACGATGAGTGCCATGGCAGAAGAGCGCCAGTTCTCCGTCTGGACGATTCTCGCGCCGCTCGCGTTGGTGGCGGTGTTTGCGATCGCGTTGTTTGTCGTGCGCGGAGCGCTCGACATGCCAGACGGCAGAGCTGGCGAACCAGGGCCAGCCGCGTCGACGCCAACGATCACGGTGGATGCATCGGTACCCGCTCACTACACCATCCGTGAAGGCGACACACTCTCCGCAATCGCAGATCGCTACGGAGTCACAACCGACTACATCATTCAACTCAATCCCAACGTCAACCCAATGGCGCTGGCCGTTCGCACGAAGATCCGACTTCGTTAGCGCGAAACCACTACGCTCCCACCCTGCATGATTATCACCGTCACACCGAACGCCGCGCTCGACAAAACGATTCAGGTCCCGAGCATGCAACTCGGCATGCGCCATCGCGGTGCGCAAGGACTCGTCGCACCGGGAGGCAAGGGCATCAACGTTGCGCGCGCGTTGCGGGTCCTGCAAGAGCCAGTGATTGCCACGGGCTTGGTTGGCGGCGAGACCGGTTCTCGCATCTTGCGCGAACTCGCAGCCGAGGGCATTCTCAGCGACTTCGTCTCTATCGCCGGCGAATCCCGCAGCTCGACGGTGTTGATCGATCCCACCAGTGGCCGGCAGACCGAAATCATCGAAAATGGCCCCAGCGTCACGGTCCAGGAACTCGAGGCGTTGCTCGATCGACTCGAGTACGTCGCGCGCGACGCCTACGCCGTTGTGCTGGCCGGCTCATTACCACGCGACGTGTCAGAAGGTTGGTACGGCGAAGCGATTAAGCGCCTGCGTAAAAGTGGCACGCATCTGATCCTCGACTCCGAGGGAGAGCCACTGCGCCAAGGCGTCGGCGCTGAACCCTATTTGGTTGCCCCGAACCAGCGCGAGGCCGAGGACCTGGTCGGTCACGAGTTCGGCGGCGAGAGCGACGTGGTTGCGGCACTCGACGAGATCGCGGATATGGGCGTCCGCAACGTGCTAATCACCACCGAGACCGGGGTCGCTGCCTTGCTTCGCGAAGGTGGCCAGACGCGTCGGTACCAGGTCCAGGCTCCTCGCGTTGAGGTGCTCAGCACGGTCGGCGCTGGCGACGTCTTGTTGGCTGGATATCTCAGCTCCCGCATGCGTGGTGGTTCGGCTGAGGAAGGCCTTCTCTACGGTGTCGCTTGCGGCACGGCGAGCACATTGGTCGCCGGCGCAGCCCGCTTTGATCTCCGCGAGGTCAAGCGACAACTTGCGAATACGACGTTCCGCGAACTGTCGTTGCGTTAGCCGCGACAGACCGACCAAATCGCCGCGTATAGCCCCGCCGTCCGAAGCCGCGACTAGTGTGCAGAGCAGGCAGCACCTACTCAGCGCGATCGTGACTCCCGCGGGCGTCACGCCGCCGAAAGGACACGATCAACGCGGTGGAAATCGAAATCGGACGGGGAAAAAAGGCGCGACGCGCCTACGGGTTTGACGACATTGCCATCGTGCCTTCGAGGCGCACACGCGACGCCGAGGATGTGGATATCGGTTGGAAGCTCGGTCCCTATCTGATTGAATTGCCGCTGCTAGCCTCCGCCATGGACGGTGTCGTCTCGCCTGCCACCGCAATCGAGATCGGCAAGCTGGGTGGTCTTGGTGTCCTCAACCTCGAGGGTCTTTGGGGTCGCTACGCAGACGCCGACGCGATGCTCGAAGAGATCGCCACGCTCCCGCCCGAGACGGCAACCAAGCGCATGCAGGAGATCTACGAGCAGCCGCTCGATCTCGACCTAATGGCGCAACGCGTCAAGGAGGTCAAGGCCGCTGGTGTCATTACCGCCGCCTCTCTGACCCCCCAGCGTGTCCGCGACCATTGGGAAGCGATCGTTGCCGCTGGCCTCGATGTGCTCGTGATCCAGGGCACCGTGGTCTCCGCCGAGCATGTCTCGCGCAGCGTCGAGCCACTCAATCTCAAGGAATTTATCGCCAACGTTGGCATTCCGTGCGTCGTTGGCGGTTGCGCCAGCTACCAGACGGCCTTGCACCTGATGCGCACCGGTGCTGCCGGCGTCCTCGTCGGTGTCGGTCCGGGCGCCGCCTGCACCACACGCGGCGTGCTGGGCGTGGGTGTGCCGCAGGCGACCGCGATCGCCGATGCCTCGGCTGCACGTGTCCAACATCTTTTGGAGACGGGCCAGTACGTCAACGTGATTGCCGACGGTGGTATGCGTACCGGTGGCGATATCGCTAAGGCGATCGCCTGCGGTGCCGACTCCGTGATGATCGGCTCGCCGCTTGCTCGCGCCTTCGAGGCGCCTGGTCGGGGCACCCATTGGGGAATGGCCACGTTCCACGCCACGTTGCCGCGTGGTGCGCGTGTGCGCACCACGCAGGTTGCTTCGCTCGAGCAGGTCTTGCTCGGACCAGCCAACGAGAATGACGGCACGCTCAACCTGATGGGCGCCCTCCGGACTTCGATGGCCACGACGGGCTACGAGACAATCCATGAGTTCCAGAAGGCGGAGATTATGGTGGCACCGTCGCTGCAGACCGAAGGCAAGAAGTTGCAGCGCGAGCAGGGCATCGGAATGTCGCGCTAATCACCGATGCCGTCTGACCGACCGATCATCGTCCTCGACTTCGGGGCACAATACGCACAGTTGATTGCCCGTCGCATTCGCGAGCGACGGGTGTTGTCGGAGTTGGTACCGCACGACATGCCAGTGGCCGAGATTGCGGCGCGAAATCCCGTCGGCATCGTGTTGTCAGGTGGCCCCGCGAGCGTCAACGAGCCCGGGGCACCAGCGCTGGACCCTGCGATCTTCGAGCTCGGCATTCCCGTGCTCGGCATCTGTTACGGCATGCAGGCGATGGCACAGGCTCTCGGTGGCGAGGTCGGAGGCTCCGGCGCGGGGGAGTTTGGCAAGACCGAACTCGAGCTCCAGCCGGACGCGGCGCTGTTCAAGGGCATCCCGCCGGCGCACTCGTGCTGGATGAGCCATAACGACTCGGTCACTCAGCTGCCAGAGGGATTCCGCGCCACCGCCAGTACACCCGGCGCCCCGATCGCTGCGATGGAGAACGTCGAGCGCCGACTCCATGCCGTGCAGTTCCACCCAGAGGTGATTCACACTCCCGCCGGCACCGACATGCTTGAGCGCTTCGCCTACGACGTCTGCGGCCAAGATGGCACCTGGACGCCACGGCACGTCATCGACGAACAGATCGCACGGATTCGAGCGCAGGTCGGCGATCAGAAGGTTCTCTGTGGTCTCTCCGGCGGCGTCGATTCTGCCGTGGCCGCGTTACTCGTTCATCGGGCAGTCGGCGATCAACTCACCTGCGTCTTCGTCGATCACGGAATGTTGCGCGAGGGTGAGGCGGAACAGGTCGTCGAGACGTTTGGCTCGCACTACAAGGTGCCTCTCGTGCACGTTCAAGCGCAACGTCGGTTTCTCGACCTGCTGGCCGGGGTCACGGATCCCGAGCAGAAGCGGAAGATCATTGGCGAGACGTTCATTCGGGTCTTCGAAGATGAGTCCAAGCGACTCGAAGGCGTCAAGTTTCTCGTTCAGGGCACGCTCTACTCGGACGTCATTGAGTCGGGGTCGAAAACTGCGGCCAAGATCAAGTCACACCACAACGTGGGGGGACTCCCAGACGACATGGACCTCGAGCTCTGCGAGCCGCTCCGGCTGCTCTTCAAAGACGAGGTTCGTCAGGTCGGAATCGAACTTGGTATGCCCGATCGTATGGTCTGGCGCCAGCCGTTCCCGGGACCAGGGCTTGCCATCCGAATTATCGGCGACGTCACCGAAGAGCGCCTCTCGATTTTGCGTCATGCCGACGCCGTCCTTCAAGAGGAAATTCGTGCCGCCGACTGGTATCGCCAGCTCTGGCAAAGCTTTGCCGTCTTGCCTGCGATCAAGAGCGTGGGGGTGATGGGCGACGCCCGCACCTACGACTACCCAATCATCATCCGGGCCGTCACGAGCGAGGATGCAATGACCGCAGACTGGGCGCGCCTGCCGTACGACCTGCTTGAGCGCATCTCCACACGCATCATCAACGAGGTCGACGGCGTCAACCGGGTGGCACTGGACATTTCCTCCAAACCGCCCGGCACGATCGAGTGGGAATAGCGACCCCGCTCGCTAGCGCAGTTTGTCGGCTGCGTTATCGTTAGCCCGTGCCCGACGCAAACACCACGCAACGCAAGCGCGAGGCTGCCATCCGTCGGCGCCGTCAAGGCGTACTCATTGCTGTCGCTGCGCTCGTATTGCTCGGAGCGGTGGCCTACGCCTTCCGTCCGGGTGATTCGCAATCCTCGACGGTCCGCGCCGAGTCGTCGGAGTCGGCTGTTGACCGGGCTGCAGAGAAAGCCGCCAAAGGCGCGGCCGAGGGAGCGAAGGCAGCCGACGCCGTCGAGCAGCGGCTTTGGAGCATTGGTCAGTACGCAAGTCAGGTACCAACCAGCGACGGTGTCAATGCGGGGCCCGGAGTTGGAAATACGGTTGCTCTGACGTTCGATGACGGGCCTGGGCATCAGACGTGGGACGTGCTGGCTTTGCTTAAGCGCTACCACATGCACGCCACCTTCTTCGTGATCGGGCAAAACATCGCGAATAACCCCGGCGCGCTCGCCGCGATTGTGGCTGACGGCAATGTCGTGGGTGACCACACGTGGACACACGCGAGTCTGCCGAGTCTGAATGCGGCGGGTCTGAAGACCGAGATCGGCGATGCGCAGGCGACGATCCAGCAAGAGACGGGCCACAACGTCACGATCATGCGTCCGCCGTTCGGGGACTTCACGGCCAAGACGAATGAGTTCGTCCGCGATCGCGGCATGTTGCCGATCCTCTGGACAATCGACAGCAACGACTGGGCCTTGCATGACTCGCAGACGCTCGCCAATAACGTCCTCAACTCGCCGGCCCTCAAACCGGGAGCGATCATTCTGCTGCACGACGGAACGATGGACCGGCAGGTCACCGTCAACGCACTGCCGATGATCCTGGACGGTCTGGTTGCACGCGGACTCCGCTCGGTGACGGTCCCAGAGCTCCTCCGTGGTGGTGCGCCGTCCATCGCGCGCCCCGGCGACTACAAGCTCAGCGATTACGCCAAGGCCAAGAACTAGGCGTTCGTAACTCCGGCGCGCAGACGCTCGGCAAGGACCTCGATGTCGGCGAGGTCACCGGCGACCGACGGCCACGGGAACACGAATCCATCGTTGGCTCTGCGGGGGATTACGTGGACGTGAACGTGGAAGACGGTCTGCCCAGCAGCAGGACGCGCGAGCGTCTGGAAGACCACTCCCTCCGCGCCCAGCTCGGCCTCGGCCGCACGACCGACCCGTGCCGCAAGAGCCATACAGGCGCCGAGATCTTCGTCAGAGGTAGCGAGGGCGTCAATGGCGTGGGCACGCGGCACCACGAGTGTATGACCTGGCGCGGCAGGGAAGATATCCATGAAGGCGATCGCACGCTCAGTTTCGGCAACGCGTAACGCGGGAATCTCACCGGAGATGATCTGGCAAAAAAGGCAGGTACTCATACGCTGATGCTACCGAGTGATCGAACGCCCTCGTCGCGACAGGGCATCCGAAGCGACTGATATCCCTTGACAGGTGAGTGCGTTCTCCGACCCGCGTTGGTTTGATCGTGCCGCAGCTGTCGAACGCGATGAGGTGCTCTGTCGAGCCGTCCCGCAACCCGACGGCGCACTCATTCGTGCTGCCGAAACACAGTCGGGTGCGAAGCTCGACGTCGTCACGTTTCGGATCGTCGAGGGAGCGCTCACCGGGCATCACGCGGGCCTCTTGATCTGGCCGCCACGCTCGGCGAGCGATCTCGAGCGGACCCTCGGCCCGCTTGCGTCGACCCCTGACCGAGATGACCTCGAACGACGTCTCGGGGATGTGACTGTGCGCTGTCGCGTGGAGACCTCGCCGTTTGGCGATCTCGAAGTTCGCAAGGTGATCGCCGTCGTCGAAGATCAGCCTCTACCCGAGGCCGCTGGTCCAATTCCGCCAACGATCCGTCCCGGCCTGCTGCCCGACGCTCCGAGTGAGCCGCCCGCTACCCGCGTCCACATGATCCGCACACCCGCAGAGGTGCAGGAGGCTGTCGCATTACTCGACGGCGTTGCCGTCGTGGGCTTCGACATCGAGACGGCCTGCACACGCCTGCCTCCCGACCAGCGCGAGCAACGCGGCGCCTTCGAACCGTGGAACGGCACGGTCCGCCTCGTGCAGATCGGGATCATCGGACCGGACGGCAAGGCCTTGGCGCTCGTGATCGACTGTTGGGAGGTAGATCCAGGGCCGGTACTGCGTCTCCTCGCCGACGGGCGTCTTGTCCTGGCTCACAACGCGAAGTTTGAGCAGAGCTGGATCAAGTACCGCTGGGACATCGAAATCCCGGAGCTCCTCGATACGTGCGCTTGGTGGTCTGTCATTGCTGGACATCTCAACGCCGCCGGTTTCGACCACGGGCTCGCAGACGCGAAGCTCGTCACGCTTGCCGAACGGTTCCTCAATGCGGAACTCGACAAGACGTTCCAGACGTCCGATTGGGCGACCGAGGAGCTGTCAGAGGGGCAGCTGACGTATGCGGGTGAGGACGCCACGATTTTGCTGCCGTTGGCCTATCTCCTCGAACAGATCGGCACGGAGCTCGGCTGCGCAGAGCAGGCGCGGCTGGCCTCTCGCGCCGGGGCGCGACGCGCCGCAATCTCGACGCATTACGCCGCCGATCGTCATCCAGACGAGCGGGGGGAGGCTTTGGAGATGATCAAGGACGCCAGCTCCGTGGACAATCTCGCCGAGGTCGGTTCGATCCTGCGCCGGCTCGTACTGAGCGCAGCGTCACGCCAGACCGTCGGGGCTGCCTACGTGGCGCGCCGGTCCGAACTCTCGGCCTGAGCATCCGCGCGGCGATCCCACGCGCCGGTGAAGATCGCCCAGGAGACAATCCCGGCTACGACGGTGAGCGCGCCAGCCTGACGCCGCGCACGCGAACGCGTGAGCCCAACGACGATCGATAGACCGACCGTGGCGTGCACCGCATACAGCGCATGCTCCGCGGCGCCCAGCCGTCGCGATGACTGCGGCACGTCGAGCGGCCACCAGAGCCGTGGTAGCCTTGCGTTAAGCGCGTCGTGGACGCGATTTACCGGCTCATCCGAGCCCTCAAAGCGCCGCGTAAGGCGGTCTGCGAGTGTCGGGGGGAGGGTTGCCGCGTCCTGATCCATGTGCCTCATGCTACGGTTCCGCGCCGTGCGGTACCAACCCGCGCCCAACTGACAATGCCACAAAAGACTCTCTCTGCCAAGCCCGCCGATGTTCAACACGGCTGGTACATCATCGACGCCGATGGTGAGGTGCTCGGTCGCCTCGCAACCCGCATTGCTGACGCTCTGCGCGGCAAGGGCAAGACCAACTTCACCCCGCATGTCGACACCGGCGACTTCGTCGTCGTGATCAACTGCGAGCGCATCCGCGTAACCGGTAACAAGCTCGAGCAGAAGATGTACTACAACCACTCGGGCTATCCCGGTGGTCTGCGCGAGCGCACCTTGCAGGAGCAGCTTGACCGTAACCCGGTCGAGGTCATCCGCCATGCCGTTAAGGGCATGATTCCGAAGAACAAGCTCGGCGACGCTCAGATGCGCAAGCTGAAGATCTACGCCGGCTCCGACCATCCGCACGCGGCCCAGTTGCCGCAGCCACTGCCGTAGGGCAAGGGGACTCTCTGTGAGCGAAAAGGCCATGTATCGGGCAACCGGAAAGCGCAAGACCTCGGTCGCGCGTGTGATCCTGACACCGGGAACCGGCGTCGTAACGGCGAACGGTCGCCCTGCTGAGCAGTACTTCGATCGTGCTCCGCTGCGCGCAATGGCACTCAGTCCGCTCGAGGCCGTTGGTCTGACGGGCAGCTTCGACGTGAAACTTCTTCTGCATGGCGGCGGCGTCAGTGGCCAGGCCGGCGCAACGCGCCACGGCATTGCTCGCGCCCTCGTTGAGGCTGATCCGAATCTTCGCCCCGAGCTGAAGAAGGCCGGTTTCTTGGCCCGCGACGCCCGTGCTGTCGAGCGCAAGAAGGCAGGCCTGAAGAAGGCCCGCAAGCGCCCGCAGTTCTCGAAGCGCTAGGTTTTCGCGCGGTGGCCCGCGCCTGGTTTGGGACGGACGGCATTCGTGGCGTTGCCAACGAACGCCTGACGGCAGAACTCGCCCTGCGGGTGGGCCGCGCCACAGCACTCCACGTTGGGCAGACGCATCTACGTCCGACGATCCTGATGGGGCGCGACACGCGCCGCTCCGGCACGATGCTCGAGGACGCGCTGGCTGCGGGCATCGCATCCGTCGGTGGCACCGCAGTGCGCCTCGGCGTGTTGCCGACGCCGGCCGTCGCCTGGAACGTCCTGCAACACCACGCGGCCGCTGGCGTCGTGATCAGCGCCAGCCACAATCCGTTCGCTGATAACGGCATCAAGTTATTCGGGGCCGACGGTTTCAAACTCCTCGATGCCGAGGAAGAGGCGATTGAGGCCTTGCTCGACTCCACGGCTGTGCTGCCGACGGGACACAAGATCGGCATCACCGAGACGCTCGACGGCGCTGCAGAGGCCTACGCAGAATGGGTTGCCGAGGTAGCCGGCACCGATCTCGCGGGGCGTCGCATCGTCGTCGATTGTGCTCACGGCGCCGCGGCCACGGTCGCGCCACATCTGTTCGCCCGACTCGGAGCCGATGTCACGCTCGTCGCCTGTGCTCCGGACGGCATCAACATCAATGTGGACTGCGGATCCACGCACCTCGCCTACGTGGCTGCCGCCGTACGCGAGCACAGCGCCGAACTTGGGATCGCCTTCGACGGTGATGCCGATCGCGTGCTGTTCGTAGCCGCCGACGGTTCAGCGGTCGACGGCGACCACATCCTCGCGATTCTCGCCGCCGATGCGCTCGAGCGTGACGCACTGCCGGGCAACCGTGTCGTCGTCACGAGCATGGCCAACCTTGGCGCTCATCACGCGCTCACTGCACTGGGCTGCTCGCTCGAGATCACCGACGTCGGCGACCGCTACGTGCTCGAAGCAATGCGACGCGACGGCGCAGTCCTCGGCGGCGAGCAATCCGGACATGTGATCGCGCTGGATCACCAGACAACGGGCGACGGTCCGTTGACGGCCGTGATGATGCTTGCGGCTCTGCAGCGATCCGGTCAGACGCTCGGTCAGGCGGCACTTGTTGTCGAGAAGTTCCCGCAGCAACTGATCAGCGTACGAGCCGCACGCGAGGGCCTCAACGACTGCGTACCGCTCTGGGACGCAGTTGCTGTTGCCGAGGCGACACTTGGCAGCGACGGACGCGTCGTGCTGCGCGCATCGGGCACAGAACCACTTGTACGAGTCATGGTCGAAGCCAGAGATGCCGACCAATGTGCGGCAATCGCCGCCGAATTAGTGGCGATCGTCGAGCGAGAGCTCCCCGTCACCGCCTAGGTCCGCGGGTAGGACGTATAGGCTTCGACCTGTGTGCGGGATCATCGGGTACGTCGGGGCTCGGCCCTGCAAAGAATTGGTCCTTAAAGGGCTCGAGCATCTCGAGTACCGCGGCTACGACTCCGCCGGCATGGTGCTCGTCAGCGATGCTGGTTTAGAACGCGCCCGCGCCGTCGGCCCCGTCAAGGCTCTCCGAGCCGTCTCTGACGCCGTCTCCGCCACTTCGACGGTAGGCATGGGACATACCCGCTGGGCCACGCATGGACTTGTTGAGGAGCGCAATGCGCACCCGTTCCTGTCCGAGGACAGTCGCTTCGGTGTCCTGATGAACGGCATCTTCGAGAACTACATCGAACTACGCGCTGAGGTGTCGGCCGCGGGACACACCCTGAGCTCCGATACGGATACCGAGGCGCTCGTCCACATGCTCGAGGACGAATACGACGGCGACCTTGCCGAGACCGTTCGTCGACTGTACCCGCGGCTTGAGGGCCACTTCGCCTTCCTCGTTGTGTGTCGTGATGAGCCCGATCGCATCATCGGCGCTCGACTCGCGTGGCCGCCACTCGTGGTTGGCCGCGGCGACGGCGAAACGTTTCTTGCCTCGTTTACGCCGGCCTTCCTCGAGGAAACGCGTTCGATCCAGATTGTCGAGGAGGGCGAAATCGTGATCGCCACCGCCGACAACGTCGAATTTCGCGCCGTCACCGATGGCTCGGTCCGCGAGCATCAGATCGAGCAGGCCGACGAGTCGCTTGAAGTCGCGGCAAAGGGTGGCTATGAGACCTTCATGCTCAAGGAGATCCATGAGCAGCCGACTGCCATCGCCGACACGATCGCCGAGCGCTTTCATCACGGCGAACTACATCTCGACGGCATCGGTCTGACCGACGACGAGTTGCGGGCGATGAATCGCGTCTTGATCGTCGGGTGTGGCACCGCCTTGCACGCCGGCCTGGTCGGGCGCTACCTGATCGAAGAGTGGGGTGGGGTCGCGACCGAGGCCGACGTGGCCAGTGAGTGGCGCTATCGCAACGGTGTCTTCGATCCAAAGACCCTCGTGATTGCCATCTCGCAGTCGGGTGAGACCGCCGACACGCTGGCAGCGATGCAGATCGCCCGCGAGCGCGGAGCGCGCGTGGTCGCCGTCACCAACATCATGGGGTCGGCCGTGGCACGGGCTGCGGATGGCGTGCTCTATACCCGCGCCGGGTTAGAGATCGGCGTGGCGGCCAGCAAGACCTTCACATCGCAGGTGACGTTGATGACGCTGCTGGCACTCCACCTTGGTGCCGTGCGCGGCAACCTCACCACGCAGCAGGTGGCGGAGATTGGCAACGAGTTGCGCAGCCTGCCGGACTTGGTCCAACGGGTGCTCGACGACAAAGCGATGGACGCCCAGCTCGACATGCTCGCTGACCGCTTTTGCCACGATCGCTTCTTCCTCTACTTAGGGCGCCACCTTGGCCTGCCGATCTGCCAGGAGGGTGCGCTCAAGTTGAAGGAGATCTCGTACATCCCGACGGATGCCTACGCCGCCGGCGAGATGAAGCACGGCCCGATCGCACTCTTGGGCGACGACACACCGGTCGTCGCCGTCGCCACCGATAGCCACGTCTTCGAGAAGATGGCCTCGAACCTCGAGGAGGTCCGCGCTCGCGGTGCGCACGTGATCGCCGTCGGAACCGAAGGCAACACGGCGATCGCGCAACACGCCGAGCATGTCTTGTACGTTCCGCGCACGCGTCCCGAGTTGCAACCAATCCTCGCCGTCCTGCCGCTACAGATGCTGGCGTACAAGATTGCCGGCCGTCTAGGGCTTGACGTGGATCGCCCGCGCAACCTCGCAAAGACCGTCACCGTCGAGTGAGCAACGGGCTCGAGGTACCGCGATTACTCGTCGGACTCGACCTGATCGAGATTGAGCGAGTGGAACGCGCGCTGCTGAGACACCCAGAACGCTTCCGTACGCGCTGCTTCACCCCAACTGAGGTAGCGGAACTCGATCGCAAGCCACGGCCCGCAGAGAGCTACGCAGGGCGCTTTGCGGCGAAGGAGGCCGTTGGGAAGGCGCTCGGAACCGGTGTGCACTTCACCTGGACTGAGATTGAGGTCGCTGGGCGGGGCAAGCCAACCGTCACCTTGCATGGTTGGACGGCCGATGTTGCCGCACGCAAAGGCGTGATCGCCATCGACGTGTCAATTACCCACTCGCGCACGACAAGCGCAGCAGTCGCAATCGCAATCCTTGGGCCCGAATAGGGTCGAGCGGGAGGCTTAGCTCTCGTCGGCGGGAGCTTCGGCGGAGTCTTCCGCAGGAGCTTCCTCGGCGTCAGCAGGCTTTGCGGCTGCCTTCTTCGCCGAAGGCTTCTTGGCCGGCGCCTCAGTTGTCTCGGCGGCAGCCTCACCAGCGGGCTCCTCCACGACAACGACCTCTTCCACGATCTCTTCAACAACAGCTTCGGTCTCGGTGACCTTTGCAGCAGCCTTCGTCGCGGTCTTACGCGTGACGCGGCGCTTCTTGGTCTCCTCGAGCTGCGGACCACGCGCGATGACGCGCGTGACGCGAGCCTTCTTGCGGGAGGCGGTGTTCTGATGGAGCGCGCGCTTTGCGGTCGCACGATCGATCAGGGAGACGTAGTCCTTATGGGCTGTCTCGATCGCGGCGGCATCGCCGGTCTGTATCGCTTCAACAACGCGCCGGAACGCCGTCTTAATCGACGAGCGGTAGCGGATGTTTTCCATGCGCTGACGCTCAGCGACGAGGATGCGCTTCTTCTGTTGCTTGATGTTGGCCATGAACTCTTCCGTCAACCCGGGGGACTTCCCGCGACGCGCAGGAGGGTAGCATGAGCGCCAATCGCTCCGCGCAACCGGATGGCATGCGATCATCGGAGCATGGCGATGCAGGACGATCCGCCGATTCAGGGGGCGAGAAGCCGCTCTGTGTCGGCAGCGCTGTTCAGCGCGGCGACCGGCGTCTCCCGTGTGCTCGGACTCGTGCGTGAGGTGATCTCCGCCCAGCTGCTCGGCGTCTCGGGTCCTGCCAGCGCGTTCGTCGTTGCAAACAACGTTCCGAACACCGTCCGCTCACTCGTTGCCGACTCGGCACTCGGGGCGTCGTTCGTGCCCGTCTTCAACGAGTTGCTCGTCAAGGGCGAACGGGAACGCGCCTGGCGCGTGGCCTCGAGCGCCCTCACACTCGCCACGCTCGCACTGATGGGCGTCACAGCGCTCGGCATTCTTTTCGCCCGACCGGTCTTGAGTATCGCGAATCTGACGGGCGAGCAATTGGATCTCGCTGTCCAGATGACGCGGATCCTGTTCCCGATTCTGATTCTCCTAGGGATCTCCGGTCTCGTGCAGGCCATCCTCAATTCCTTCGACGAGTTCGTACTGCCGGCCATCGCGCCCGTGTTCTGGAACGTGGTGATTATCGGCTTCCTCCTCTTCGCCTTCACGGTCGATAACCTCGAGCAACGTGCGGTGATTTTGGCAATCGGCACGCTCATCGGCACGGTCGTGCAGACGGTCATTCCACTGCCGGCGCTCCGTGGCAAGGGCGGCACGCTGCGACCGCTGATCGATTTCAAGGATCCAGCCGTCAGGCGGATCCTGATCCTGCTGATTCCTGTCGCCCTCGGACTCGGCCTGGCGAACGTCAACCTGACGATCTCGACCTACATCGCAACGTACGTCGATCCGTCGTACGCGCCGCGCGCAATTGATGCGGCTTTCCGTGTGTACATGCTTCCGCAAGGCATTTTCTCGGTTGCCGTGTCGACCGTCATGTTCCCGAGCCTTGCTCGCGCAGTTGCGGCGCGTGATTTCCTTCGGTTCCGTACCTCGCTCCAGGATGGCACGCGCCTGATCGTCTTTATGTTGCTCCCGGCCAGTGCCGTCATTGCTGTCCTGGCCACGCCGATTATCCAGCTGCTTTTCCAGCGCGGCCAGTGGACGGCCGACCAAACCCCAGGCGTCGCGGAGGCACTCATCGCGTTCGCGATCGGCCTTGCCTTGAACGGCATCATTCTGCTCCTGACCCGGTGCTTCTTTGCGCTTCAACATGTCTGGGTCGCCACCGCGATTGCGCTCGTCAACCTCGTCGTTGCAGCCGGCTTGAGCCTGCTGTTGTACGGACCGTGCGGCGTATGGGGCATTCCGCTCGCTAACTCGATCGCGAACGCAGTGGTCGTACCGCTGCTGTGGATCATGCTGAGCCGTCGCGTTGGCACACTCGACAATCGCGGCATGCTGATCAGCACGGCCCGCTCGCTCGTCGGTGCAGCCATTGCCGCCGGTATTGCGTGGGGCGTCTGGGCACTGCTCCACGCGCTGCTGGGTGACCGACTCTACGCACAGTTGCTCAGTGTCGGGGTCGCCGTGTCGGTGGCGGGTGCCGTGTATCTCGGTGGCATGTATCTGCTGCGCGTGCCCGAGGCTCAGCGAATGCTCGCGCTGCTACGTCGCAGGCGCGAAACCACGTGATGCAACGCTCCGACCTGACGATCCCGTGGCCCGTCATCTTCACGTGGCTCGTGCTGCGCGACTCGGTCTCGCGCTATCAACGCCATCGCTGCACAACGGCAGCAGCCGCCATCGCGTTTCATGTCCTCTTCTCGATCTTTCCGCTTGTGCTTCTGATCACCGCAATCCTCGGTACCCAAATGCGAAGTGCCGAGGTACGCAAGCAAATTTCCGATGGACTCCTCAACGTGCTGCCTCTCGATCCAAGCGCCTCCGCCCAGATCGATCACCTCCTGATTTCAGCGACGAACAACCTCGCGACGGTCGGAATTGTGGGTGCGGTCGGCCTGATCTGGTCGGCCAGCGGCATGCTTGGCAGCGTGCGAGGCGCAATGGAGTTGGCCTGGGAGGGCACCGCGGGTACGCGACCCTTCTTTCGTGGCAAGCTGGTCGACGCGCTCCTGCTGGGAATCGTTGTCAGCGTTGTGTTGTCGTCGTTCCTTGCCGGACTCGTCCTCAGTGTCGTCCCTCAGGTGTCGATTGACGTTATTCGGCCGGACAGTTGGACGGGCGACTTTGCCGCCGTGGTGCGTTCATCGTTGGCCCCAGCGGTGTCGGTCTTAACGTCTGGCGTCATCCTCACTCTGGCCTACAAATTTCTCCCTCGACCGCGCCCAGCGCTGCGCTACGCCATGGCTGGTGCGACCCTTGCCGCCGTCTTACTCGAGCTCGCCCGACGTGTCTTCTCGATCTACGTCGATCACGTCGCGACCTACGACGTCGTCTACGGCTCAATCGGATCGATCATCGTCTTTCTCTTTTTCGTCTATATCGCGGCGATTGTGAGCCTCCTCGGTGCCGAGGTCGGGGCCTCTGTACGGCGGGTCCACAACGCCGGACGCGTACTTCGCCCCGAGGCCTAACGACCCCGGACGGCAACACCGGTACCCTGTGTCGGTGGACCAGGAACTGATCCGAAACTTCTCGATCGTCGCGCACATCGATCACGGCAAGTCGACGCTTGCCGATCGCATTCTCGAGGTCACCAATACCGTCACGTTGCGCGAGATGCAGGATCAGCTTCTCGACTCGATGGATATCGAGCGTGAGCGGGGGATCACCATCAAGGCGCAGGCTGTGCGCGTGTTGTGGGAGCGCAACGGCACCGTGTATCACCTGAATCTGATCGATACTCCAGGGCACGTCGACTTCACCTACGAGGTCTCGCGTTCGCTCGCAGCCTGCGAGGGGGCGCTGCTCGTTGTTGATGCATCACAGGGCATTGAGGCACAGACGGTTGCGAATGCTCACCTTGCGATTGACAATGGCCTCGAGATCGTCCCCGTGATCAACAAGGTCGATCTGCCCGCGGCCTATCCTGACCGCGTTGCGCAGGAAACGGCCGATTTCTTGGGCGATGACGCCGACAACGTGTTACGCATCTCCGCGAAGAGCGGACTCAACGTGGCGGCGGTGCTCGATGCCGTGGTCGATCGCATCCCGGCGCCGCAAGGCGACGCCACGGGACCAGCACGCGCCCTGGTGTTCGACTCCGTCTACGACCAGTACCGCGGCGTGATCGCCTACATCCGGGTCGTCGACGGCACGCTCACGACAGGCGCCACCCTCAAGTCGATGGCGACCGAGCAGACGCAGGTGATTGAGGAAGTGGGGGTGATGACCCCGCAGATGACGCCGACCCAGACCCTCGGTGCAGGCGAGGTGGGCTACGTCATCACTGGCGTCAAGGATGTGGCGGAGATCAAGGTCGGTGACACGTTCACGATGGCCTCTAACCCCGCCACGGTGCCGCTCGACGGCTACATCGACGTCAAGCCAATGGTTTTCGCCGGTCTGTTCCCGACCGACGGCGAGCAGTACGCCGACCTGCGCGATGCTCTGGCGAAACTCCGCCTTAATGACGCCTCGCTCGTCTACGAGCCCGAGAACTCGCAGGCCCTCGGCTTCGGCTACCGCTGCGGCTTCCTCGGACTGCTGCACATGGACGTCGTGCGCGAGCGCCTTGAACGCGAGTGGGATCTCGATCTCATCGCCACGACGCCGAACGTGCTCTACGACGTGTTGACTACCGCTGGTGACCACGTCGAAGTTCGTAACCCGTCGGATATGCCGAACCCGAACATCATCGAACACGTCGAAGAGCCATTCGTGCGTTCATCCGTGATCGTCCCAAAGGAATTCGTCGGCACGATCATGGAGCTCTGTCAAGAGCGCCGCGGCGAGTTCGAGAAGATGGACTACTTGTCCGAGACCCGCGTGGCCCTGGTCTACGCGCTGCCACTCGCCGAGATCGTGCTCGACTTCTACGACCAGTTGAAGAGCCGGACGAAGGGCTACGCCTCGTTCGACTACGAGATGATCGGCTACCGCGATTCGAAGCTGTCGAAGGTCGACATCCTGCTCAACGGCGAACCGGTCGACGCACTCAGCATCATCGTCCATCGCGACAAGGCCTACGAAACGGGCCGCGCCCTCGTTGAACGCCTGCGCGGCATCATTCCGCGCCAATTCTTCGACGTGCCAATTCAGGCTGCGATCGGTTCACGCGTGATTGCCCGCGAGACCATCAAGGCCAAGCGCAAGGACGTGCTGGCCAAGTGCTATGGCGGCGACATCTCGCGGAAACGCAAGTTGCTGGAGAAGCAGAAGAAGGGCAAGAAGAACCGCATGAAGTACGTCGGCGCGGTGGAGGTCCCTCAAGAGGCCTTCCTGAGCGTGCTCTCGCTCGACGACGATTAGGTGCGGCGATCAACTTTGCTTTGGGGTCAGACCCCTACGCAAAGCAAATCGTCCTCTATCCGCACTCAGTCGCCTCTGTCAACGTTGCCTAGGGGTCTGACCCCAAAGCAAAGTTGATCCACCATGTGGTCTCCGCAGTTGATCACGTGGTGGAACGGTTTTGCATGCAGTTGTACGCCCGCGTAGGCTGACCCCATGACTTCCTCCACACGCTTCGTTGGCCTCGGCTCCATGGGTACCGGCATGGTCCGCAACCTGCTCAAGAACGGCTTCGCTGTCACCGTCGATGATCTCAGCCCGGAACGCGTCGCTCCTCTCGTTGCCGACGGCGCGACGGCTGGCGTACCGGGTCCAATCACCGAAACCGTCGTGATGATTTCCGTTCCCGGACCGCCTGAGGTGGAAGCCGTCTGTTTCGGCGAGCAGGGCCTGCTCAGTCGCATGCAGCCTGGATCGGTGCTCATCAACCTCTCAACGGTCAACCTTGCCATCGCCAAAGATTTGGACACAGCAGCCACCGAGCGGGGAATCCTCTGCGTCGACGCGCCAGTCACTGGCGCAGCAGACGGTGCGGCAGACGGCAAGCTCGTGATCATGTGTGGCGCAACCGATGAGGCTCTTGCAGCTGCGCGCCCCGCGCTCGAAGCGATCTCGGCCAGCATCCACCACATGGGACCCGCCTCAACGGGTACGGCAGCCAAGTTGCTGACGAACATGCTCTGGTTTATTCACGTCACAGCGCTCTCCGACTCGCTGTCCCTTGCGGCGCGCTGCGGGATCAATGTCGACACGTTCGGGACGCTCGTTCGCGAAAGCGCCGGCGACTCGTGGGTTGCTGGACACGACCTGCCGAACATCTTGGCCGATGATGACGACGAGTCGTTTACGCTCGCACTGTGCGTCAAGGATCTGCGCCTAATCGGTGAGATCGAGAGCGAAATGGGCTACACCAGCGACCTCGCAACAGCAGCTCGCGCGCGCTTCGGAGCCGCGTACAAAACGTACGGGCCACAGGCAGGTGAGCTCGCCGTCACCCGACTTGCAGAGCAGGCCGCCCAGACCTCGATTCGCTCGCGCTAGAGCCAGCGAAGCCAGCGAGCGAGGCCCAGCAGCGAGGCGACCGTCACCATCAAGGCAATGAGGATCGTGATGAACGCGGGTTCCGAACTCGTCCACGGCACCGGTACGTTCATGCCAAACAGGTTCGTCACGAAGGTGATCGGCAAGAAGACAACGGTCAGCACCGTCAGGACCTGCAAAATCCGGTTCTGTCGATGCGAAATCGCGGTCTCGTTCGTTCCTTCAAGCGCCTCGATGACTTCTTTGTAGTTCTCGAGTAGATCCCAGATGCGCTCGGCGGAGTCGATCAAGTCGTCGTAGTAGATGTCGAGATCCTCACTGGCCAGGAAACGCTCGCCCGCTCGCTCCAATTGGCGCAGCACGGGGCGCTGCGGTTTGGTGATCTTGCGGTACGAGATGATCTCCTGCTTGGCATTCGAGATCTGGCGCACGATCGTTTCATCGGGATCGCGCTCGAACATGTGATCCTCAATCTCTTCCAGCTTGCGTCCAATCTGATCGAGGATCGGAAAGCAGTAGCCATAGAGCGCGTCGAGCACCTCGTAGAAGAGGAAACCAGAGCCCTTGGCGAACCACTCCGCACACTCCTCAGGATTCGCTTCGAGCCGGCGGAAGACGTTACGCACCGGCTTCAGCGGCACGTTCGGAATCGTGATCAGAAAGTCCTTGCCAATGAAGGCATTCACCTCGGCTGGAAACATCCGACCTGAGGCTTTGTCGTACCACGGGAAGTGGAGGACCACGAAGACGTAGTCAGGGTAGTCATCGACCTTCGGGCGCTGACGTCGCGACCGGACGTCTTCGATATCAAGCTCGTGGAAGGAGAACTCAGTCTCCAACCAGGCGATCTCAGCAGGCCCGGGCGACTCCATCTGGATCCACCGCATGCCACCCTGTTCGAGCACGCTGACGCGTGGCTCCGACGAGAACGGAGCCGAGACGGACGCGGCGCGAAGCCGGGGTCGACGGATGCGAGACATGAGGGGTAGTTGAAGGTGATCGGTGCATTGCGCCTAGGGAGGATAGCGCACGGGTTGAGATCGCGACCAACGTGGCATAAGTGCCCTCGAGCGGCACCGCCTGACCTCCACACACATGATGCGCCCGGCAGGATTCGAACCTGCGGCCTCGAGATTAGAAGTCTCTTGCTCTATCCCCTGAGCTACGGGCGCCCCTGAACGGTACCCGGGGCGGTCATATTGCGATACCACGCACACTGATGAGGTGCGGTATCCCTACAAAGACATTCTTGGTGTCCCGTCTGTTCCGCGCCTGCTCGTCGCCGCCATCGTTGGTCGGATGCCGGTCGGCATGGGGGCCCTCGCGCTGTTCTTGCTCGTGCGTGGTTCGGGTGGCTCGTACGCGATTGCCGGCCTCGCCGTCAGTGCTGCGACGCTCGGCACGAGTTTCGGATCGCCTGTTCTCGGCCGTCTGATCGACCGGCAGGGCCAGACCCGAGTCTTGTTTCTCAGCATGCTGGTCCAAGTGGTGTCACTGCTCGCGCTCGCCGTGCTTACTCCAGCCGGGGGCTTCCTCTTGTTCGGCCTCTGCGTGGTCTACGGCTTCGCGAATCCGCCACTCGCCGCTTCGATGCGTGCGGGATGGTCGACGCTTTTCACAGATCGGAGCCAGCTGACGCAGGCCTTCGCCCTCGATTCGACGGCCCAAGAGGTGATCTGGATTTTGGGCCCCTTACTGTCAGCATCTATCGCTGCCTCGATCGATCCTCGCGCAACGTTGGTTGCAATGGCCGCGTTTAGTGCGATCGGCGTGACCTGGTTTGCGACGTCGCAGCAGAGCCGTACCTGGCGGTCGGCCCACGTGGGGGAGCGTCATCTCTTGGGCCCCCTCACCGCAGGCCCCGTGCGGCGCGTTCTGGCGGCGATCCTCGGACTCGCTTTCGCCTGGGGCGCCCTCGAGCTGGCGATTGCGGCCTATGCCGACGCGACAGACCACAGCGCTGGACCACTGCTGGCGGTTTGGGCTGTGGGCAGCGTGATCGGTGGGTTGCTGTTCGCACTTCGACGCTGGTCACAGCCGCCACAACGGATGCTGGGAATCCTGCTGATTCTGAACTTTCTCGGCTTCGTCGTACTGCTGCTTGCCCAGACGCCATGGCAGCTCGCAGTGCTGCTCGCGGTCACTGGCGTGGTCAATGCCCCCGTCATTGCGACGCTGTACGTCTTGATCGAGTCGCTGGCGCCTCGCGGCACGGTGACGGAGGCCTTTACGTGGGTCTCGACAACGTTTACAGTCGGCATTGGCGTTGGCGCGGCGAGCGCAGGTATCGTTTCGGACGCCATCGAGCCCCGTGCAGCATTCTGGTTGGCGGTGATCGGGGGAGGAGTCGCAGTGTTAACCGTCGTATACAACCACCATGGGCGTCATAAAAATGACAAACAGCGCGTTGACGAACGCGTTCGGAAACCTCGCGCAAAAGGTACGGCGTGTG
>JBAXOM010000004.1:0-36054 GCA_037133215.1 Thermoleophilia bacterium | reverse complement strand
CGCGCCTTCTCGATCCCGTTGAGCAACTCCATCGACGCAGCGATTGCCGTGTTGAATTGCAGGCGGCGATCGATGTCTTCGGTGACGCGCTTCGTCGTCTGGTGCGTCAGGCGCAGCAGGTCGAGCGCTGCCCCCTCTGCCCCACTCGGCGCGGCAGGCAATGCCTCGCCGCGCACCTCGCTCGCGATGCGTTGCACGGCCTTCCAAAGGCGGTCGAGAAAGCGTGACGGTCCAAGCACACCATTGTCGGACCATTCCTTGTCCTGGTCGGGCGGGCCCATAAAGAGGACGTACATGCGCAGGGCATCGGCGCCGTAGCGATTGACGATCGCGTCGGGGGCGACAACGTTGCCCTTCGACTTCGACATCTTGGCGCCGTCCTTGTAGATCATCCCCTGCGTGAAGAGGTTCGCGAACGGCTCCTCGAAGCCAACAAAGCCCGCGTCGAACAGCACCTTCGTGAAGAACCGGCTGTAGAGCAGATGCAAGATCGCGTGCTCGACGCCACCGATGTACTGGCCCACCGGTAGCCACCAGTCGACAGCAGCCTTGTCGAAGACCTGCGTGTCGTCGTGCGCCGAGATGTAGCGCAGGTAGTACCACGAGGAATCGACAAACGTGTCCATCGTGTCGGTCTCACGCAAGGCCGCAGTGCCACAGGTCGGGCACGGCACGCTGCGCCACTCCTCGGCGGCAGCCAAGGGCGAACGGCCCTTCGGCGCGTAGTCCTCGATCTCGGGCAACACCACCGGCAGATCAGCGTCCGGCACAGGCACGAGGCCGCAGGACGGGCAATCGATGATTGGGATTGGCGCACCCCAGTAGCGTTGGCGCGACACGAGCCAATCGCGGAGGCGATAGGCGGTCTTGGTCTCGCCCCGGCCTTCCTCGGCCAGCCAGGCGGCCACCGCCGACTTGGCCTCCGACACCGCGAGGCCATCGAACTGGCCCGAGTTGACGAGCAAGGCGTCCTCGTCGGCTGATGTATAAGCCTCGGCCTGGACATCGACCTCTCCGTCCACAGCGGCGACGACCTGGCGAATCGGAAGACCAAACAGCGTCGCGAAGGCGTGGTCGCGATCGTCGTGGCCCGGCACGGCCATGATCGCGCCCGTGCCGTACTCGACGAGCACATAGTCGGAGACCCAGACCGGGATCTCCTCGAGCGTGACGGGATTGACGACGCGCCGGCCGGTGTCGACACCTGTCTTGGGCCGGTCGTCGCGCATGCGATCGGCCACCGACTCGGCGCTGCGGCGACGGACATAGTCCATCACCTCGGCCTCGGCGGCCGTACCGTGCACGAGTTCGCTGATCAGCGGATGCTCAGGCGCGAGCACGAAGAACGTGGCGCCAAACAGGGTGTCGGGACGCGTCGTAAAAACGGGAATTTCGGCCTCGCTGTCGACGACGCGGAAAACCACCTCGGCACCATGCGAGCGACCAATCCAGTTGCGCTGCATCGTCAACACGCGCTCGGGCCAGTTCTCCAACTGATCCATGTCGTCGAGCAGGCGATCGGCGTAGTCGGTGATGCGGAAGAACCACTGGTCGAGATCGCGCGCCTCGACCTCGGCACCACAGCGCTCGCAGCAGCCATCCACAACCTGCTCGTTGGCAAGTACCGTCTGATCCTGCGGACACCACTTGACGGCAGCCGTGCGCTTGTACGCCAGACCGCGCTCGAACATCTGCAGGAAGATCCACTGCGTCCAGCGGTAGTAGGCCGGGTCCGACGTCGAGAGCTCGCGGCTCCAGTCGATCGACCAGCCCATGCGCAGCATCTGCTCGCGAATCCGAGCGATGTTGTGCGCGGTTACCTCGGCAGGCTTGCCACCCGTCTTGATCGCCGCATTCTCGGCCGGCAGACCAAACGAGTCGTAGCCCATCGGGTGAAGAACCTGGAAACCGGTACGGCGACGAAAGTGCGAGACGACGTCGCCCATCGTGTAGTTGGTGACATGCCCCATGTGCAGGTCGCCGGACGGATACGGCAGCATCTCGAGGACATACGCCCGCGGCCGCTCGTCATTGCCGGGATCGCTCGGATTGGGCGTCTCAAACGCACGCTCGTCGGCCCAGACGGCCTGCCAACGAGCTTCGATTGCCTGAGGGTCATAACGCTCCATAAAGGCAGGATACGTGGCGCTCGCACAAAGCACGGCACTGCATGCGCTAAAAAACCGCGTAATTCCCCACTCATCGTAAATCAGACACGGTGCGAAGAGAAGAAAAGATACAAGTACGTGTCTACGTTAACTACGGAGGAGAGAACAATGGAACTGACCTCGACACAAGAGACAATCTTGTGGGCCGGGACGATCGGGATGTCGCTCGGCGCGATTATTATCGCGGCGCTCGGCTTCCGACTACCAAAAGCTGAGCGGCATCACGTAACGGCGAGCTTCTTCGTCTGCGCGATTGCAGCGTGTGCCTACCTCGCCATGGCGACCGGCATCGGCACGATCACAGTCAACGGTTACGAGATTTTCTTCGCTCGTTACGCCGACTGGGTGCTCACAACGCCTCTGCTCTTGCTCGGCCTCGTAACGGTCGGTATCGCTGCAGTGGCGGGTGGAGAAGCTGGGCGTGAGCGCGGCGGATTGATTGGCTTCGTTCTTGGAGCCGACATTCTCATGATCGTGACGGGCTTCGTTGCGGCACTCCGCAACGGCCACGACGATAAGTGGCTGTGGTACGCAATCAGCTGCGTGTTCTTCCTGCTCGTCCTGTGGGCTGTCTACGGCCCCGTCAAGGAGTACGTGTCCAGCACGATGAAGCCGCTGTACGTGCGCCTCTTGACGATCCTGACGGTCCTCTGGCTGATCTACCCCGTTCTCTGGGCCCTCGGCACCGAAGGTGCGGGCACATTGAGCCTCACGGGCGAAATCGCCGTCTTCGCGGTGATCGATGTGATCGCCAAGGTCGGCTTCGGCATCCTGCTTGTCACGGGTGTCAGCAAAGCGTCCAAGCACGTCGCGTAAAGCGTTGCTGGTTGTCCGAGCTTCGAGCCTCGATGGCTCGAAGCTCGGACCGCTATGCGCCCCCCCAGCGCGCGAGTGCACCACCATCCGCACGGGTGGCGCTGATGCGCAGCAGCCGGTTGTATTTCGCCAAGCGCTCTGACTGCGTCAACGACCCAACCTTCAGCTGGCCGGGTCCAGCGGCAATCGCCAAATCGGCCAGCCAGTCGTCTTCTGTCTCGCCTGAGCGAGCACTCACAACCACCCGCCAATTGGCCTCGCGGGCGCGTGCCGCCACGGCGAGCGCGTCGGACAGCGTGCCGACCTGGTTGGCCTTGACCAGCACCGCATTGGCAGCATCGGTGGCGATCGCCTGCTCGAGGCGATCGAGCTGCGTGCAGAGGAGATCGTCGCCGATGATCTGAACCCGCGACCCAAGCGCGGCTGTCAGCTGGGGCCAGGGCACCCAGTCGTCCTCGCCGAACGGATCCTCGATGCTGACGATCGGAAAGTCCTGAGTCCACGCGATCAGGCGCTCGCACCACACGTCCGCCGTGACGGTCTCGTTGTCTGCAGCGAGGCGATAGCCGCCCTCAGTGACAAGCTGACTCGCAGCGACATCGAGGCCGATCGCGATCTCGTCGCCGGGCACGAAACCCGCGCGTTCGATCGCAGCCACGAGGAGTTCGAGACCATCGCGATTGCCGAGGCCGGCGGCAAAGCCACCCTCGTCCGCACGCAACAGTGTCCGGCCACGAGCGCGCAACTCGTCGGCCAGCGCGGCCAGTACCTTCGCGACGTGCTCGATTGCCTCCGGAAACGTCGTTGCCGCCACGGGAATGGCGAGATAGTCCTGGAGATCGACACTGTGCTCGGCGTGCAGCCCGCCCGACAGAGCGTTAACCATCGGCCTTGGCAGCACGGATGCCTGATCGCCACCCAGGTGCTGCCACAGGGGCACGTCCTGCGCCAGCGCGGCAGCGCGCGCTGTCGCCACCGAGGCAGCGAGGATCGCGTTGCCGCCGAGACGCGAGCAGTTTGGTGTGCCATCGAGGCTGCGCAGCGTGGCGTCGATCAGCGCGCGCTCAGTCGTATCCAATCCTTGGAGGGCCGCACTGATCTCGCCCTCGACGTTGGCGATGGCACCTAAGACGCCACGCCCGGAGTAGCGCGCCGCATCGCCATCGCGCAGCTCGACAGCCTCGTGCCGTCCAGTCGATGCGCCCGAGGGAACGCTGGCTCGGACGGTGAGTCCCGAGCTGAGTGTGACCTCGGCCTCCACGGTGGGTCGGCCGCGCGAATCGAGCACCTCGTAGGCGCGCAGGCCGGCAATGCGGCTGCTCACGGCGCTCCCACCTCGACGCGCTCGATCGCCTGCAGCACCGTCGTCGGTGGACGCAAGAGCAGCGATCGACCAATGGCGCGCGCCAGTGTCTGCGAGTGCTCATCGAGATACTCAGCGGGCGACTTGCCGTCGACACGCGCGACCATCAGGATGCCGAGCTCGCAGATTGTCGCGGACTCGTCGATCAATGCCTCGGCCCGCTCGCAGTAAGCGCCATAGAACCCACGCGCCAGCGCCGCAAACAGGGCCCGTTGGCGCGGCATGTGCAACGCCTTCAGACAGAGGTGATTGAGACAGAAGGCGACGTCGAAGACCGGGTCGCCCCAATGCGCAACCTCAACGTCCAGCACCAGCATCCGATCGGGATACGCAATCAGGTTCTTAGGGGCGTAATCGCCGAGCACGAGCGCACGGCGCGTTGCGAGCAGGCGCTCGATCTCGGCGTCGATCAGTTCGGCGAGGTCGGGGTGTCGCGCCGCCACGCTGCGGTGATACGGGTCGATGCGGCCCTCGATCATCGTCTGTAGGTCGTCGAAGTCGACTGTGACCTGCGCATCACCAGCGGATGCTGTGTGAATTCGACCCAGCAAGTCCCCCGCCCGGTACCCGTCACGGAGATCGAGCTGGCTCGCCAACAGCAATTCCTTCCACGGCGTGCCACCTGGCGGCGCACAGGTCATGCCAAAGGCGTGGTTGGCGTCGTCGGTAAAGACCACCGAGGGCGCAACACCCGGTCCAAGGAGACGATTGATCGTGCTCAAACAGCGATGCTCGACTGCGCTGCGGTCGACATCGTAGGCCCAGACTTCGGCGACTCGAAGAAACGGCAGCGCCTGCTTGACCACCAGACGCCCGGTGTCCCACTCCACGCACCAGACGTCGTTCGAAATGCCTCCGCCGAGAGCACTGACGGTGCAATCGTTCGAGGCCGGCACGACGCCGCGTTCGACGAGATACGGCACCAGCGTGGTGGCAGTAAGTTCCACCTGCGCAGTATCCACGATTGCCCCTACCCTTAGCCCGTGGAGCAACCGACAGCGATCGAAGTTCGAGGTGCGAGTCGTCGGTATGGCAGCATCCAAGCGCTCGACAACGTGACGCTGACCATCGACGCACCGGCCACCGGACTGCTGGGCCAGAACGGTGCCGGCAAGTCGACGCTGATGAAGGCCATTCTCGGTCTCGTGCGCCTCGATGCCGGCGAGGTGCGCGTGCTTGGGCACGACGCGCGCCGCGACGGCGAACAGGTGCGGCGCCGCATTGGCTACGCCCCCGAGCACGAGTGCCTCCCGCCCGAACTCACAGCTGCCGACCTCTGTCGCCATCTGGCCGAGTTGCGTGGCCTGTCGCGCGCTGACGCTATTCGTCGTGCATCGGAGGTCTTGTTTGCAGTCGGCCTGGAGGAAGAGCGGTCACGGGTAATCGGTTCGTTCTCGCTTGGCATGCGCCAGCGCGTCAAGATCGCCCAGGCGCTTGTCCACGCACCCGAGCTGATCATTCTCGATGAGCCCACCAACGGACTCGACCCCGCTCAACGAGCCGAGATGCTCGATGTCATTCGCCGCGTGTCGCGCGACCTCAACGTCCGCGTGCTGATTTCGTCGCACATCCTCGATGACATTCGCCGCACCTGTGATGCCGTCGTCGTAATGCGGGCCGGAGCCGTCACGCTGGCCCGTCCGCTCGAGGCCGAGGCCGACGAGGCCGACGTCTTGCGTGCCGAGACAGTCGCTGATTCGGCACCGTTTGTTGCCGCGATGACAGCCGCAGGTCTCGACTGCACCGTGCTCGACACAACCACGACCCGAGTTGTCATCCGCTCCGAACGAGACCGCGACGTCCTTCGTGACACCGCGTCCAGCACCGGTGTCGGCCTACGCCGTCTGCACCGCGATGGCCCATCGATCGAGGACGAATTGCTGGAGGCGATCGGATGAGCGCCGCCAAGATCCACGACGTTCGGTACCGCCCCTACGACGGCGAGGTGACCGGCAGCAGCCGTCGCGCGATTATCTCGATGGCGCGATGGAGTGCCCTGCGCGCACTCGGCGCACGCCGCCCGTGGACCGCGAAGATCGTGCCAGTTGGCCTCGCCTTCATCGCACTCGGGCCCGCCATCACTGCCCTCGGCGTCAAGGCCCTGCTTGGCACGCAGGTGACACAAAAACTGCCTGGCGACCTCGTGCCGTATGGCCCGTACTACCAACTGATCGGCTTTGCCATCCTCGCCTACGCCGCGATCGTGATCCCCGAGACGATCTGCCCCGACCGTCGCAGTCGCGTACTCGACCTCTACCTTTCGACAGCGCTGAGCCCCCGCGAGTACGTGCTAGGCAAGATCTTCGCGTCCCTCACGCCTCTCTTGGCAGTCACGACACTGCCACTTGCCTTCCTCTACGTCGGCAACGTCTTCTTCGCGACGTACCCCTTGGCGTACGTCCAAGATCATCTGCGCGAGATCCCCGCCATTCTCGGTGGCGGTCTGCTGATCGCGCTCGTCTACACGTTGCTCGGCCTCGCGATCGCATCACTGACGAGCCGCCGCGCCTTTGCCAGCGTGGGCTTCATTCTGCTGATGATCATCTCGACCCTGATTAGCGGCGTCCTGCGCCACGCGGCAAACCTCGGGCCCAATTCGCGCCTGATCAATCTGCAGGGCCTCCCGATCTGGCTCGCACAAAAGATGATTGGTGAATCGCCGGGCATCATCAAAGAAGGACCTCTCAAACATGTCGATACGCCCGACGTCGGGCTGTTGATCCTGATGAACGCGATCTTGATCGTGGTCTGTGTTGGCGTTCTCGTTTTGCGTTATCGCCGGAGCGACGCATGACGCCGTTACTCGAGTTTGATCGTGTCTCCAAATGGTTTCGCGACACCGTCGCCGTCGGCGATGTCTCCTTCGCGATCGAGCCGGGTGTCACCGGACTGCTTGGCCACAACGGTGCGGGCAAGTCGACGGCTATACGCCTCGCAACGGGTCTCGCTCGTCCCGATGAGGGTTCGGTGCGCGTACTCGGCCTCGATCCGCGTCGCAGCGGTACGGCTCGCGCCGCGATTGGCTTGGTCCCCGATGGTGATGGACTCTGGCCCGGCCTGACGGCACTCGGACTGGTCGTGTCCTGTGCTCGCCTGCGCGGTGTCGCCAACCCGCAAGAGGCCGCCCGACGCGCATTGACCACCGTGGACCTGCTCGACGTGGCCGATCGCGAGGTCAAGGGGTTCTCGCAAGGCATGCGCCAACGCGTCAAGATCGCCCAGGCGCTGGTGCACGATCCGCAAGTGCTGATTCTCGACGAACCACTCAACGGGCTCGATCCCCAGCAGCGCGAAACCACCATCGCGCTCCTGCGCGACCTCGGCAATCAAGGCATCGCAACGTTGTTTTCTAGCCACGTCCTGACCGAGGTCGAGCGGGTCGCCGATCGCGTACTCGTGCTCGTCAATGGGCGCCTCGTCGCTGAGGGATCGCCGCAGGGCCTACGTGAGTTGATGGACGAGCGCCCGCGCCGTGTCCAGGTTGCGACCACCAACGCACGAGCCGTCGCCGCAGGCTTGGCAGGACTGCCTGGAGTCGAGAGCGTTGAGATCTCTGACGAGGGCGTCCTCGTCGAGACGCGCGACCCAACCGCACTGGCGCTCGCACTGCCCGAGTTGGCCGTGGCTACGAATGCGCAGCTGCGCTCGATCGAGCCGACCGACGAGGACCTCGAGAGCGTCTATGGCTATCTGACCGAGCGGGCTCGAGGAGCACGTCGATGACGGTCACGCGCCTAACTATTCGCGCACTGCTGTTCCGGCGTCGCTCGCTTGCCCTGCTCTTCCCCGTTGCCGCTGTGGTGTTCTTCGTCGCGCTGGCGATCATTCGCGGCGACGTGATCCCTGATACCCAGGCAATCATCGTCGGCCGTCTGCTCGTGACGACCGTGGCACCCCTCGTGGCGCTCGTCTTAGCCGTCACGGCAATTGGCGACGAGCGCGAGTCGGGCACCATCGTCTATCTCGCGACGGCCCGCATCTCGCGACTCCAGATTGCGGCGGAGAAGACGCTGGCTGCAGCCATCTGCGCCGCGATCTTACTCTCGCCCGCGTTTGTTGCGATCGCCATTCTTGGCAGCCATCTCGGCGTTGGCACCGACAACATCTTGCGCGGCATTGCCGGCACGCTGCTGGTGGCCACGGTCTACTCGGCTGTGTTTGTGATGGTCGGGCTGTTATTGCGCCGGGCGCTCGTGGTGGGCATTCTCTACATCCTCGTCTGGGAGGGCGCGATCGCCACGATCGCTCCCTCGGCAGAGCGATTTAGCATGACCGCCTGGGGTCGGGGAATCACCGACGGCGGGATCTACGGCCTCACACCAGACCTTGTGCCAACCCTCGGCGCAAGCACAGGCGTGATCGCATTGGTTGTCGTGACCCTGCTTGCTGTGGTGCTGGCAGGCTGGCGTCTCGGACGCATGGACCTGCCCTAAGGCCCCTCCAATCCTGAGAAAACTCTCAGGTAAAGCGCGTCAGGTTTCGGCACACTCCGGGTCAGCAACAACGACCCATCCCACGGTGGCAGAGCGTTCTGTCGCCGACATCGTGCCCAACACATCACCTGACCCTGGAGCTCTCATGCACGTCCCATCCCTCACCCGCCGTCGCATCCTCACCGCCGCAGCCTCAACGGGTGCCGCTGCCCTACTCGCCCAACCCGCCGGCATCATTGACAAGGCCGTAGCCGCGGCCAATCCGGCTTGCGACCCTCACGCTGCAGTCAATCCGTACGGCATCAACCAAGCAGGGATCACCACCAGCCCGCCCGAGCATCTCCAGTTTGCTGCCTTCGATCTTGCACCCGAGACCACCCGGGCACAGCTGATCGTGCTTCTACAGACCTGGCAGGGTGCTATCAACACGCTGACCCAAGGTCAGCCCCTACCGGACTCCGGTGAGCCCGACAAGGCTCCAGCCGACACAGGCGAGGCACTCGGCCAGCGAGCCGATCGCCTGACCATCACGATCGGCTTCGGTCCATCGCTCTTTGATGGCCGGTTTGGTCTCTCTACCCTCCGCCCGGCCGCACTCGTGGACATCCCCGCGTTTACCGGTGAGGCCCTCGACCTGGCCCGCTCGAACGGCGACCTGTCGCTACAGTGCTGCGCCGGGACGCGGCTTGTTGCGGAGCACGCCCTACGCACACTCGCGCGCCTTGCGACCGGGAGAGCGACGGTGCGCTGGTCCCAGTCGGGCTTCAACGAGCCGCCGGCCGACCCCGCCGAAGGATCGGGTCGCAACCTGCTGGGTTTCAAGGACGGCACAGCCAACCTCGACGCCACCGACAGTGCCCGGATGACTCGCAACGTCTGGGTTGATCCGAGTGACGGCCCAGCCTGGTTGGCTGGCGGTACCTTTCAGGTTTACCGCCGCGTTCTGACCAACGTGCGAACGTGGGACGAGAGTGTCCTGTCAGAGCAAGAGGAGGTCTTCGGCCGCCGTCGCCTGTCGGGCGCACCGTTCGGCGGCGTTCGGGAGAACGATCCCGTCGACAACGCCGTGACGCCCCTGACTGCGCACATTCGTCTCGCGAACCCACGCAACGGCGCAGAGAGCGAGAACGAACGAATCCTACGCCGCGGCTATTCGTTCCACGACGGCCTCGCAAGCGACGGCACCTTCGACGCCGGTCTGGCCTTCGTCGCGTACCAACGCGATCCGCGCCGGCAGTTCATCACCATGCAGACACGCCTCGCTGCCAGCGACGCGTTGAACGAGTACATCACCCACACGGCCTCGGCAATTTTCGTCATCCCTCCCGGGACGACCGCCGCAGGGTTTATCGGCGAGACACTTCTCGGGTCTGCCCCGCCACGCCTCACAACACCAAACCCTGCAGCCAATCTCGAGACACCAACACTCCCTCGCGCTCCTGTGCCACCGGCCGCTCCTGGAGCACCAACCACTCCAGATCTACCGCGTAGGGCGCCGATGCTGCCACCTCGACCAAAAGCGGTGAAAGCCAAGCCCAAGCGCAAGCGCAAGCAGTCGCGGTAATCGATGTCCGGATGGGGCCTGGCCCCTTCTGGACATTAGCGGCCACGTGATTGCTCGGATCGATCATCAATGTCCAGATGGGGTCTGGCCCCTTCTGGACATTGATCGACGACGACAGTGGAGCCAAGGGGGATCGAACCCCTGACCTTCTGGCTGCCAGCCAGACGCTCTCCCAGCTGAGCTATGGCCCCGTCAGCAGCGCACGATAGCAAGCCGCCTAGGAACGCCTTGGCAGACCTCGCCGTGTGGTGCTATCCCTCAGCGACGAGCGTGTGTGGGACTTGGCCCCACAACTCGTCGAGGCGATACAACTCGCGCGACTCCGGCACGAAGACGTGAACGACGATGTCGAGAAAGTCGATCAACACCCACGTGCCTTCCTTCATGCCTTCTGTGCGCAGCGGGATCAGGCCGTGCTCGCGCTTCATCTGAAGCCCAACCTCTTCGGCGATGGCTTGAACCTGGCGGGTGTTACTCCCAGTCATGACGACGAACCAGTCGGTGTACGCGACGACGCCACGCATATCGAGCAGAACGATGTCCGTCGCGAGCTTGTCCGCACCAATAGCGGCAGCCTGCTCAGCGAGAACGGTGGTGTCGCTCAGTGGTTCAGTCCCTTGCTCCAAGCACAAACGGAACGTACCACGGCTAGCCGACGGATCATCCGGCACCACCAGATTGATACAGACCTTCTGCAGCGATCAGCGCGGCCACGGAAGGCGAAACGAGACCGTCAATCGACTCTCCTGCGGCAATACGACGCCGAATCTCGGAGCTGGCGATGTCCATCTCTGGCATCGCGATTTGCGTTGCCGAGCTGGCGGCAATCTCGACACCGGGACGTGGCGCCACCGCAATCGTGGCAAGGCTCCGAATGCGTGCTGGGTCGTGCCATTCGTCGAGCGTCGCGAACTGATCTGCACCCAACAGCAGGACCAGCTCGGCGTCACCAGCGGCGCGGGCCAACTGTTCCAAGGTATCGGCCATGTACGACGGCCCGGACCGCTCGACCTCAACGCTGGAGGCCAACAGCACTGGCTCGTCGGCGGCAGCGGCCTGCGCGAGGCGCAATCGCATGCCTGCAGACACGGCGGGTGGGTCGCGATGAGCAGGTACGCCCGTCGGCACCAACAAGACGCATTCGAGGTCGAGCTGCTCTGCGGCGACGCGGGCAAGCGCCGCATGACCAAGGTGCGGCGGATTACACAGCGAGCCGAGCACGCCGATGCGACTCGAACTAGGCACGATACGGAACCTCGCGATCACCGATCTTGACGATGATGCCGTTCTTGCCTCCGGCACGAACCAACAGTGGCGTAAGCCGTCGCGTTTCGACGTAGTGCGCCACAGCCTGCGTCGCGGCCTCATCGTCCATCCGCTTGATGTCCTCTTCGATCGTGGCACCAATGATGCGCACGCCCGTCTCGTCGCGCAGAACACGTACGTTGGCGCTGCCAGAGCGGCCGGGACGATAGACGAGGTACTGGGCCAGTTCGGCCTCGGCGGCGGGCGTGATCTCCGGCTCGGGCACCACACGCCCAAGCGTGCTCATCAATTCGGGCACGCCCTCGCCCGTCACGCACGAGACAGGCACAATCCATGGCTTGCCTGTCTGTTCGTCGCGCAGGACGTTGCGCATCGCCGAGATGTCGCCGAGCGCATCCAGAGCATCCGCTAGTTCGCCGACGAGCACATCACGATCCGCCTCGCCACTGAGGTCGATGCGGTTGAGCACCACGAGGCGTGGGCGCGTCGAGAGGTCTTCCTGATACAGCTCGAGCTCGCGATGGATCGCCACGAACGCCTCGATCGACTCCTCGACGGGCAGCCCTGCATCCACGACGTGCAGGAGCAGCTTGGCGCGCTCGAGATGCGCCAGGAAGTCGAGTCCAAGCCCGTGCCCCTCGGCGGCCCCTTCGAGCAGCCCAGGCACGTCCATGACGGTGATCTGACGATCGACTGCGAGGTCGACAATGCCCAGCACTGGCTCGATTGTCGTGAAGGGGTAGTCCGCAACCTTCGGCTTCGCGTTCGAGATGCGGCGCAGCAGCGATGACTTGCCGATATTCGGAAAGCCGAGCAGGGCGGCATCGGCCAGCAGCTTGAGTTGCAGGACGAGCGTGTAGTCGTCGCCGAGCCCGCCAAACTCTGCCGTGCGCGGTGCCTGGCGCACCGAAGTGCGAAAGCGGCGGTTGCCCGAGCCACCATGACCACCATGGGCAATCGTGGCGGAGGCTCCTGGCGCCGCGAGATCGACAATCACGACCTCGTCGTCGTCCAACACCTGCGTACCAACGGGAACAGGAATAATCGTGTCGAGACCCATGGAACCCGTGCGGTTAGAACCCTCGCCACTATGGCCGTCCTCGGCCTTCAGGTGCGGGTTGTTGCGGACGTTGGTGAGATCGCGGAGCGACGGATCGGCAACGAGAATGACGCTGCCGCCATCGCCGCCATCGCCACCCGACGGACCGCCGCGCGGCACGAACTTCTCGCGTCGAAACGCGACAGCTCCATCGCCGCCTCGGCCCGCCGCGGCGTAGATCGTCGCCCGGTCGGAGAACACGGGCTACGCCCTGCCGACTACCCCTCGGCCGGTGCGACCGAGATGATGCGCTTGCCGCGACGCTGACCAAAGTCCACGACACCATCGCACGTGGCGAAGATCGTGTGGTCGACGCCGATGCCAGTGCCTGCGCCCGGGTTAAAGCGGGTGCCACGCTGACGAACGATGATTCCGCCTGCGCGGATTGCCTGGCCTGCGAAGACCTTGACACCAAGTCGCTGGGAATTAGAGTCGCGGCCGTTCTTCGAGGAGCCGAGTCCTTTTTTATGCGCCATCTTCAGTTCCCTTCTTGCCGAAGGCGATCGTCTCTACCTCAACGACGGTCTGCTTCGAGCGGTAACCCATACGACGGGCACTGCTCTTCTTCGAGCGATACGTGCGGATATTGATCTTCGGGCCGAGCTTGTGTTCCTTGACGCGCACGGAGACGGTCACAGGCTTGAGCTCGGATTCCGTTGCAAGTGTCTGCTTACCATCCGATGCCAGAACCACAGGCGGCTTGAGGGTTGCACCCTCGTCCAGCGCCACGCGATCCACAACAATCCGCTCACCCTTGGTGACGCGGTATTGCTTTCCTCCGAGGGCGATTACAGCAAACATCGATGCGAGACTTTCGTGTGGGTCGCCACCGGCGACAACGGGCGGGAACATAACAGAGAAGCGAAGCGCAAGGCTCCGCCTCTCTGCTGTTTACTGTCAGTCTTTGCCGAGGAGACGGCCCAAAAGACCGCGCTTTGGCTTGGCTGGAGCAGCCGGCTTGGCTGCTGCGGGTGCCTCTGTTTTGGCTGCTGGAGCGGCCGAAGCGGACTTCGGGCGCGAATTCTGACTTCGCGACTCCTGCCCACCACCTTCGCCGTTGCCACTGGCTGCGCCGGCACCACTCCCACTCCGCGAGCGACCACGACCACCGCGGCTGCGACGCCGTTTCGGTCGTGCGGGGCCATCACCATCGGCACCATCAGCTGCGCCCTCACGAGCGGGCTGAGCAGCGCGTGGGGCTGGCTCTTCGCCATCCGCTGCCGGCGCGTCGCCTGGTGCATTCGCTGCACCGGACCCACCCGTGGAACGACCGCGTCCTCCGCGACGACCACGACGACGACGCTTCTTAGGAGCACCGCCTTCTGCGGTTGCCTCCTCGCCATCTTCGTCCTCGTCATCTTCATCGTCTTCGTCGTTCTCGTCGTCACCATCGACCGACGAGTCCGTCGTAGCCGTACTCCGGCTGCGACGACGCTTCGGTGTCGCCTCAGACTCTTCGCCCTCGACCACGACCACTTCGGGCTCTTCCGGCAGATCAAGCGGCTCGGTCTCTTCGCCGACGGACGCCGTCATGTCACCCGTGGGGGTGTCGATCGTGGCCGACGGTGTGCGACTGCGCTTGCCCTTGCGCTTCTTGCCCTCAAGGTCGATGCGCTCACCGACGAGGCGCGGCGGCTCATGCACGTCGCTGCGAGGATCAACCATCTTGATCATCTCTTCCTCGGTGATTGGCTTCGCGTCGAGCAGCACAGCGTGCGCCTCGAGTCGACCAATCCGTTCGATCTTGATCCGCTGCGTCTCGCCGAGGTACGGACCGGCGCCGGCAACGACCACGCGATAGCCACCCTCGAGCACGGCAACCGCATCGGCGGCCTGGTACATGTGCGGCTCGGAAAGCGAAACCTCGAGCTCCTGTCCTGCCTCGACGGGAATCGCATCCTCAAGCACCTCGGAGACGGTGCCCTCCTTCAGGAACGAACAGCGCTCGCGCGGCACGCCATCGGTGGCCACGATCGAGAAGTGCTTACCCGTTGCCTTCTCCAGCTCCTCGAGCCGCGTGCCACCGGGACCAATCATCCGAGCAGCGACCGAAGGATCAACCTCGATCAGGAAGGCCTCAGAGGCCGACTGCACCGCGTGGCGGCGCATTTGGCGCAGATTATCGAGAGCAAGCGTCTCGTCACTGAGGACGCGACCCTCACCCGCACAGGTGGCGCACTCGCTCGTCATAATCTCGCGCACGCCGTCGGTCACGTTCTGGCGTGTCATCTCGACGAGACCCAAAGGGCTGATCGAGACGAGGTAGACCTTCGAGCGATCCTTGGCGAGCTCTTCCTTGAGTGCCGTGATGACTGCGTCGCGGTTGGTCTTCGACTCCATGTCGACGAAGTCGATCACGATGATGCCGCCAAGATCGCGCAGCCGCAGCTGGCGAACGACCTCTCGGGCCGCCTCGAGGTTGTTGTGCACGATCGTGTCTTCGAGTCGTCCCTTGCCGACAAAGCGGCCGGTGTTGACGTCGACGATCGTGAAGGCCTCTGCGTAATCGAACAAGAGGTAGCCACCCGACGGAAGATCGACGCGACGCTTGAGCGTGCTTTCGATCGCCTCGTCGACGCCATAGCGCCGCAGCAATTCGGTCTGCGCTGTGTGGCGGTGAACGCGCGTAACGAGCTCGGGGCTGCGCTCCTGCACGTACGAGACGATGCGATCGTAGGTCGCCTCATCGTCGACGATCAACTCGTCGACATCCTGGCGAAAATCGTCACGCACGAGGCTCAGAGCAATATCGACTTCCGTGTGGATTGACGACGGCGCTACCGCGGTCTTGCAGCGCTCGATCACAGCCTCCCACTGATCTTCGAGCAGCGCGAGGTCGCGCTCCAACTCGATGAGTTCTGCTCCACGCGCGGCCGTGCGCACGATCAGACCGCCACCGAGACGCGGTGTCAGCTGCTTGACGAGGTCGCGCAGACGATCGCGCTCACCGTCGGGAAGGCGCTTCGAGACGCCGCCGCCCTCGCCGTCCGGCACGTAGACCAGGAACCGGCCCGCCAACGACACGTCCATCGTGACGCGAGCACCCTTCGTTTTCATCGGGTCCTTCGTCACCTGTACGAGCAGCGACTGGCCACCCTTGACGAGGTCCTGGATCCGCTTAGAACGACGCGCACGCTGGTCGAGTCCGTCAATGCGGATCTCGGCAACGTGCAAGAACGCGTTCTTGTCCATGCCGGCATCGACGAAGGCCGCCTCCATACCAGGCAGCACGGTGTCCACCTTGGCGAGGTAAATGTTGCCGAGCAGGGATCGGCGCTCGTCACGCTCGATGTACGTCTCGACGACACGGTCGTCTTCGATCAGGGCTGCCTTTGTCTCGTACGCATCGGCAGAAATTAAGATCTTCTTCATGTGGTCTCCGTGGCCCCCACTCGCACCGAATTCGGCGCGGCGTGGACCGCTAGTCGGGTGATGCCAGCCACAACGAATGGGTCGGGCGCGCAGCTCGCAAGCGCGCACACAACCTCACTGGGCTTGGCAGAGCCATCGTCATCGATGGCGATCTGAACGATCATCGCGTCGCCATCGAGCTGGAGCTCGGGTGCGTAGCGGCGAACATCAACAGCGCGGTGCTGCGTGGAGCTGCGCCGCGGTATCGGTACCTCCGAGGCCGCACGATAGGCGGCAACGGCCTGGGCAAGTGCTTCGCCCGGTGCATCGAACACGATGCGGTAGGTCGCACCCGTGACGGCGGTCGTAGGACCGGCGAGACAGGCTTCGAGCGGGACGACTCCACGCGGAACGTTCGCGGCGAGTCGCACGACGAGGTCGTCGAGGTCGTGGCTGTCACCCACGAGCTCGACCGTGCAGCGCTCATCCTCCGACGAAACACCAGCAGCGCGCGTCCGCGCGAGGCTGATGGCAGGTCGGGGTCGCATGCCGTTTGCGAGCGCTACCTGATACCCCGCTCGCCGCAACGCGGCCAGCAGAAGTCCAACCAGCTCGAGCTGGCTGAGGTACCGCGCACGGTCCCGGATGGCGAGGCGAAGCTCGATCCTCACGGCATGCACTGAAGGATGCGTGGCACTAGGCCGCCACCAACCGGTTCCGAACGGGGCCGAAATGGGCGCTGTAATTGCACCAGCTATCCCCTCGGCGATCCCCGGTCGGCCGTTCGGCGCGACGCTGCCACCACTCATCCAGCAGGAACTCCTTGGTCACACCGCTGCGCACGTGATCGCACGCCAGCGGGTCGAGAGGGTCGCGCTCTTTCGTCGCCTCCACCTCAAGGTCGCGTCCGGCAGCGCTCAACGCCGTCCTGTACGCGTCCTCGCGGTGGTGCTCCGTCCAGGCGTCGAAGCGTGCACCTGCACGCCACGCGGCCTCGAGCACGTCCCCCGTGATTGGATCTACCCGGCCGATCGCACCTTCGAGCGTGCTGGTGCGAAGATCGTGCCGAGACAACGTTAGTTCTCGCCCGTTGAGCTGACGCCGCAGGTAGTCCTGCTCGACGCGCATCTGCTGTTGGGGAACGGGCTGAACCACCCCGTGAGTCTAGCGGGGCGCCGCCAGATGCTCGTCAGACAGCGTCGCTCGGTGCTTCCAGCGGATCGACGATCCGACTCCGCGGACGTTCCTGCCAGCCAGGTGCCGCCGCTTTTTCTCGCACAATGCGCGCGCCCACCGCAAGGGCCAGCCCGACAGCGGTTAAGTTCGTAATCGTGTTTGATCCGCCATACGTCATGAACGGCAACGGAATACCTGTTGTCGGGGCGATACCGAGGTTCATCCCGATATTGACGCCTACCTGGGTGAGAAGCAGACCAAAGACGCCAGCCGCGATGAAGGCCTCCTCGAGGTTGCGCGCCCGCGGAATCATCCGCCCCACGCGCCAGAACACCAACAGGTACAGCAACAACACGATTGCCGAGCCAATAAAGCCCCGGTTCTCACCGACCACAGCGAACACAAAGTCCGTGTGATGCTCTGGCAAGAAGCTACCGGCTGTCTGGCTAATACCTTGGCCGCGCCCAGCCAGACCACCGGAGCCGATCGCGATCTTGGCCTGTTGCGCCTGATAGGCAGCGGGGCTTCCGCCCTGCGGGTCCAAGAACGCGGTGATGCGCTCGGACTGGTAAGGACGCAGAAGCGGCAGGCCGATCGAGGGCATAATGCCGAGCACGAGAATCACCAACGCCGAGACGACGCCACCAATCAGGGCGACACTGCGACCAGGCAGACCCGCGACGACGAGCACCGTCAACGTAATCGCGATGTAGACGATCGACGTGCCGAGGTCGGGCTGCACAAAGACGAGTGCGAATGGTGGCAACATCAAAAGCGCTGCCCGCGTCGCCATCCCCCAACCACGAATGTCTCGTCGGACACAGTCAGCGACGATGATCGAGAGACAGACGATCATCGTCACCTTCCCAAGCTCGGACGGTTGCAGGGTGAAGAACGGCAGTGGAATCCAGCGCTGCGAGCCACGCGCAGCCGAGAAGCCGAGCACGATGATCAATAGGCCAATCGTCGTGCCGTAGATAAACCAGAACAACCGGCGATAGATTCGCGGATCCACGAGCATGGCGACGGCTGCAAAGCCGAGCCCAGCGACGATATAGATGATGTCTCGCCGGTCAAAGAAGGTCGGGTCGCCGAGGAGATCGTTGACGGTGGCTGCCTTGACGGCGCGCTCACCGATCGCAAGTAGGAGGACGACAGCGGCGATCAGGATCCAGTCAACGCGTCGTAGAAGCGAGGTGATGGTCATCCGGTTGTCCCTGTCGGCGCAGGCGTCGAGCCGCTTTGTTGCTGTAACTGCTGGGCTGGATCCGTGCCCAAGGCGGGTCCGAGGTAGACGCCCGCCTTTTCGGCGCTCGAAATCTGCCCAATGGTTGCCTCTTGAACACCGAAGGCCTTAGCCAGCACCTGTCGCACTGCCGGCGCTGCCGTCACGCCGCCGAAACCACCCTGCTCAATCACGCAGACGACGACGAGGGTCGGATTATTCGCAGGCGCGTAGCCAGCGAACCAGGCAAAGTCGCGCTTGCCGAGCTTCTCGGCTGTTCCCGTCTTACCTGCCACCGGGATTGGAAAGCCCTGGAACGCGGAATAGGCGGTCCCGTTCGGGTCTTGGGTGACGCCTTCGAGTCCCTTGCGAATCGTTGCGAGTGCATACGGATCGATTGCCACTTTTTGACCCGGCGGGGTCGTAAGCTTCTCGCGCATCGTGCCGTCCTGCCCGTAGACAGCCGCTCCCACGTGTGGCTGAACCAGCGTGCCCCCGTTGGCAATCAGCGCATAGAGGCGCGCAATCTGAAGCGGCGTCACCTGGAGGTCGCCTTGACCAATGGCCTGCAAGATGGCGTCGCCTGAGGTCCAACGGTTATGGACGCGATCATCGCCGAAACGCCGCTTCTTGTAGGCGGCGTCCGGCACGCTACCGGCCGCGTCGCCTCCGATATCGATACCCGTCGAAGCACCGAAACCAAGTCGTCGTGCCCACAAGGGCTGGGGCTCGAACTGGCCACTCTTCGGCGTGGTGTCGTAGAGACGCTTACCGAGCTCGTAGAAGTATGTGTCACACGACGCCGTCATCGCCTGCACGAGATTCATCGGCTCGTTGATGCCCGATTCGAAGTTGCGGTAGGTCTGTCCGTCGATCGTGGTCGATGGTGTGCACTGGATGATGCTGTCGGGCTTGGCAACGCGTGCCTCGATCGCGGCAATCGCTGTGACGGGCTTAAACGTCGAGCCAGCGGGATAAAGCCCCGTCATCGCTCGGTCGAGAAGCGGCGAACGCTTCGTATCACTCGCGAGCGTGTTCCAATACTTCTGTCCGTTTGGCCCGGCCAACGTAGCCGGGTCGAAACCCGGATTTGACGCCATCGCCCGAATCGCACCGGTGCGCGGATCCATGGCGATGATCGCGCCACCTTCTGCTGCTGGGTGCCCGTGGGCCTTGGCGTACGCAATCGCTTCGCGCAGCGCGGCCTCGGCTGCGGACTGGATGCCGTAATCGATCGTCAGACGGATGTTGTCGCCTGGCTTTGCAGCCTGCGAACGGACAATCGGGCCGACCGGATCGCCGAATGCGTTGACCTGACGCTGGAGCGAGCCATTCGTGCCACGCAGATACCGATCGAAGTAGCGCTCAACTCCACGCTGACCCACGAGATCTCCTGGTTGCGCGTTGCGGTACGTGACCTGATCTTTTAGCTGCTGCGCCGAGACCTCAGCGAGTTCTCCCCAGAGGTGCGGTGCCAGCGGATAGGTCAGACCGTGCGCAGCATGTGACGTGCGATAGGCACGTGCCGTACCCTCGACGATCCGTACACCCGGATACTGTGCGGCTCGCTCCTTGAGGTAGAAGAGCACGTCGCGATTGACGTCCCGAGCCAGCACAATCGAGTCGAACGGGGCCCGAATCGCAGCTGCGTGAATCGAATCCTCCATCGTGGCGACCGAAATTCCGGCCACGCGTGCTAGCTGACCAAGTTGAGGATATTTCTTCGAACATCCGGCCCACGCCCGAACCTGCGCGGTGCCAGTAATTTGCTTCTGAATCTCCTTGATCCGTGTAACTCGTTGCTGCTTTGGCAACCCCTGTGCCGTTGTCAGAGCAGCAGAAATCCCGAGCGCCCGATCGTTCGCTGTTCGGCCATCGACAGGACCGGCTACATCGCGACCACAGAGAGTCAAGAGATCGGGAAATCGGGAGGGATCGATGGCGACCGAATTCGACGGGCGGCTGCCGACCAAGACCTTGCCTTGCGCATCAAGAATCTGACCACGCGCTGCCGGCACATCAATGCTCCGCAGACCGTTTGAGATGGCCTGGGCCCGATAGGACTGAACGTCCAAGACCTGCAAAGACCACAACCTCAGGATCAGAATCACCACGATTGCGATCGCGATGCCACTGAGGATCACCACACGGCGGGCGATATGGTCCCGGTCAAAACCCTCGGCAGTTACCGGCGGACGCTCCGGTGGCGGCGGTTGAACAATCGTCGGTTCGTCAACAGACGGTGTACTCACACGTCACCCCCGGAGGGAACGCCCATCAGTCGACGCAGGACCGGAAGCAGCACAATCCCCGCGAGCAGCGTGAACATCACACCAGCTGTGCCCGAGATCGCGACCGTGCTCCACGCGATCGACTCGTTATCGATCGTCGTGGCGACCACAATGTCAGCTGCTGTGCAGATGACCGCGGTGACCAGCAGCACGGTTACGGCCATCGCAAGCGACACACGGCGGCGGCGGCCTGCAAAGACGCCGACGCCCCACCCAATCGGGGTCAACACGAGCGAAGACATTCCGAGCGGTGCCTGGATGGCCATGTCGATCAGGAGTCCGGACACGAAACCGATAGCCGCTCCCCACGCCGGCCCAAAGCGCAGCGCCAGTGCCACGAGCACGACGAGAGAGAAATGAGGAATCGCACCCAGTACGCGTGCATCAATCGCCAGTGCAATCTCCAGGTAGATCGCGACCACGAGGATGAGCACAGGAATTAGGCCAACGGTGACCCACGCGGGTACCCGGCGATCAACCTCATCGAAGTCGTACTCGTCCGAGAAATCATCCTCGTCGGTCATCGAGAAGGTGGTATCGGTCGTGTTCATTGACCAGACCCATTGCCGGTCAAAATGACCACGTTTGCGAAGGAGTCAAGATCAACCCACGGTACGACGAGGACACTCTTGTAGGTATTGGCGTCACTCTGTCGCGCCTCGCTCACCACGCCAATCGGAAGACCTCGCGGATAGGCGGAGCCGAGTCGACCAGACGGGTCGAGAAAACCACTGGTGACCACACGGTCGCCCGGCGCGACGACACTCGATCCCCGCACAAAACCGAGTACGAGTACCGATGGGTCGGCAGCGCTCGGCTGCAAGATGCCGTCCGCACCACGACGCCCCGAAACGGTTGCACCGACAGCAACATTCGCATTTGACAAGAGCGCGATCGTGGCGGTCTCAGGAGTCGTCTGTTCGACGCGTCCGATCAACGCCGCACCGCCAGTATTGGCCGATTGAGCGACTCCCGCAAGTACCGGGTCGCCGACCTTAACGCCCACTGCATCACCCGCATCAACAACGACGGTGCTCGAAATCAACGACGGCGAACGGGCGACGACACGTGCGGCGCGTGGCTGATAATTCTTGGTCTGCGGAAACAACGGCGAACGAACATACCCAAGTAGTCCACGCAACTCTTCGCCGTCTTGCTGATTGACCTGAGCGGTCGCAAGCTCTGAACGGAGCACCGCGTTTTCTTGGGCGAGATGGTCACGCTCGAGCCGGGCCGTGCGAATATCCCCAAACCAGCCGATCAGGTCGCGAACAGGTTGGGTTGCGCGTTGCGCAACTTCTTGGATTGCCACCGTCTGATCCGACGCCTGCGACTGCACCGAACCGCCCTGTGCCTGAGCGCGCATCGAGAACGTGACCAGCACGATTGCGGCCACAACGAGGACAAGCGGAATAATGCGGCGAGCGAGGCGGGTGCGGGCGGTGGGCATCCGGGTGGCGTTCCTGTAGCTGGTTCCACGGCGAGAATCTTGTCGTACTACTGGATCAGCAGACGTAAGTGTACCGTCGTCGCGACCTTTTGACGGTGGTGCGGCTTTCTAAACGCTTTAGACGACAGCGCCGTCGAACGGGAGATTGGCCTGAACCCAGCCTTGAACACCACCGGCAAGGTTGACACAGCCGCTGCGACCCGAGGCAGCGAAGGCCTCCGCAGCCGCCATTGAGCGCCCACCAGAGCGGCAAATGAAGACCGTGGAGTCGGCGTCAGGGAGCTCTTTCCAACGGTTTGGCAGTTCGCTCAGTGGGAGGTGGATCGAACCGGCAATGTGCCCCGCGTCCCATTCCTGCTGTTCCCGCACGTCTACCATCAGCGCGCCGGTCTTCGCGAGCTCCACGACTTCGATGGGCGGGGAATCTTGAACGTCGGCAGCCATGGGGCACACGGTAACGCGAGCGCTACGTCGTTGGTGCAGGCGGCTGTGACTGTGCGAAGGCAATCGCCTCGGACTCGCTGGCAATGGTGCCGGCAGCCTGCTCCTCCGCAATCTGGGCGAGCAGTGCACCAATTGCCGGACCCGGCTCAGACCCGATTGCCTCGGCGAGCGTGTCGCCACGAATCAGTGGTGGAGGAACAGGCACGGCAAGGGCCTGAGCCATCTCAATCGCGAGCTGTTCGTGGCGGCGGATCCAGCGTTGGCGGGCACGAATCCCGCGCGTCGACCACCGATCTGCCAACGACACGACCACGCTCGCGAGAGCCCACGGCTCGGTGGCGACGCGGTAGCGGTGAACAGCACGCGCATCCAAGGCACCGTCGGGCACGAGAAACCCGAGTCGTAGGTGCTCACGCACCAGTAGCGCCACGCACTTCTGCATGGCCGAGCTGTACCGCATACGTTCGAGGATCGCGGTGGCCATCTCGGCGCCCTGCTGAGCATGGCCGGGAAAGCCGATATGACCGTTCTCAAACTCTGCCCGCGTATAGGGCTTGGCGATGTCGTGCAATAACGCTCCCCAACGCACGGCCAGAGCCACATCACAATCTGCATCGAGCGGTTCCGAAAGCGCCGCAGCCACCGCCGGCGCGGCAGCGCCGAACGCGAACTCAGGTTGCTCGATCAGATCAGTCGCCGCGTCGAGTACCTGCAGCGTGTGGTCGAGCACGTCGAGATGGTGATACCGATTCTGCTCAACAGCGGCCAAGGCCTTAACCTCGGGCAGCACAACGCCCAACAGCCCTAACTGGTCGAGGAACCGGAGACCATCGACAGGATCGCGTGACAGGAGAATTCGTTCGAGTTCGGCCCGTTGGCGCTCACCCGCTGGTTCTGAGGCGAGGGCTGCATCGCGTTGAGCGAGCACGACCGTTTCGGGCACGACGGCAAGGTCGAGTTCGACCGACAGTCGCACCAGACGCAAGAGTCGAAGTGGATCGTCCTGAAACGACGAATCCGACACCACACGAAGCACGCGCTCTTCAAGGTCATCAAGCGCTCCCGGCACAGCCACCATCTCGCCGTCGGCAACCCGTACGGCGATCGCGTTGATCGTCAGGTCCCGCCGCAAGAGATCAGCCGTAATGCCATCTGGTGCACCCGTAATGTCGACCTCATGGTCTTCGCCCACGACACGCCAGGCGCCGTGGCGCTCCGAAAGCGGAAAGACCGGCGCCCCAACGCTCTTTGCGTAGGCTCGTGCCGTCTGCTCTGCGTCACCCGTGGTGACAAGATCCCAATCGGCCAACGGCCGATCGAGCAGCACGTCGCGCACGGCGCCGCCGACGAGCCAGAGATCGTTGGCACCCACGAACGCCGCCTGGAGCGGAACAAGTGCGCGCGCCAGTCGCGGGTCGACCGCGGCCGTCATGGCAAAACCTCACGATCGCCGCGTTCGAGTGTCGCGCGCACGCCGCAGATAATCTCGTACGGCACGGTGCCGACGTGGCGCGCAAGCTCTTCGGCCGAGACGACGTCGTCGCCATCAACACCAAGTAAGACGACCTCGTCACCCTGTTTCACCTCGAGGCCCGCAGGCAACAGCACGGCAAGTTGATCCATCGACACGGTCGCAGCCACGCTGCAGCGCTGCCCATGGATCAGTGCCTGGCCAATGCCCGAGAGTCGCCGTGGATAGCCATCGGCGTACCCGATTGGAACCAGCGCAACGCGGCAGGGCTCGGTGGCGACGAAGCGGCGACCGTATCCCGTCGATTGGCCAGCTTCAAGCGTGCGCACGCTGCGCACGGTGCTGGTCCAGCGCATCACAGGCAGGAGCCCATAATCGGTTCCCGAGACGCCGAGTGGATCAATGCCGTAGACCGCGAGCCCCGGTCGCACTGCGTCGAAGGCGAGTTCGGGGTAGCGAAGCGTCGCGGCGGAGTTCGAGAGATGCCGCGGACAGGGTGGAAAGACAGCGGCGATGGCACGAAAGGCCTCGGCCTGCTGGTCGACGAACGTTCGGTCAGCCTCGTCGGCTGTGGCCAGATGGCTCATCAGACCAGCCAATCGCTCGGGGCGCGGTCCGGCCAAGATCTCATCCGCAATTGCAAGCGCCTCGTCGGCACTCACTCCCCACCGCCCCATACCCGTGTCGACCTTGACGTGAACATCGACCTCATGGCGATAGCGCAAGCGGTCCCACCCTTCGAGCGTCGAAACCGTCACGGCACAACCGACCTCCGAAACAGCATCCTCCTCGCCTGCTGTCAGGGGTGACAAAACCAAGAGCGGCACGATCGGCAGTTCGAAACGCACAGCACGCGCCTCGTCAAGCGTCGCGGTACAGAGCTTCGTCGCACCAGCCGCGATCGCCGCGTGGGCAACATCAATCGCACCGTGACCGTAGGCGTTTGCCTTAATGACCGCCCACACCTCGGCGCCACCGGCGGCATCCAACAGGCGTTGGATGTTGGCCGTGACAGCAGCCAGGTCGATTTCGACCAGGCTGCGATGACGGTACGCCGCTATGCGTCTCCCCCGCCAAACTCAAAGCGGTTGAGTGCGGAGACGACATGACCGCGCGTCAGCATGCCGACGTACGCACCATTCTCGACCACGGGTAGCTGCGAGACACCGTCTTTTGCCATCCGCTTGGCGGCCTCGTGCAGCTCTTCGTCAGGCGACGCCGTTTTGACGTCGATTGTCATTAGGTCGGAGACCGTGACGGCAAACGCCTTCTCAATATGGCGCTCCCACGAGCCGAGGCTCTGGACGTAGATCATCCAGTCGAGGAACGGTGCGACATACGGCACGTGCTCATCGGCCTCGACCTCCTGAAACAACATGTCCTGCGCCGTCACGATGCCAACGACAGCGTGAGTACCGTCGATTACCGCAACACCATCAAGGTTCTTCGTTGCCAACAGGTGTACGAGATCCTTGATCGTCGTGTCGGGCGCGACGGTTGGAGCCGTCGGATCCATCAATTCGCGCACAGGGCGGTCGATCACAGAGTGCTCCCAGGTCGTCCGAGCACCTGAAGGTGCTCGATGAGGTCACCCGCAATGATAGCCCCGCCTCTGACTGAGGCCGTCGCGGTACGCGCACTCTGGACATGGGCAGCCGCTCCAGCGATAGCCGCGGTCCACGAATCGGCTCCACGCGCCAAGCAGGCACCGATAATTCCTGCAAGCACGTCACCCGAACCCGCCGTCGCCAAGGCTGCTGCATTACGTGCCCGGATTCCCAATCGCCCCTCGGGTGACAGCACAAGCGTGTCGCGCCCCTTCAAGAGCGCAACCGCACCGGTTGCCTCGACAAGCAGACGGACGGTCTGCAAGCGGTGCTCGGCAATCCAGCCTGCCTCGACGTCGAGCAATCGTGCGGCCTCACCCGCGTGTGGAGTGATCACGGTCGGAGCTGTGCGTTGTCGTAGCAATTCAGGCTCGCGGGCGACCCACCAGAGCGCATCCGCGTCAATCAGCAACGGCCGGTCGAGCGCAAGTGTGGCACGCACCAGCCCGTCGGCTCCTGGCTCACGCCCGAGCCCCGGCCCGAGCACAACTGCACGAGCCCTCTCTGCGTACTCGGCGATCTGCCGCTCAACGCGGGCCGAGGCGAGTGGTCGCACCATCGCCTCCCGAACGTTCCCGGCGACCGTCGGTTGGATGGCCTCAGGAACGAGCACGGTGACGACTCCCGCGCCGGCGCGTAGGGCAGCTTCTGCGACGAGCGTCGGCGCACCTGCCATCCCGACCGAGCCACCAATCACGAGCACCGCACCGACGTCGTACTTGGAACCGCCGATGCTGCGACCGGGTAAGAGATCACGACCATCAGCAACGGCAATTGCCGCCGGCGCGACCACAACCTCATCGGGAATCCCAATCGGTACGACAATCACCTCGCCGGCGAACTCGCACCCGGGAGCAATCATCAGTCCGAGTTTGGCGGCAGCAAAGCTGACGGTTATGTCCGCGCGAACTGCAGCCCCTGGCACTTCACCCGTCGAGGCATCAACCCCACTCGGAATATCCAGAGCAACGACCGGGCATCCAGCTGCAGTGATGGCAGCAATTGCCTCGGCGATCGCTTCTGTCGGCGCACCCGTCACACCCGTCCCCAGCAGCGCGTCAATGATGAGCTCCGCACCGACGAGCTCGTCAACAATCGAGCCGTCGGGCTGCTCGATCAGAGTGACATCCGCCGCAATGGCTCTGGACAGCATCGTCGCGGCGTCGCCACTCGCGGGGCGCCCACTGACACGAATGATGATCACGGTCCGCCCATCGTTCTGCAACAGACGCGCGACCTCACAACCGTCGCCACCGTTGTTGCCGCTCCCGGCGACGACCACGATCGTTCGCGCGTGCGCGAACCGACCTCGCACCACCCGTACCGCAGCCGCAGCCGCGCTTCGCATCAGACTCTCACCGGAGCCACCAAGGAGCGCAATTGCCTGCGCATCGATCGCCCGCGCACCAGCCGCGTCGTAGACCGGAAACTGCATGTTCGACGCATTCATTAACCGCAGCCTATCGCCGCGCTTGACGACTGGTCGTCGAGACCTCGCCCAGTCCCGTCCACCGCTCGATCAGTCAGACCGACGCTTTTGCAGCCTGCATGACCGCGCTAGCGATCTTGGCGTACCCCGTGCAACGGCAGAGGTTGCCACCAAGGGCCAGTCGGACTTCCTCGTCCGTGGGATCAGCGTTCTCGCGCAGGAGTGCGTGCGCCGAGACAAGCATGCCTGGCGTGCAGAAGCCGCACTGGACGCCACCCTGGTCGAGGAAGGCGGACTGAAGGCTGCTCAGTGTCTCGCCATCGGCGAGTCCCTCAACCGTCGTCACCTCAGAGCCAACGGCCTGCAGAGCAAGGTACGTGCACGAATTGACCGGACGGCCGTCGATCATCACCATGCAGGCGCCACATTCGCAGTCGTCGCAGCCCTCCTTGGTGCCGGTCAGACCGATGTCGTCGCGAATCGCGCGGACGAGTGTCGTGTCGCCGTCGAGCTCGACCGGATAGGCCATGCCATTGACGGTTAGTGTCGCTGCGTGCTTCATCGTCCGGAGCCCTTCATGAATACGGGAGTTGCAGGAATCGGAAATTCCTCACCACGAGCACGCTGTGCCGCAACGGCGACAGCGCGCTTGGCGATGACACCGGCCATCGCACGGCGATAGTCTTCGTTGGCGCGAAGGTCCGAAATCGGCTTCGCGTCTGCCGAGGCACCCGCGGCAACCGCGTCGAGTGCGTCGTCGTGACCATCGGTGCCGATAATTGCGGCCTCTGCAGCGGCGCTGCGAATGATCGTCGGTGCGAGTGCCGTCAAGGCGACCTTCGCGGCCGTCACGTTGCCGTCGTCGTCAAGCGTGACGCACGCACTAGCACCGACAATTGCGATCTCCATCGCACGCCTGTACTCGAGGCGGACGTAGGCACTGCCGGAGTGAGCGGGCTGTGCCGGCACCGTGATGGCGACGCAAATCTCGCCTGGCTTAGCCGACGTCTTGCCGGGCCCCGTCCACAACTCTTCAATCGCGACTTCGCGATCACCCGCGGCGGAACGGAGCGTGACGGAGGCACCCAGCACGATCAGCGGGCCACCGGTCTCCATCGCCGGCGAGGCGTTCATCACGTTGCCACCAAGCGTGCCGACGTTGCGTGTCGCGTGCGAACCAACCAGCGCGGAGGCGTCTGCAATGGCTGTCCACGTGCTGCGCACGGCAGGATCAGCGCAAAGCGTCGCGTGGGATGTCAAGGCACCGACGACCAAGTCGTCACCCGCGGTGAGACTCCGCAGCGCGTCGATGCGATGAATCGCAATCACTGTGCCTGGAAGCGACTTGCCGTGTCGTGCCTGAACGATCAGGTCGGAACCGCCCGCTACGACGCGCGCGTCCGAACCGTCGCCAAGTAGTTCCAGCGCCTCATCGACTGTCGTCGCCGTATGGAATGCAACGTCCCCCACGAGAACCTCCCTCACTGCGACGACTATCGTCGCGGTCTGAGAGGAAGCCTACGTGGAAACCCGGCGGAGCGAAAGTGGTACTCACCTACCCCCTTCACCAAGAGGGCACACACGTGAGCCGAGGAGTGGCTAGGCTGTCGCGCAGGAGGCCGCCCCAATGTCCGAGACCGATCCCGAGAATCCCTTCGCCGCCGATGTTCCAGGCGTCGAAGTTAAGCCCGCGACCTACGTCTTATTTGGCGCCTCGGGAGACTTAGCCGCCAAAAAGTTGCTGCCTGCGGTGTACAACCTGTATGCCGAAGGCCGACTGCCTGAGCGCTTCCGCCTGCTCGGAGTCGGCAGCAGCATGCCGGAGCACAACTTCCGTGACCACATGATCAACGTGGTCACCAAGTACTCGCGCAGCGGCGTCGACGAGAAAATCCTCACCAGCCTGCTCGAGAAAGTCGATTACATTCAGGGCGACTTTACGAAGCCCGCGTTGTTCGACAAGTTGAAGAAGAACCTACTTGCGGGAGACATAGCGCTCGGTGGCCCCACCCGTCGCCTCTTCTACCTCGCTGTGGCTCCACGCTTTTTTGGTCCGATCGGCGATTCGCTCCACAAGGTTGGCCTCGCGCGTGGTTGTGAGCCCGAGTCTGTGTTGATGATCGAGAAGCCATTCGGCCACGACCTCGAGTCGGCGATTGCGCTCAATAACGAAGTGACGGCCGCCTTCGACGAGTCGCACATCTTGCGCCTCGACCATTACCTCGGCAAGGAGACCGTCCAAAACCTCTTGGTCTTCCGTTTTGCCAACGGCATCTTCGAGCCACTCTGGAATCGCCGCTATATCGACCATGTGCAGATCACGGCCGCCGAAGACCTCGGCATTGGAACGCGGGCCGGCTACTACGACCAGTCGGGCGCGATCCGAGACGTCATCCAGAACCACGTCATGCAGCTCGTGGCGTTGACCGCAATGGAGCCACCGGCGACCTTCGACGCCGATTCGATTCGTGACGAAAAAGAGAAGGCGCTGAAGTCGATTCGCTGCGTCGGCTCGGCGCGCGGTCAGTACACGGCTGGCGATGTCGACGGAGGCCACGTCCCCGGCTACCTCGAGGAGCCGAACGTGCCACCCACGTCGACGACCGAGACGTACGCCGCGCTCAAGCTCGAGGTCAATAACTGGCGTTGGGCCGGTACACCGTTCTACGTGCGTGCTGGCAAGCGCATGCCACGCCGCTCGACGGAGATCACGATTGCCTTCCGTCCTGTGCCCCATATGCCGTTCTCGGATCCAAAGGTTGCCCAGAGCATTCGCCCGAACCTGCTGACCCTCTCGATCCAGCCAAACGAGGGTGCCTCCTTGCGCATCGAGGCCAAGGCGCCCGGCGCCGAGACCCAGCTCCGCCCCGTGCGGATGGACTTCCTCTACGGCGAGACGTTTACACGCGAGACCCCTGAGGCCTACGAACGTCTAATCCTCGACGCGCTGCGCGGCGACGCGACACTGTTTACGCGCGCCGATGAGGTCGAACAGGCCTGGCGGATCGTCGACCCGGTGATCGACGCGTGGAAGCAGAATGACGTTCCCCTCGAGCCGTATGTCGCGGGAGCACCTGGTCCCGATTCTGCCGAGGCGTTGATTCGTGCCGATGGTCGGAAGTGGCGGCGACTGTGACGCGGGCTATCACGACGATCAAAGAGCTCGAGTCCGGGTTGCACTGGAAGGCCTCTGACACCTCGACCGATGTCGTTGCGGACGCGCTCGGCCGCCTGCTGCGGGAAGCTGACCACCTCGGTGGAGATCACGTGTCGCTGCGCACGATGAACCTGATCGTGGCTCCCGATCCGCAGCGCCCGAGCGCTCACCGCGCCGGCTCAAAGGAGACAGCGCTTCATCCCGCCCGCATGATCCGACTGATCGAGCACAAGGAAGATCGCCTTGATGCCGAGGTGCGCGTGCGCCTGATCGAAGTCGGCGATGCCGGCATGCACGTACTCGTCGAGGACATCAATATTCACGCAAATACGAGCCGCCTTGCTCACTCGCGCTCCCTGGTCGCGCCGCTGCTCGCTCGCGGACTCCCCACCGTGGCTTGGCTGCCCGGTTACGACCATGGCGAGGTCGAGCTTTCCCTCTCGGAGACAGCGCACGTCACGGTCTTCGATAGTGACCGCGATCCCGACCCCGCCCGCGCCATCGGCTTCGCGCATGAGGTTGCACTCAAGCATCCGTCGCGTGATCTTGCCTGGCTCCGGACGCTCGAGTGGCGACGCCGTATTAGCGCAGGCTTTCAGTCCGAACAGGCCCTGGGAACGCTCGCGTTTGCACCCTCGGGCGACGTCGTCGGCAACGTTCATTCTCCGTCCGCGATGCTGCTCGCTGCCTGGATTGCGGTGCGTGCAGACGTCAACGTGACACTGCGCCCTGGCACGGGAAACGCGCCCGTGGAGGGCGTCTCGGTCGCGGGCATCACCATCTCCCCCGGTAGTGGTGAATCCTGTAGCCCCGGGCACCTGCACGAGGCACTCGACACGGTCTACGCAGCACCGCTCGGGTACGAGGATGCGCTGCAGGCGCTGGACCGGGTGGCCATCGTCGCGTGAGTGAGGTGACGGTTCTCGCCGGCGATATCGGCGGTACGCACGCACGCTTTGCGCGTGTTCGTGCTGGTCACGGCCCCGTAGTGCTGGAGCACGAGCAGGTCTACGACGTCGCGAACTCTGCGTCGCTTGAGGCTCTCGTCGCGCAATACCTTGTTGACCACCCCGGAGATGTCGCTGTGGCAGCAATCGGTATCGCCGCTCCAATTGTGGGCGGCAAGGCAAATCCGATCAACCTTCCGTGGGCGATCTCTGAAGATGAGGTGCGGTCCGCGATTGGCCACGACGACGGCCATCTCCTCAACGATCTTTTGGCGAACGCCTGGGGTATTAGCGAACTCGGCAACGACCAGTTCGAAGAACTCCAACCCGACAGGATTGGACTCGGCGGCAATCGTGCCGTGTGTTCCGCGGGCACCGGTCTTGGTATCGCCGGCATGGTTGCGATCGGTGACCGCTGGCAACCGTTTGCCAGCGAAGGTGGCCATATCGACTACGGCCCTCGCAGTGCTCACGAGGATGCTCTGTTGCTGTATCTCCGCGACCGGCACCCAGAGTGGGAGCACGTGAGCGCCGAACGCGTCGTCTCTGGACCCGGCCTCGTCCACATCTGGGAGTTCGTCACGCAGACCGGCCGCGCCCAGGCGAGCGCCGATTTGACCGCCACCATGGCCACTGGCAATCCGGGCGTCGTGATCTCGCAAGCCGCGCTTGCGGGGTCGGACGAGAGCGCCGTCCTCGCGATGGATATGTTCGTCCATGCCTATGGCGCCCAAGCTGGCAACCTCGCGCTCGTCCTCCTCTCGACCGGCGGCATGTACATCGGTGGTGGCATCGCGCCGCAAATTTTGCCGATTCTCCGACGCGGCGGCTTCTTGCATTCGTTCCACGCCAAGGGACGGTACGACGGCATCCTCGAGAAGATGGCGGTGCGCGTGATCCTCGACGACCTGTGTGCACTACGCGGCTCGGCGCGCTTCGCTCTGACGCGTCTCGAAGAGCGCGGGTAACCATGCAGGTACGAAATCTCGATAACGACGCGGAGCCCTTCATTACGGCTGACGGCTCGACGATTCGCGAGCTCCTCAACGTCGTGCACCCTCCGACGCGCAATCAGAGCCTCGCGGAGGCCGCGTTACCGGCCGGCACAGCCACTGTGCGCCACTACCACGCGATCGCCGAGGAGATCTATTTCATCCTCGAAGGCACAGCCACCATGGAGCTTGACGGCGAACAACGCGAGGTGGCTCCTGGCGACGCAATCCTGATCCCGCCTGGCGCATGGCACCAGATTTCGGCGCACGCAGACCTCCGCCTGCTGTGCTGTTGCGCACCACCCTATCGGCACGAGGACACGTACTTCGGCTGAACCGGTATTCTGCAAAAACACGTACTGGAGGGAACAACTGTGGCTGGCATGGGAATCGATGGGATTAGCAAGATCCTCGGCGATAAGGCCGACGATCTACTCGGGCATACCTGCACGACGATCGATAAGGATCGCCTGCATCTTCCCGGCCCCGACTTCGTCGAGCGCGTGATGCGCGATACGGACCGCTCCGTGCCGGTACTCCGCAACTTGCAGACGATGTACAACGCTGGGCGCCTCGGTGGCACCGGCTACCTCTCGATCTTGCCGGTCGATCAGGGCATTGAGCATTCGGCAGGCGCGTCGTTCGCTAAGAATCCCGACTACTTCGATCCGGCCAACATTGTTGAGCTCGCGATCGAGGGCGGCTGCAACGCCGTTGCTTCGACCCTGGGTGTGCTCGGCTCGGTTTCGCGCAAGTACGCACATCGCATTCCGATGATGCTGAAGCTCAACCACAATGAGTTTCTCAGCTATCCGAACGGCTACGACCAGATCATGTTCGCCTCGGTCAATCAGGCGTTCGAGATGGGTGCAGTCGCCGTCGGTGCCACGATCTACTTCGGCTCGGAAGAGTCCAAGCGTCAGATCATGGAGGTCTCCGACGCCTTCCAGGCCGCCCACGAATTGGGCATGGCAACCGTGCTCTGGTGCTACCTCCGCAATAGCGCGTTCTCGGCGAAGGACGGCGGTCCCGACTACCACGCCGCAGCCGACCTGACGAGCCAGGCTAACCACCTGGGCGTCACGATTCAGGCTGACATCATCAAGCAGAAGGCGCCAGAGACGGCAGCCCCAGGCTTCCTCGACATCAACTTCGGCAAGACCGATAAGCGTGTCTACGAGAACCTGATGACACCCCACCCGATCGACATGACGCGGTACCAGCTCGCCGGTTGTTACATGGGTCGTGCCGGCCTGATCAACTCGGGCGGCGCCTCGGGTGACAACGATCTCCACGACGCTGTCTCGACGGCCGTCGTCAACAAGCGTGCAGGCGGCATGGGCATGATCTCCGGCCGCAAGGCGTTCCAGCGACCGCGTAACGAGGGCATCGAGCTCCTCAACGCGATCCAGGACGTCTATCTCTGCGACGACGTCACCATCGCGTAGGTTTTAGGCGGACATCACATCCGCGCGGTTGTGATGTCCCTTGATCGACGACCAGCCAGAATCAGCAGGACATCACAACCGCGCGGATGTGATGTCCGCCTAGTCCTCTACAAGCCGACCAAGCGGCCGCGCGAGTGCGAGTACCACGAAGGTCGCCACCAGGGCAATCAATCCAAGCATGCCGAAGAAGGCTGTCTGCCCGAGCGAATCGTAGAACTGGGCGAGACGACCGCCAATGGCGTCGCCGACACTGGTCGCGAGAAACCACACGCCAAGCGTCTGCGAGACGCGATCGGGTGGCGAGAGTCGCGTGGCGGCCGCCATGCCGACGGGGCTCAGCATCAATTCGCCAACTGTCTGGATGGCAAAGACGGCGATCAGCCACATCGCCGCTACCTTGCCGTCGATTGCGGCCTGCGCCGCGAAGACCATCACACCCATCGAGATCGCAACGAGGAACAATCCACCAGCAAACTTGTAGGCCGTACCGGGCTGTTTGCCGCGGACACCCAGCGCGGTCCAGATAATCGCCATCACCGGGGCGAGCGCGATGATCAAGAGCGGGTTGACCGACTGAAACCAGCTCGACGGAAAGTCGAGGCCGAAGACCGTGTTGCGCGTGTCTTCTTGTGCAAAGATCGCAACGGTCGAGCCGGCCTGGTCATAGACGAGCCAGAAGACGGCCGCGGCGCAGAACAAGACGAGCAGGACGAGGACGCGGTTGCGTTGTTCGGTATTGCCGCGCTCGGCCCGCAAGGTACGCGTAAACCAGGCGATCGGGACCAGCAGAATGACGAGTGTGATCGCGAGCTCGATCACGTTTGCCGAGACATGGAGGACGAACAGGTCGAGGAGAACGACTCCCACAGCGACGAGTAGACCGATGACCGCACCAATCCCATAGCGTCGTCGTTCCGCATGGTTGAGTGGGTTCTCCGGCTTCGCACCAAGATCGCCCATGCCACGCGTGCCGATGCCGTACTGCACGAGTGCGAGGATCATGCCGACGGCGGCGGCGCCAAACCCGAGTTCCCACGACACCTCCTGGCCGAGGTAGCCACAGACCAACGGCGAGAGAAAGGCGCCGAGGTTGATGCCCATGTAGTAGATCGAGAAGCCGGCGTCGCTGAGGTCACGGCGAGAGGCGTAAAGCGCACCAACCATCGCCGTCATGTTGGGCTTGAGCAGACCCGTCCCAATGATGATCAGGAACAGCGCGAGAAAGAGCCCACTGCCGCCCATGATCGCCAGCACAATGTGGCCCGCTGCAATGACCGCACCGCCCACGAATACGGTCCGCCGTGGCCCAAGCACACGATCGCCAATCCAACCACCGGGCAGTGGCGTGAGGTAGACGAGCGACACGTAGACGGCGTAGATCCCGGCCGCCTCTATGGCACTCATCCCCATGCCGCCATCGGCCTTTGGGTCAATCATGAAGAGCACCAGCAGCGCACGCATGCCGTAGTACGAGAAGCGCTCCCACATCTCGGTCAGACAGAGTGTGATGAGCGTGCGCGGCTGCCCAAACAGTGTGCGAGAAAACGGATCGAACGGCACGGTACTCACGGAAGACAACCCGTCAAATTACTGGACGTTGAGATCTTCGCGATCGGGTTTGTCTGACTGCCCGCACCGTCAACCCGGACATCATGGGCCGTCGCCACCCAACACCTGTCCGCGGCAACGACGACGTCGTACTGCACCGAGACAACGACGTTGCCGACGCCGAGCTGGACCTCACATTGAGTCGCAGAATTCTTCACGCCACAGTCGACAGAGCGCACTTGAACCATGGCCGTATCCGTTTCGATCTGTTGCGTGAGAGCGTTGCCAATCGCCGTTTCGAGGCTACCTTGTTCGCCATCTGCGAACGAGCCACACGCGGCGAGCACAAGCGCCAAAGGGAGCAAAATGAGGAGACGGCGAGAGATCGGATTAGGATAGCGATCGCATACCACGAGCGCACGCTAGGATTCGTCGCAATCGCGTGACCAACGAGGAAACATCATGGCCGAGAAAGCAAAGACCCCACCCCCGCCGAAAAAGGCTCCCATCAAAGACGGGCCTTCGCGTCGCAACGTGTGGGTGATCCTTGGCATCGCAACGGCAGTCGCAGTGATCGCCGCAGGCGTGCTGATCTACGTATCGCAGCAGTCGAGCACGCCGAGTGATGGCGGCGGCGGTGCGAGCGCAGCCGATGTTGCGGCCGGTAAGTTGAAGGGCGTTAAGGAAGTCAACGCACGCTTTGCTGGCATTCCCCAGAACGGCAACACTCTTGGCGACCCCGCCGCCACTGTGACGATCACCGAGTACGCGGACCTGCGTTGCCCGGCCTGCCAGAAGTTCGCTCTCGA
>JBAXOM010000003.1:0-41479 GCA_037133215.1 Thermoleophilia bacterium | reverse complement strand
GAAGACCGCGACGTAGCCCCACTGTCGAATCCATTCCTCGATCGTGGCGTGGTCGATCATCAGAGCGTGTCGAGGATCACGGCGATCTCGGGGAGCGCTCGGTGGACGGCCTTCGAAAACTCGCGGAGATACTGGTCGTCAATGCCTTCGTCGAGCGTCGTGGCGTAGGCGTCGCGCATCTCCGACAACTCTTCAGCCGCCCAGTCAATCTCGTCGGCGTACTCGCCGTACGACTCCTCGGCCTCGTCGGTGTCGGCAGAGCGGTAGCGCTCGCGGGCATCACGCATGGCCTGGAGACGGTCTGCATGATCGCTCGCAAAGATGCGCAACTGCTCTTCGATCAGGTCTCCGAAGCGCTTGCGGCGAAACATGCCTTGGATGCTACCCGGGCAGAGGGCGTACGCTACCGACATGCTCGAACTCACAGCGATTCGCGCCGCAATGCCGGCCGTCACCAACAACGTTTACTTCAACACCGGTACCTACGGTCCGTTTCCGCAGGCGGTGCGCGATGCGATGAGCGCGCACATTGAGGGTGTCTGGACGCAGGGACGCATTGGCGACGACCGCTACGCCGAACAGTCGAAGATCGAGGCGGATACCCGCAGTGCACTTGGCCGTGTGGTGAATGCGCCGGCCTCAGAGATCGCGCTTGGTCACTGCACCAGCGATGGCCTCAACCTCGTGGTGGGTGGTATCGACTGGCAGCCAGGCGATCAGGTCCTGATCGGCGATTTCGAACACCCCGGCCTGACGGTGCCCCTGAAGGTGATGGGCGAGCGGCGAGGCATCGAGGTGATCATTGTGCCGATCACGTACGCAGACGATCCTGCCCAAGCGATCGCTGATGCATTGACGCCGCGCGTCAAGCTGGTCGCGCTCTCGCATGTGGTCTGGACGACGGGTCGGATTATGCCGATCCCACGGATGTCCGAAATCGTGCGCGCGCACGGAGCGGTCTTTCTCGTCGATGCGGCTCAGGGTCCAGGCTGCATCCCGGTCGATGTACAGACGTTGGGCTGCGATTTCTACACGATCAGCGGCCAGAAGTGGTTGTGTGGCCCGTCGGGGACGGGTGGCCTCTGGGTCAATCCGGGTTCACTCGATCGCATCTCGCCGGCCTTCCCCGGGTATCCGACGATGGAGAAGACGCCGGAGGGGCCGCGGATGTGGGGGAGTGCGCGCCGTTTCGAACCCGGCACCGTCACCCACACTGCGCTGGTTGGTCTGACGACTGCAATCGCGTGGCGCGAATCGATCGGTGGCTACACCGACACCCATGCCGCTGCGATGGAGCTATCCGGGCACCTACGTGAGCGTCTCTCTGAGGTGTCGAAGGCGATTGTTTCTGACGTCGACGTGCCCTCGCCGTTCGTGGCGTTCGAAATGGGGGGACTGCCCGCTCCCGTCGTGGTGCGCAAGCTCGAAGACGACGGCATCATCGCTCGCTCGCTGCCAGGCACCGACCTGATCCGTGTCTCCGTTGGCTGTTGGAACGACCGGTCGGATATCGATCGGCTGATTACAGGTCTCAGCGCGCTCTAATCTCAGTGATCGCCGCTCAGGCCGGCAGGCCGAGCTCGCCGGCGATCGGCTGGAGGGCTGCGACGACGTTGCGAATGTGGTCGTCGAGCTCGATGCCCAGCAGCTCGGCACCTTCGTAGACGTCGTCGCGACTGACGCCAGCCGCGAAGGACGCCGTCTTCAACTTCTTCTTGACGCTCTTCGGCTCGAGACCCTCGAGACCGGTTGGGCGGATCAGGCCACAGGCGTGGACGAAGCCGCTCAACTCATCGCAGGCGAACAGTGTCTTCTCGAGCGCCGTCTCCGGCACGACACCGGTGTGCTGGGCGTGCGCGAGGATCGCGCGACGAAACCAGTCGGGATAGCCGCGCTCCTCGAGGATCGCCTCGCCTGCCTGCGGGTGCTGCTCGAGCGTGGGGTGGATCTCCCAGTCGAAATCGTGCAGGAGTGCGACGTTGCCCCAGGCCGCCTCGTCTTCGCCACCTGCTCGCGCGTACGAGCGCACGGAGGCCTCTACGGCCAACGCGTGTCGGCGCAAGGCGTCGGACTGGATGAACTCGCAGACGATGCTCCAGGCAGCGTCGCGGTCGTGGACGAGGTCGGTTTCCATAGTGCGCAAGCGTAGCCAACTACCGAAGGTCTGTAGCAACGGCGTTTAGACTTGCACCTGTGAGTGATTCGCCGAACCGTAATTCGCTCGGCGACCTATTCGTGATCGAAGGCGGCAAGCCGCTCTCGGGTCGCGTCTCGGTCGGCGGCAACAAAAACGGGGCACTCCCGATCATTGCTGCCTGTCTCCTAACAGATCAGGAATGCATCGTTGAGAACGTGCCGCGCATTCGTGACACCGAGGTGATGGCCGAGCTCGTCAAGTCGGTTGGTGCCGAGGTCGAGTGGACAGAGCAGAACACGCTGCGCATTAAGGCCGCTGGCGAGATTACGCCCGAAATCAATCGCGCACTCAGCGTGCAGATTCGCGCCTCAATCCTGCTGGCTGGGCCACTCTTGGCTCGCTGCGGCTCGGTGCTCGTACCGCCACCTGGTGGAGACGTCATTGGGCGCCGTCGCATCGATACCCATCTCCACGCGTTCGCAGCGCTTGGTGCCGAGATCGAAATCGAACGTGACTTCATGCTGCGTGCGCCAGATGGATTGGTGGGTGCACGCTTCTTCATGGACGAGCCCAGCGTGACCGCGACCGAGAACGCCGTCATGGCCGCCGTCCTCGCCAAAGGTGACACCACGTTGATCAACGCGGCCTGCGAGCCGCACGTGCAGGACCTCTGCCGCTTCCTCGTAGCGATGGGTGCCGAGATCGACGGGATCGGCTCGAACGTCCTCTGCGTGCACGGCCGCGCCAGCCTCGGTGGCGCGCAGCACCGCATCGGACCAGACCATATCGAAGAGGCGTCGTTTATCGGCCTCGCGGCCGTCACGCGTGGCGAGATTGTGATTGAGGATGTCGAGCCCGAAGACCTGCATCCCGTATTGCACGGTTTCGAGCGGCTTGGTGTCCGGATCGAGCTTGACGGTCGCACGCTGACGGTGCCGGACGATCAGGACCTGACGATCCGTGACGATTTCGGCGGGCAGGTGCCAAAGCTCGAAGACGGACCGTGGCCCCAGTTCCCCGCCGACCTCACCTCGATTGCGGTTGCCGTCGCCACGCAGGCGCGCGGAACGATTTTGATCTACGAGAAGATGTTCGAGAACCGCCTGGTCTTTACCGACAAGCTCGTCTCGATGGGCGCGCGCATTGTGCTCTGCGATCCGCATCGCGCGATCGTGACCGGACCTGCTCAGCTGGTTGGCGAGCGCGTCGATAGTCCCGACATTCGTGCCGGCATGGCGATGCTGATTGGCGCGCTCTGTGCGCAAGGTCGAACGGTGATTGGCAACGTCGGCCAGATCGACCGTGGCTACGAGCGGATCGACGAACGCCTGCGTGGCCTCGGCGCGCAGATCGAGCGCGTGCGCGGCTAGTTACCGCCACTTCTGTACGATCCGTGGGCACACGAATGCGATCAGGAGACTCACGTGTCGAAGGAAATCATCCGCACCGAAAACGCGCCCGCCCCACTCGGTGGCGCGCCGTACAACCAAGCGACGAAGTCGGGCAACCTGATTTTCCTTGCCGGCCAGATTCCGATTGATCCCGCTACGGGCGTCCTCGTTGAGGGTGGCATCCAGGAGCAGACCAACAAGTGCTTCGACAACGTCGCCGCGATTCTTGAGGCCGCAGGTTCGGACCTTTCGAAGGTTCTGCGCGCGCAGGTCTACATGGCCGACCTTGGAGATTTTGCGGCAATGAATGAGGTCTACGCAGCGCGTATGCCTGAGCCGTTCCCGGCTCGCTCGACGTTCCAGGTCGCGGCTTTGCCCGCGGGTGCGATCGTCGAGATCGAAGTCGTCGCGACGGTGTAGTCAGTGAGCGCGCGCGCAGGCGGGACCGATGCGCGCGCGCTGATTGCTGCCTCCGCTCGTGTGCGTGAGGCGGTGCCGCTGTTGATCGAGGCCGCGGAGCCTGGGCAACGCGTGGCGCTCGTCGGTGGTGTGGTGCGCGATCTCCTGCGCGGCACGGAGGCGCGCGAGGTCGATGTCATGGTGGAAGGCGACGGCGTTGCGTACGCCAAGCGGCTGGCCGCGCTGACAGGCGCTGACGTGCAGATCTACGCGGCGTTTGGCACGGCAACGATTGCCTCGCGTCCTCCCGTTGACGTCGCGACAGCACGCAGTGAGACCTACTCGGAGCCTGGTGCATTGCCGACGGTCGCGCCAGCGACGCTTGAGCAGGATCTTGCCCGCCGCGACCTCACGGTCAATGCGATCGCTGCCGTCGTCGCGGGCCCCGATGCGGGCGCCCTGCTCGATCCGTTTGGTGGTGCCGCAGATGTGCGGGCTGGAGCGCTTCGACTATTGCGCCCCGATGCGTTCGAAGAAGACGCGACGCGGCTGGTGCGTGCGGCCCGCTACGCGGTGCGACTTGGGGCAACGCCCGATCCGACGCTGGTGCATGCGGCGAAGGCTGCGTGTCACGGCGGCTTCGTAACACTGACTGGTCCAACCCGCATGATGGACGCGTTGCGTCTCGTGTTCGAAGAGTCTGAGCCCGCCACTGTGTTGTCGTTCTTGGTGGAGTGGGGCGTGCTTGCGGCGATCGAGCCGGGTCTCGATGTCGATCGTGCGCAAGTGCAGGCGGCGTGGGCACTCTTGGAGGACGAGGCGCGGGACGCCGACCGCGTGGCACTTGGGCTTGGGCTGATGACGAGCGGGCTCGAACCCGCTCGCCGCACTGGCTGGTTGACGGAAGGTGGGCTCGACCGCAGCACAATCAAGTCTGCGCTGGCCGCGGCAGACGGTGCCGTGCTCGCCGCCACGATCGCGGGGCAGAGCGATGCCGACGTCGATGCGGCCTGCGCACGCGTGCCGGCCGAGGGCGTGATCGCCGCGGGTGGCGACGAGGCCGCGCGCTACCTCAGTCGCCTTCGCCACATGTCGCTCGGTGTCGACGGTGACGATGTGCGGCGCGTGGCCAGAGTTGAGGGTCCCGAAATTGGACGCCTCCTGATCGAGCTGCGCCGTGCCTGCATCGACGGCACCGTGGCTGACACGCGCGATGCGCAATTGGCTTGGCTCAACGATCGCTGATGCTTGGATCGGATTCGTCCTCCGGTGAACCGGATCGCCGAGTAGGCTGAGGAGCATGTTCTCGGGGACACGTCGCCGCTTCTTGGGGTCTGCACTGGGCGCTGGGGTCACGCTCGGCCTCGGCTCGCTCGTCGCTGCATCGCCGGCCGCGGATGCCCAAGCCCCGACCGGGCCCCTCCTTGATCTGACGGGTATGCCGTACCGCCAAGACGATCCACGTTGGGCGGACGATTTGATGTGGGATCGCAAGCTCGTGATGCGCGCCGATATGGAGCTCAACGGCCGTACGCGCGCGGAGGCGGCGGAGCTGCTCCATCGCTACCCGAATGGCAATTCGATCGGCAATGAGGGCTGCATGCTGACCTGCATGGCGATGGCGATGCAGCTGCTCGCGCCGAGCCGTCGGCGGCCCTGGACGCCGGCCATACTCAACCGTGCCGCGCACGATTACTACTACTACACGCTCTCCGGTCTCGCGATGGCGACGTTGTACTCGGATCTCGTTGCCGAGATCTCCGATGGGCACGTGCAGATGGGCCTAACCGAGGAGTACCTCCCCGGTGTGCCGGGCTGGAAGCTGATGACTGCGAGCACGGCGCCACTGGTGCGAGCGTATCGGGGTCTCACACCAGCGCAGCGGAGCGGCGTCGTGATGATGATCAAGACCGGGACATACGACGACTCCGTCGCCTCGCACTTCGTCTTACTCAATCCAAACGCCGAGCAATCCCCAGACGATCCGAACGCTGCGCTGCTCGACCCGGCGATGCCGAAGAGTGGCCATATGCCTTGGCTATTGACGGACTCTGCAGCGTGGATCACACAAGACACTGACATTCGCTCTGCCTGGCAACGGGATCGCATCACACCGACGCAGATCGGCGGAGCGTGGGTCTATGCCCGGTGGGATCGCAGCACTGGACGGTCGACGATCGGCCCACTCGTCGCTGCATGGGCGCGCGAGCTCGGAGCGTCGTAGCTAGCGACCGGAGCCGGTGACGAGGCCGAAACCGATAAAGGCGACGGCAACGACGAGCGCGATGACTCCCGCGAAGAGGAGCGAGCGCGACCGCACTTCAGCCGCCGGCCAGGGTAATGAGGAGATCCTGGATCGGAATGCGAATCGCGTCGATGATCCCGAAGAGTGGCCGGAAAAAGATCAACAGTGCAAAGAGGATCATGAAGCCGTGGCGATCGAGGCGACCCCACGCCGCGGCCATCTCGCGTGGCATAAACGCGGCCAGCACGCGGCTCCCGTCGAGCGGTGGGATGGGGAGCATGTTGAAGACAGCAAGCAGCACGTTGGTGCTGAACGCCAGGCCGAGAAACTCACCGAGGAGTCCGCTGGGGTACGAGAAGACCCAGATAAAGGTCAGCGCCGTGACGTAGGCGATCGCGATGTTCGTCACCGGACCGGCAATCGCCACGATCGCCATGCCGCGCTGCGGATGGTTGAAGAAGCGAGGCTGCACGGGGATCGGCTTGGCCCAGCCGAACATGAAGCCCGACGCAATCCACGAGATTGCGAACATCGCCGAACCCATCGGATCGATGTGAACGAGCGGATTGAGCGTGAGGCGCCCCATCATCTTGGCCGTCGGATCACCAAGGCGATTGGCGACCCAGGCATGGGCGAGCTCGTGCAGCGCCATCGAGATGATCAGCACGGGCAGGATCAGTGCCAGCAGTTCGAGGCTCTGGCTCGAGAAGCGTTCCTGAAGGTCAGGCATCCCGCGCAGCGTACCTTGACCCGGCGCGTTACCCTCACGACATGTCGCTCACGTGGGACAATTGGGAGGCCTTCCCGCTCTTGCGTTGGCAGGGCCCGGAGGGCATCATCGCGGTCTTTAGTGGCCGTCAGGGTGGCGTCTCGAAAACACCATTCGCCTCGCTTAACTTGGGTCTGACGACGGGCGATGATCGTGATGCAGTGGCCGAAAACCGTCGGCGCCTCTGTGCGGCCGTCGGCGCGGATCCTGCGCGCACTGTGCAGAACCATCAGGTCCATGGCACCGTCGTCCGCGTTGCCGAGCCGATGCTCGGTGGCTACCTCGATCCGCAGGGGGAGCTGCCTAAGGCCGACGCGCTGATCACGCGCGAGGCCGACCTCGCGTTGGTGGCCCTGTCGGCGGACTGCGTGCCAATCGTGATTGCCGCACTCGATGGCTCTGCGGTTGCCGTCTGCCACGCCGGGTGGAAGGGGCTCGTTGCCGGCGTCGTGGAGGCGACGGTTGCGGCGCTCGGACCGGGTGCCTACGCCGCCGCGGTTGGTCCGTGTGCCGGGCCGCAGGCCTACGAAGTTGGTGACGACGTTGCGGTCCCCTTGCGCGAGCGCTTTGGTGAGGGAGCTGCCTACGGTGGCACGGCCGACCTTGCCGCCTGCGCCGGGCTCGCATTGTTCTCTGCGGGTGTCAGTCCGGACGCCATCGACATCGCGGGTATCTGCACGATCACCGAGACCGACGACTTCTTCTCGTACCGTCGTGACGGCGCCACGACCGGACGACAGGGCGTGATCGCCTACCGTGAGGACGTATGACGCGTAATCCCGACGATGTAAAGTCCGGCGTCGCTGCCACGCAGCAGCAGATTGCCGACGCCTGCGCGCGCGTCGGGCGTAACCCGGGTGGGGTCGAGATCGTCGCGGCTGTCAAGTACCTCGCGATCGAAGACCTGCCGCTACTGCATGCGGCTGGCATCCGCCGCGTGGGGGAGAACCGTACGGATCAGCTGATCGCCAAACAGGATGCCCACGGCGATCTGTTCACGTGGGATTTCATCGGCCATCTGCAGAGTCGCAAGGTCAAGGAGATCGTCGGGCGCGTCGCGTTGATTCACTCGTTGTTCACCGAGTCAACCGCCGACCAACTGCAGACGCGCTCGCACGAACCGCAGGCTGTGCTGATCGAAGTCAACGTTGCCGCCGACCCCGATAAGGATGGCGTGGCGCCTGCGGACCTCGACGCGCTGCTGGAGCGGCTCGCGGGACAGTCGAACATTCGCGTCCAAGGCTTGATGACGATGCCAGCGTTTGCGACGGACCCCGAGGCCTCACGACCAGCGTTTCGTGCGCTTCGCGAGCTCGCAGAACAGGCCTCGGAGCGCTGGGCGGGCGTCCATCAGTTCGCTCAACTGTCAATGGGAACAAGCCAAGATTTCCCGATTGCTGTTGAAGAAGGAGCCACGTTGGTGCGCGCTGGCTCCGTCCTTCTTGGCCCGTCCGACACACGACCGTAACCCCAAGGAGTATGCTCCGCGCATGTCTGGCGGAAGCATTTGGCACCGATCACTCGTGTACTTCGGTCTCGCAGAGGATGAAAGCCTCTACGACGACATGTCCACGGTGCACGAGGAGCCCGAACGTCCCTCGAAGAGCAGTAGCGTGCGCCGCATCGATCGTCGCCGCCATCGCGAGACGGCGAGCGACTTCGACGAGGCCTTCTCCGAGGAGGAGACCGCAGCCGGACGACCGCGTCGTGGTGGGGCATCGAGCAGCGAGGAGACGAACGTTTTGCGCTCGTCTTCGACCGGCAGTCCGGCGAATGCCGTGCGCGTCCATGTGATCGCACCGCGCTCGTACAACGATGCGCAGCAGATCGCTGATCGCTTTAAGAACGGCGTGCCCGTAATCGTCAATCTGCAGACGGCCGAGCCCGACCTGTCGCGTCGCCTGATCGACTTCAGCTCGGGTATGTCGTACGCGCTCGACGGCGCTATTCAGCGTATCGCCGAGAAGGTCTTCCTCTTGACGCCAGCCAATGTCGAGGTCTCGGCAGAGGATCGCCAGCGTCTCGTCGACCAGGGCTTCTTCAACCCGGGCAACTAGCGCCGCTCGCTCGACTCGCGGTAGGGTTTCGCCGTCAGGACGACAGGGGCCATGATGACGCTGGACGAGTTGTGTGAGGGTGTAACGCGCGGAGAGATCGACACGGTCGTCTTGGCGATGACTGATATGCAGGGTCGCCTGCAGGGAAAGCGGCTCGATGCCGAGGCCTTCGTGGCGGAGATCGCGGAGCACGGCGCTGAGGCCTGCGCATATTTGCTGGCGGTGGACATGGAGATGACACCGTTGTCGGGGTTTGCCTTGACGAGTTGGGAGGCGGGCTACGGAGATTTCGTGCTGCGCCCCGATCTGTCGACGCTGCGTCGTACGACCTGGCTCGACGGCACGGTTATCTGTCTCGCTGATGTCGAACACCACGACGGTTCGCCTGTCGCCGAGTCACCACGCCAGATCTTGCGGGCGCAATTGGCACGCCTGGCCGAGCGGGGATGGACGGCAAAGATTGGCTCTGAGTTGGAGTTCGTGTTGTATCGCGAGACCTACGAGGCAGCGCGTGAGAAGTCCTACCGCGAGCTCAAGCCAGCGAATGCCTACAACGTCGACTATTCGATTCTTGGCACGACGATGGTCGAGGACATCATTCGCCCGATTCGTTTGGCAATGAAGGCCGCGGGGTTGAAGGTTGAGGACTCGAAGGGCGAGTGCAACTTCGGGCAACACGAGATTAACTTCCGTTATCAAGAGGCCCTGCGCATGGCGGATGACCATGTGATCTACAAACTGGCGGCCCGAGAGATCGCGCACCAGCACGGTGCGGCAATCACGTTTATGGCGAAACCCAACCAGCTCGAGGGTAACTCGTGTCACATTCACTGTTCCTTCTGGGACGGCGAGACGCCACTCTTCCCGGGCGACGGCGACGGTGGTCGGTCTCCGCTCTACGAGGGCTATGTGGCCGGGCAGGTTGCCAGCACGCGCGAACTCTCGTATTTCTACGCGCCGAATATCAACTCGTACAAGCGCTATGCGAACGGCTCGTTTGCGCCCACGAAGTTGCTGTGGGGTATCGACAATCGCACGTGCGCGTTTCGTTCTGTTGGGCATGGCCCGTCGTTACGTCTCGAGAGCCGGATTGCCGGTGGCGATGCGAACCCGTATCTCGCCTTTGCCGCCACGATCGCCGCTGGGCTCGATGGCATCGACCGAGCGCTCCCGCTCGTGCCGCCACTGCACGGGAGCGCCTACGACAGCGAAGGCGATCACCTGCCAACGTCGCTCGCGCAGGCCATGGATCTCTTGGACGGGAGTTCGCTGGCACGTGCGGCGCTCGGCGACCGTGTCGTCGACCACTACGTCAATTCGGGTCGTCACGAGGTTGCTGCCTTTGAGTCGGCCGTCACGGACTGGGAATTGCACCGTTCCTTCGAACGCTCGTAGAGGCGACATTTTGGGCCCGGGCCCAGAATGTCGCGTGGTGCCGAACGTGAGTGGCCTGATGCTCCTACGTCGGCGCTAGTCTGCTCTCATGCGACCGCGCATTGGCATCACCGCGTACTGGCTCGAGGCATCGTGGGGTCCGTGGTCGGCCATGCCCGCGTGTCTGGCACCGCAGGCGTACGTCAACTCGATCCTTGTGGCCGGAGGGTTTCCGCTACTGGTGCCGCCGCTGCCCGAGATGGAGGGGTTTGCGGAGCAGGCGCTCGATACGCTCGATGGCCTGATCCTCGTTGGCGGTAGCGACGTTGGCGCGAACACGTACGGAGCGGAGTCGCACGAGACTGCGGATCCGCCGAACACGCGCCGCGATGACGCCGAACTTGCGTTGCTGCGTGGCGCGCTCGATCGAGACATGCCGCTGCTGGGTATCTGTCGCGGCTTTCAACTGCTCAACATCGCCTACGGCGGCACGCTGGAACAGCACCTCGATGATGTCGTCGACGGCGATCTACATCGCGTAAAACTCGGGCACTGGTCGAATCATCCGGTCGAGATCCTCGGTGGCAAGATCGCCGAACTGGTACCGAACGGCACCGTCATTCATTCGCACCATCACCAAGGCATCGAGACGGTCGGTGGTGGTCTCGAGGTGACCGCCAAGGCACCGGACGACACGGTTGAGGGTCTTGAGGATCCCAACAAAGCCTTCGCCGTTGGCGTGCTCTGGCACCCGGAAGAGGCGCATACCGATTCGGGCGCACCGGTCTTCAAGGCGCTGATCGACGCGGCCGCGCAGTACGCCGAACGCTAATACCACCTGCGCTAGCACGGGTGGTATGCTCGCCCGATGCATCGTCTCCGGCTTGCCCTCGTCGTCCTTGCCCTACTCACGATCGGCGTGCTCAGCGCTGGCTGTGGAAATCTCCTCAGCGTCGGTGCCGGCGTCTCGTGCGTGATCCAGTCCGATGGCGCGCCTAACTGCTTCGGCGCAAACGGCTCTGGTCAGGCCGGGCACAGTGCTGGCACGACGCCGGCGAGCCCCGGTGCAGTCACGCTGCCTAAGGGGTACGCCGCGGCCGACATCTCGGTGGGACAGGGCTCCGCCAATGGCCTTGCCACAGTCTGTGTCGTGGCCGGTAAGAACGCGATGTTGGGCGGTTCTGTTTACTGCTGGGGAGATGACACCGGTGGTTTGCTTGGACGCGGAAGTGCAGGCGCCGCGAGCGCGGCACCGGTCAAAGTGAAGTTAGGCACAGGCAACACTGGCTCGGCTATCAGTGTCGGCGGAACGATGGCCTGCGCCCTTATCAGTGGTATGGACACAGGCGTTTCCTGCTGGGGGACCCAGCTTGGAGCGGGGATCACCGCTCCGTCGATTGTCAGTGGTACGTCCACATTCCCGGTCAAGGACGGGGGGACGTCGTCAGCGTCGATTCTGGCTGTCGGACAGTCGCACGCGTGTGCCGGTGGTAACACAAAGTTGGTTTGCTGGGGTGTTGGCACATCCGGTCAGCTCGGCAATGGTGCGAGCGTCGACAGCGCAACTCCCGTGACCGTCACCCTCCCGAAGGTGATTACCGACATTGGCGCGATCGCAGCCGGTGGCGCGAGCACCTGTATTCAGGTGACGGAGGAGGATGGGTCCTCGAGTGCGTGGTGTTGGGGTGCGATTGCGGCGAGCAACGTGCCGACCAAGGTTTCGTTTCCGGGTGATCTTGACGCCGTGCAAGTCAACGTTGGTCTCAACCATGCCTGTGCCATGTTGTCCGATGCGACTGTCTGGTGTTGGGGCGCAAATGAGAGTGGCCAACTCGGCAACGGCACACTGACAGCGTCGGCAACACCCGTAAACGTGATCGGTGTGAAAGCATCGCGCATCAGCGCTGGCCAGGATCAGAGCTGTGCCGCGATGACGAGTGGATTCTTGCGGTGCTGGGGTTCGAACGCACAGGGACAACTTGGTCAGGCCGCCGTGATCACGGTCGGTGCCACGCCAATGACGGTTCCAGGCATCGATGGTCTGCGTGCGCCGATTCCGAAGAAGGTTGCGATCAAGGGCGTGGCCGCGGTTGGTTCGGTCTTGACGGCGACCACAGCACCGTGGAAGTACGCGACGCAGTACACCTATCAGTGGCAGCGCCTCAACGCAAAGGGTGAGTGGGTCGAAATCGCGAAGGCCACCAAGAAGACGCTTCGCCCAAGCATGAGCTTGGGTGGGAAAGTGGTACGCGTGGTGGTTTCCGGTGGGAACGCCTGGACCATGGCGGGCGAGCCGAGCTCGAATGCGCCACCCGTACAGATTCCAGCGGGCTAGCTCAGCCGTTCGTCGAGGTGCCAGAGCTCGACGTGGGGAGTCCGTCCGGGACCTCCCAGTCGGCGCGCCCGTCCCACCAGATATGTCCGACCGACTTCAGCCCCGACGGCTCGTCGACGCTGCCGGCTGCGATCGCCGTGTACTCACGATCGGGTGCCTTCCAAAACAGCGACGAGCCGCAGTTCGCGCAGAAACCGCGCACCGCATTGGTCGTGCTGTGGGGACTCTCGATCCAGGTCAGACCAGCGTCGGCTAGGAGTTCGAGGCTATCGTCCGGACAGGCCGTATATGGCGCAGCACCGCCATGCATGCGTCGGCACTCGCCGCAGTGACAGGTCGTCACATCGCGCAGTGGGCCGTTGACGCGATACCGCACGCTGCCACACAGACAGCCGCCGTCGTGGTGTTCGCTCATGGGACGATTCTACGTGACACGATCCGGCGCGAACCTGTCCGTCACGTACACTGCCGCGCATGACGGCAACACTGGGATTGATCGGAGCAGGGCGGCTCGCCTCGGCGCTCGTTGCTGGCTGGGTTGCCGCCGACCCGTCCTGCGCCCCGAGGATTCTGGCCACCGATCGCTACGAGGGTGTCGCCGAGGCGCTGGCCACTCAACATGGCATTGGAGTACGTGCCACGCCCGCTGCCGTTGCCGCCGAAGCCGATCTCGTGATCCTGCTCGTCAAGCCGCAAGATGTTCCGGGCGCTGCTGCAGAGGTTGCCACGACCTTGCGAACGGGCGCCTGTGTCGCGTCGGCCGCCGCCGGAGTCGAACTGGCCACGATTCGCGCCGAGCTCGCCGACGAGACCAACATCGCTCGCTTCATGCCGAACATCCCGGTTGCCGTGGGTGGAGGCGTCTCTGCTGTCTGTGGAGATGCCGACGCCGTCGCCGCGCTGACACCATGGCTCAAGGCCGTCGGTACGGCGGTGCCGATGGACGAGTCGATGTTCGACGCTGCAACTGCCATCTCGGGCTCTGGGCCGGGGATGCTGGCGTACGTCATCGAGACGTTCGTTGCCGCCGCGATCGACGTTGGTTTTTCTGCTGACGACGCCAATCGCCTCGTGGTCGATACCTTCGCTGGCACCGGACGGTATCTGGCCGAGACGGGGGAGAGTGCGACCGCGCTCCGCGAGCGAGTCACCTCGCCTGGAGGCACCACTGCGGCCGGCATTGCCGCACTTGAGTCTGCTGGGCTTCCCGCGGCTCTCGTCGCGGCAGCACGCGCGGCCCGCGATCGTGGCACCGAACTACGGAGCGGCTCATGACGTTCGACCGCGCCCTGATCGCCACGTTTGTGAGCTCGCTCACGATCGTGTACACGATCATGATCCTGATCTACGCGATGCAATCGTTTGTACCGCTCGGGTATTCCTCACCAGTGATGACGATGCGTCGTTTCCTCGACGAGACCGTTGCCCCGTTGTTGCTGCTGTTTCGGCGCTTTATCCCGCCGATCGGCCCACTCGACCTGTCCGCAATGGTGGCGCTGTTCGCCCTGTGGATCGGTTCTGGCCTCGTGCAACAGCTGATTATCGGTTAGCAAACGAGGGCAGGAGATTTCGAGGGGGTGCCGTAGGTCATGCCCATGGCTATTACTCCCGCAGAGCTCCGGCACACGCCACTTCGTCGTTCCCTGTTTGGGTACCGACGCCCTGATGTCGACGACATGATCGAAGAGTTGGCGGACGCGTACCAGGAGACGTGGCAGAACCGCGTGGACATGCAGGAGCGGATCGAGACGCTCGAGACCGAGGTCAAGCGCTATCGCGATATGGAGGATCTCCTCCGGCGCACGCTCGTGAGTGCCGAGAAGCACGCTGCCGATCAGAAGGAGGCCGCCCGTAAGGAGGCCGCTCAGATTGTGCGCGAGGCCGAACAAGAGGCGCGTGAGGTTTTGGGTGAGGCGCATCATCAGCGCTCCGCTGTCTGGCGCGATACGCAGGCGATTGAACAACGCGGCCGCGAGTTGCAGGCACGCTACCGCGCGTTTCTCAGTACGGCCGAGGCGGTCCTCGATGAGGTCGAGGACACCGACGATCGCACGGAAGAGCGCGAGCCGCTCGCCGATGCGGTCACCATGCACTGACGGGGCTCCCTCCTCGCGGGCAGGGGTATGGTTCGCGCATGGAACTCGACGTCGCCACAACCGCGCTGACCAGTGAGCGCGCACGCATCGCCCACGACCTCGAGCATCTCAGCGCCGAAAATGGCAACGGTCGAGACAGCGCGGATCGTCTGGGTGCGGGTTCGGATGATGCTGTCGCCACGTACGAAGACGAACTTGACGAGGGTGTCGTTGACGATCTGCAGGCAAACCTTGACGAAGTCGACGCTGCGCTCGCACGCATCGCGGCCGGGACGTACGGCGTCTGCATTGATTGTGGCGAAGCGATTCCCGAGAAGCGCCTGACAGCGCTGCCAGCGAGTGCTCGTTGCGTCGAATGTCAGCGCCAGCAGGAGCACCGCTGAGGCGATGCCATCCCTGCCGCCCAAGCCCGCGGTAGAGCCGCTTCGGCCGTCTCCAGCCCAGTCAGCCGATGCGCTGCAGTGGGTCGCGCTCGTGGTGATTGCTCTGGTGACGATCGTTGCCGATCAGGTCACAAAGCTGATTGCGCGGAATTCGTTTACGCCGAATGATCCGTTCGAGGTGCTGCCGTTTTTCCATTTTACGAACACGATCAATACGGGAATCGCGTTCGGCCAGTTCCGCGACAACCAGATTATTGTCATCGCCGGCTCCGTGGTCGCGATTGCCTTCATGTTGATCTACTTCGGCCGTTCGGGCGGGCGACATAGCCTGTTGCCTGTCGCGATCGGTCTTTTGGTTGGTGGTGCGACCTCAAACCTGTTTGACCGCATCACCCAGGGGCACGTCACCGACTTTCTCGAGGTTAGCCACTTTCCCGTCTTCAATCTTGCCGACGCCGCGATCACTGCCGGCGTGATTGGGCTCTTGATCACGCTGCTCTCGAGCGAGCACGCGAAGAGCGAATGATTACCGTCACCGTTACAGCCGAGCACGCTGGTGCGCGGCTGGACCGCATCGTGCACGAGTCGCTGGGTGGAATTTCGCGGGCCGAGGCGCAGCGTCTGATCGAGGACGGTCACGTGACCGTTGACGGTGCGAGTCGCTCGCGCAGCTCGCGCGTGCAGCGCGGCATGGTTGTGGCGATTGATGTGCCGGAGAAAGCCGTGGTTGTCGAGGAGGCACCGGTCGATCTCGAGCCACGCATTGTCTATGAGGACGAGTACCTCGTCGTCGTGGACAAGCCGGTCGGTTTGGTCACGCACGCAGCACCCAGTTCGAAGGGGCCGTCCTTGGCGGGTATTCTGGCGGCGCGTGGGATGGCCGCGGGCGGCGACGACGATCGGCCCGGCATCGTGCACCGCCTGGATAAGGAGACCTCGGGCCTGCTCGTTGTGGCACGCGACGCCGAGACGCTGAAGTCGCTGCAGAAGCAGATGAAGAAGCGCGAAATCGAGCGCGAGTACGTCGCGCTGGTCCATGGCCGTCCACCCAGCATCGCTGGGCGCATTGAGGCTCCAATCGGGCGCGATCCACAAAACCGAACGCGACGCATGATTGATGGCATTGGCGCGCGCCCTGCGACGACACACTTCGAGTTGGTCGAGGCCTTCCCAGAGCACACGCTGCTTTCGGTCCACCTCGAGACGGGCCGCACGCACCAGATTCGCGTTCACTTCGGCGCGATCAAGTATCCGATTGTGGGCGATCCGGTCTACGGGCCATCGTCGAGTGACCGGCTCGGTCTCGAGCACCAGGCCCTCCATGCTCATCGGCTGGCCTTTTTGCATCCCGTCTCGGGCGAGCGGCTGGAATTCACCTCGCCGGTTCCCGCCGATTTTGAGCGTGCGCTCACCTCGCTGCGCCCGGAGTAGCGCGCCGAAGACCCGAGCGTTGGTACGGTTGCGCCTGTCCAACGCACGACATTCCGTCGTGCGAACCACTCCCCTGCTGGGGCGTGTCTCGCTGAGAGGTGCCGACCCCGTCGGTCTCAGTAGATGCCAGCAGGTGCTCGACCATTAGAACCCAATTTGAAGGAGCCGTTATGGCTGCAGTCAGCATGCGAGAACTGTTGGAGGCCGGAGTTCACTTCGGTCATCAGACCCGACGCTGGAATCCGAAGATGCGCCGCTTTATTTTCGGCGAGCGTGGCGGCATCTATGTGATCGATTTGCAGAAGACGATCGTGCTGGCCCAAGAGGCGCACGAGATGGTTCGCGACATCGCCGCCCAGGGTGGCAGCGTGTTGTTCGTCGGCACCAAGAAGCAGGCCCGTGACGCCATCGCGACGCAGGCCGATCGCTGCGGCATGCCGTACGTCAACCATCGTTGGCTCGGCGGTCTCCTGACCAACTTCCGCACCATCACCGACCGCATTCAGCGTCTTCACGAGCTGCGCCGCCTCAACGAGGAAGGCCAGTTGGAGCTGCTGCCCGCCAAGGAGCGCCTGGTGCGTCTCCACGAGCTCGAGAAGCTCGAGAAGAACCTCAGCGGCGTTGCCATGATGAGCAAGGTTCCGAGCGCGATCTTCGTGATCGACCTCACCGCCGAGCAGTTGGCTGTGCACGAGGCCAAGCGCCTTGGCATTCCGTTGATCGGTCTCGTTGATACGAACTGCGATCCCGACCAGGTCGACCTGGCTATTCCCGGCAACGACGACGCGATCCGCTCGAACGATCTGATCGCGCGCATCATTGCCGACGGTGTCATCGAGGGTCGGAAGCACTTGCCGTCCGCCGTTGAGGGTCTCTCGTCTGACGAAGCCGCTGCGGTTGATGAGGCTGTCGCCGAGATCCTGGCGCAGGCTGAGGTCTCTGAGATCGTCGCCGAGGTTGCTGTCGCTGAGGCGCTCGTCGCCGAGGCCGAGGCCGAGGCTGTCATCGCCGATCCGACTGCCACGCAGGAGCAGGTCGTCGAGGCCGTTGCTGAGGCCGTCATCGCCGAGGAGATCGCCGAAGAGGCTGTCGCCGAGGCAATTGCAGACATCGCCGTTGCCGAGGTGGTCGCCGAGGCGATCGTCGAAGCTGAGGCCGAGGTCGCTGCAGAAGAGAATCCCTCCGCCTAAGCGCGGAGCCGACACGAGACGTATGCGGCCGTAGGCCGAGAAGGACCGAGAATCATGAGTGATTACAAGCCAAGTGCCGCCGAAGTTAAGGTCCTACGCGACCAGACGGGTGCCGGCATGCTCGATGTTCGTGACGCCCTGAGCGAAGCCGCTGGCGACCTTGACGCAGCGAAGAAGATCCTGCGCGAGCGTGGTCAGGCCAAGGCCGCCAAGCGCGGCGGACGCACGACGACCGACGGCAAGGTTGCCTCGTACATTCACGGTGGTGGCACCAAGGGTGTCCTCGTCGAGATTGGTTGCGAGACCGACTTCGTCGCGAACACCGACAAGTTCCAAGAGTTCGCCAAGGACATCTGCCTGCAGATCGTCTCGAGCGACGGCACGCTCTACGTGTCCGTTGAAGAGGTCCCAGAAGAGGCCAAGGCCGCCGAGATCGAGGTCTATCGCTCCCAGGCTGCCGACAAGCCCGCCGACGTGCAGGACAAGATCGCCGAAGGCAAGCTGCGCAAGTGGTACGAAGAGGTCGTGCTCCTCAATCAGCCGTATTTCCGCGATGAGGATCTCTCCGTTGAGCAGGTGCGTGCGGCCTTGTCGTCCGAGATGGGTGAGAACATCGAGATCAAGCGTTTCGCCAGCTACACCCTCGGCCAGGAGTAAGTCATGTCCACAGCCCCCTTTAGTCGCGTTCTCCTGAAGCTATCGGGAGAGTCGTTGATGGGGGACACGGGCTATGGCGTGGACCCTGCACGTACTGCTGAGATTGCGTTTGCCATCCAGCAGGTGCGTGAGCTCGGTGTTGAGGTCGCGATCGTCGTTGGCGGCGGCAACATCTTCCGGGGCATGGCCGAGTCGGCCAAGGGAATGGATCGCGCCAGCGCGGACTATGCGGGCATGCTCGCAACGGTGCTCAACGCGATCGCGGTGCAGGACGCCTGCGAGCGCATTGGCGTATTCACCCGGATCCTCAGCGCGCTCAATATCCAAGAGGTCGCAGAGCCGTACATTCGACGTCGTGCGATTCGCCACCTTGAGAAGGGGCGTGTGATTATCTTCGCGGGCGGTACCGGCAACCCGTACTTCACGACCGACACGGCAGCGGCGCTGCGAGCGTGCGAGATTGGCGCGCAGACGATCCTGATGGGCAAAAACGGTGTCGAGGGCGTGTTGGATGCAGATCCGCGCGTCAATCCCGATGCGCAGTTGATCACCGAGCTAACGCACCTCGCGGCGATCGAGCGTGGCCTCAAGGTGATGGACACCACGGCGCTGTCCTTGTGCATGGAGAATGACATGCCAATCCGCGTCTTCAACGTCAACGACGCCGAGAACATCGTGCGGGTCGTACGGGGCGAGACGATTGGCACGCTCGTCGCCAGCGTCGCGCGTGTCGCGCCAGTTGCGCCGAAGGAACCGCGGGCGTAGCGTTCGACAGATGGCACGAGGCGATAAGAAAGAAGAGCGGGAGAAGGCAGAGCGCGAAACGCGTCGCAAACTCGCACAGGCCCAGATTCGCCAGTTTCCTGATCCCGTGCTGCGGAGCGAGACTCGCCCGATTTTGGAGTTTGATGACGAGCTCAAGGCACTGTCCCTGCGCATGTTCGAGCTTGCCGACGATGCTGTCGGAGCCGGCCTCGCGGCGCCCCAGATTGGATTGTTGCGGAAGTTCGTGGTGATTAGCCTGCGCGACGATGAGCCGTGGTTGGCGATGGCAAATCCCGAGATTCTGCAGGCGAGTGAGGAGACGGAGGTCGGCGGCGAAGGCTGCCTGTCGCTCGATATTCTCCTTCGCAGCGGGCACTCGGTGCCCGTCGAGCGGAACGTCGAGATCACCGTGCGCTGGCAGGATGTGGGCGGAGAGACGCACCAAGAGGTCTTTCGCGATATGGATGCGCGCATCGTGCAGCACGAGCTCGACCACCTCAATGGCATCTTGACGGTCGATCGCGCGACACCTGAGGAGCGGCGCAGTGCGCTTCGCATCCTGCGGGAGCGGATCACCTGAGCGCCCGCGCACCGTTCGCGGGCACGTCCGCGTTCGGCGTGGAGGTCTTGCGTGGCCTGCTTGAGGCGGGTGTCGATGTACCACTCGTGCTCAGCCAGCCCGACCGTCCGGCTGGCCGAAAGCGTGTCCTGACACCGCCTCCGGTCGCGGCCTTTGCGCGCGAGCATGATCTGCCTCTGCTTCAGCCAGAGCGCGCGGCCGAGGCACTATCTGCGCTCCAGGCAATCGAGCCGGCTGCGGTCGCGATCTGCGCGTACGGACAGCTGCTGCCCGACGAGCTGCTGGCGCTCTGTCCGTGGCTCAACCTGCACCCGTCACTCTTGCCGCGCTGGCGTGGGGCTGCGCCGATCGAGCGGATGCTGATGGCGGGCGACACACAGACGGGCGTGGCCATCATGCAGACCGTCGCCGAGCTCGATGCCGGGCCGCTGATCTCGCTCGCTCCGATTGCGGTCGCGAATGAGGCCGATACCGAGACGATTGAGCAGGAGGCGTTGCGGCTCGGCGTGCCCGCACTCGTCAGGGCGATCGAAGCTGCTGCCGCTGGCACGCTCGATGCCGAGGCGCAGGCTACGGACGGCACTACCTATGCCGCCAAGTTGGAACGCATCGATCGTCTGATCGACCCGGCACTGCACACCGTTGCGGACACGCTCAATCGGATTCGCGCGCTCCGCCCACAGATCGGCGCGCTGCTGATGCTTGATGGCGAGAGCTTCACGATTTGGCGCGCGACGGCGGCGACAGTCGAGATGGCGCCAGGAGCGTGTGTCGTCGTAGGCGACGAACTGCAGGTCGGCTGTGTCGACGGTGCAATTGCGATCAGCGAACTGCAGACCGCCGGCAAACGAGCTCTGGTCACGGCCGAGTGGCTGCGGGGTCGACGCGACCTGCCAACGAGTGCTTCGTGTCCCGTCTAAAGCGGCCCGTCAACGCGCGCGGTGTCGCACTCGAGGTGTTGTTGCGCACGGAGCAGGGAGGAGCGTGGGCGGATCGCGCACTGACCGCTGAGGCCAGCAAGGCCAACCTCGATCGCCGCGATCGCGCCTTTGCTGCGCAGCTCGCGGCCGGCACGATCAAGGCGCAGCGCGTGCTCGACGCGATGGTCTTGGCGCTCGGTAAGCGCGACCCCGACGACCTCGATGCCGAAACCCGCAGCATCGTGCGGCTCGGTGCCTATCAGCTGGTGATGCTCGATCGCGTCCCACCACACGCAGCCGTCTCGACGAGTGTCGACCTTGCCAATGCGCGGCGCGGCAAGGGTGGTGGCGGGCTCGTCAACGCGCTCCTGCGACGCGTGTCGGAGGGCGGGCGCGAGTGGCTCGACGCGCTGCCCGATGAGACGATTACGGATGCAGCACTGCGTCGCTCGTACCCCGATTGGATCGCGGAGACGTGGGAGCAGGCGTTTGGGGGCGAGGTCGCGCGGGCACTGATGGACGCGGGCAACGACACGCCAGAGGTCGCCTTTCGCATTTCGACGCTGCGTACGGGAGCGGAAGACCGGATTTACGCCGACTTCGATCGGCTGGATGTCACGCTTGGCATGGACGAGCACGCGCCGGATGCGCGCGTCGTGGAGGGCGCCGTCGACCTTGTCTCGCTCGAATCGTTCCAGAGTGGCGATCTCGTACCGATGAGTCGTAGCGCTCAGCGCATCGCACCCTTCCTCGCGCCCGAGCCAGGCATGCGTGTGCTCGATGCCTGCGCGGCTCCGGGAGGCAAGTCGGGGCACATTGCCGCGCTACTCGGTGGTGGCGAAGGGCTCACGTGTGTGGAGCGCGATGAGTCGCGAGCGCGCCAGTTGGTCGAGACGCTTCATCGCCAGGGTGTTGATGGCCATCGCGTCATGCCCATCGACATCTTTAGCCTGCCCGCTGAGGAGCAGGGCTTCGATCGCATCCTCGTCGACGCCCCGTGCTCAGGCTTTGGCACGATTGGCTCGCGGCCAGACCTGCGGTGGCGTCGTACGCCCGAGGACGTCGCGCGCCTCGCCGCGATGCAGCGGGGCATGGTCGACTTTCTCGTACCGCGGCTTGCGCCCGGAGGCGTGCTCGTGTTCGCGGTCTGCACGCTTGGCACAGCCGAGTCCGACTCGGCCGATGGCTTCGCAGTCGACGAGGTTCTCACCCTGCGACCCGACGAGGGTGCAGGCGAAGGATTCGTCGCGACGCGACTCGCCGCCACGTCCTAATGGCTGTCCTGCCATGATCCGCGTATGAGTCGTAGCGATGCGTGGGTCACAGAGGTCCAGGTCTGCCCGTCGATCTTGGCGGCCGATTTTGGTGCGTTCCGCGCACAGGTGCGCGACCTGATGGACGCCGGTGCACGCACGTTCCACGTTGACGTCATGGACGGCCACTTCGTTCCGGTCATCACCTTTGGTCACGAGGTTGTCTCGGCACTGGCCGACGACGTCCACGACCGTGGTGGTTCGCTGGCCGTGCACATGATGGTCGAGCAGCCCGAGCGTTTCGCAGCCGAGTACGCCAAGGCGGGCGCCGACTCGTTCACGATCCACGTCGAGGCGACACGCGACATCCACCTTGCCCTCCAGATCGTGGAAGAGACGGGGATGATCCCGGGGGTCACGCTCAATCCAGCGACACCGGTCAGCGCTGTCGCCGAGGCGGCTCGCTACGCGCGCAACCTGCTCTGCATGAGTGTCAGTCCGGGCTGGGGTGGTCAGAAGTTCATCAAGGCCACCACCGATCGGCTGCCGGAATTGCGCAAGCTCGCGCGCCCCGATGCAGGCGTCGAGGCTGACGGCGGCATCGCCGCGGAAACGATCGTCGAGGTCTACAAGGCCGGCGCGAATCGCCTGACGGCAGGCTCGGCGATCTACAAGCAGCCTGATCCGGGCCAGGCCTACCTCGACCTCGTCGAGCAGGTTCGCGCCGCCGGCGCGACGATCGCCTAAGCGAGACCACGCCGGCACGCTGTTCGTGTCGCGTACGCTTCCGGCATGATCGACGACGCCGACCGCCTGCTGCTCGCCCGTGCGCTGGAGTTAGCCGAGCGCGGCGCGCGAACCGTCGCCCCGAATCCGCTCGTCGGTTGCGTGATTGCGCGGCACGGCACGGTGGTCGCTGAGGGTTGGCATGTCCGACCGGGCGCGCCGCATGCTGAGGCAATGGCGCTAGAAGTTGCGCAGGAGGGCGCGCGCGACGCCACGGTCTACGTCACGCTCGAACCCTGCGCGCACCACGGCCGCACGCCACCGTGTTCCGATGCGCTGATCGCTGCAGGGGTGGGACGCGTCGTGGTCTTGTCCAATGATCCAGCGCCACACGCTTCCGGCAAGGGGTTGCTGCAGCTCGCCGACGCCGGCATTCCTGTCGACGTTGTCGACGACGACGATTCGCTCGCGATTGCGGTACGGCGCCAGAACGCTGGCTTTCGTTCGGCGATGACGCTCGGTCGTCCACATGTCACGTACAAGGCGGCACAGACGCTGGATGGGCGGACGGCGACGCGGACCGGCGATAGTCGCTGGATCTCGGGGACCGAGGCGCGAGCGCGCGTGCACGAGCTTCGCGCGCGCGTCGGAGCGGTGCTCGTCGGCTCGGGTACGGCGCTGACCGACGATCCCGAGTTGACCGCCCGAGACTGCGAGCCACCGGTCGAACAGCAGCCGCTGCGCGTGGTCTGGGATCGCTCGGCTCGGCTGGGCGCTGCCTCGCGGTTGGCGCAGACGGTTGCTCAAGGACCGGTGCTTCTGTTGTGTGGGCCAGGTGCCGACACCGCGCGTCGCAACGCGGTCGCCGAGACGGGGATCGAGATCGTCGAAGTGGCAGACCTCAGCGGGGGGCTAGCGCTCTTGCATGCTCGCGGTATTCAGTCTGTGCTCTGCGAGGGTGGCGCTGGGCTGGCTGGCGCGCTGCACGGCGCGGGGCTGCTCGATCGCATGATCGTGGTGATTGCGCCGAAGCTGCTGGGCGATCCGCTCGCACCTGGTCTGCTGGGCGAAACGGGCACGTCCGCCGTGCAGATGGCTGATGCGATGAGTATGGCGGCGTGGTCGAGTGAGACAATCGGCGACGATCTATGGATCGACGCGTGGCTACGAGAGCCCCGCTGACGAATCGGAGTTGCGCGTGTTTACAGGCATCGTCAAAGAGGTTGGAGCAGTTGAGGAGGTCGTGCCGGTCGAGAACGGCGCGCGCATCATCATCCGCATGCCCGCATTGGCGCCCGAGGTGGGCATGGGCGACTCGGTCAGTGTCAATGGCACCTGCCTGACGGCGGTCGAGCTTGGCGCCGAGCGAATCGCGTTCGAGGCGATGGGGGAGACGCTCGCGCGCACCACCACGGGTGGACTCTCGAGCGGTGCTTCCGTCAACCTTGAGCCTGCGTTGCGCCCGACCGATCGCATGGGTGGACACGTTGTTCAGGGTCACGTCGACGCGGTTGGCACCGTCTCCGGTATTCGCGCAGATGGCATCGCCAAGGTGATTACGATCACCGCGCCACCTGCGATTACGCGCTACGTCGTCGAGAAGGGCTCAATCGCCGTCAATGGCGTCTCCCTCACGGTTTCGCAGGTCGTGGCGAACGGTTTCGAGATCTGGTTGATCCCGCACACGTGCGATGTCACCACCTTTGGCTCAATCGTTATTGGCGATAGCGTCAATCTCGAGGCCGACATTTATGCGAAGTACATAGAGAAGTTCGCAGCCGACCGTGATGACACGGCGGGAAAGTGACGCCACTTCGCTACCATGACCAAAACCCGTCAGCAGGGAATTTGATGCATACCCCGGAAGCTCCGTTCAGCCCAGTCGAGGACGCCGTCGAGGATATTCGGCGTGGCAAAATGGTCATCATTATCGATGCGCCAGACCGCGAGAATGAGGGCGACCTCTGCATGGCGGCCGAGTTCGTCACTGCTGACGACATCAACTTTATGGCGACGCATGCGCGCGGTCTGGTCTGTCTGACTCTGACGGCCGAGCGCTGCGACGAACTTGGCTTGCAGCCAATGGTTGCTCACAACGTGACGACCTACGAGACGGCCTTTACGGTCACGATCGAGGCGCGCGAGGGCATTACGACGGGCATCTCTGCTGCCGATCGTGCCCACACCTGCCGGGTCGCTGTTGACCCCACGAAGGGTGCGACCGACATTCAGATGCCAGGCCACATCTTCCCGCTGCGCGCCCGCCCAGGTGGCGTGCTCGAGCGCACGGGGCAGACTGAGGCCTCTGTCGACATCGCGAAGCTCGCCGGCTGTACACCCGCTGGTGTGATCTGCGAAGTCATGAACGCCGACGGCACGATGGCTCGTGTGCCTGATCTCGCGGCGTTTAGTGCCGAGCACGGCATCAAGATCGTCACCGTTGCCGACATGATCGAGTATCGCCGTCGCACGGAGCAGTTGATTGAGCGTGTTGCAGAGGTAAGCCTGCCGACGCCGTACGGTGATTTCCACGCGATCGGGTATCGCGAGACGTTGGCCGACAAGCAGCACATGGCGCTGATCTACGGCGATGTTGACGGCAAGGAAGACGTGCTCGTGCGCGTGCATTCCGAGTGCCTGACCGGCGACGTATTTGGTTCGCTGCGCTGCGATTGTGGCGAGCAGCTGCACATGGCCATGCAGCAGGTTGTCCAGGCTGGCAGCGGCGTGGTGTTGTACATGGCGCAGGAGGGTCGCGGCATTGGACTCCTCAACAAGCTTCGCGCCTACGAGCTACAGGAGAAGGGTCGCGACACCGTCGAAGCCAATCTCGAACTGGGCTTCATGGACGATCAGCGCGAGTACGGCATTGGCGCGCAGATTCTCGCAGACCTCGGCCTGTCGACGATCAAGATCATGACCAACAACCCCCGCAAGATCATCGGGCTCGAAGGCTACGGCCTGACCGTCACCGAGCAGGTGCCGATCGAGGTCGAGCCGGGCGAGCACAACGCGCTGTACCTCAAGGCCAAGCGCGACAAGATGGGTCATTCTCTGCACCACCAGCACATCAAGGCAGCCGACATGTTGCCGGGTGAGCCTCCGCGCATGACGGATCCGGCTGCAGGGGAGACGGCGGGCGCCCAGCAGTGACGGCGCCCGACGCCGCTGGCTCGATCTCTGCGCCCGCTGGTGCGACGCGCTTAGAGCCTGTCGCGCTCGATCCGGCTACGAGGGTCGCCATCGTGGCGGCTGAGTATCACACGGACATCGTCCAGCCCTTGGTCGATGGCGCCGTCGCGGAGTGTCTTGAGCGGGGTGTGACCGACATCGTGGTTGTGCCGGTGCCGGGCGCGTTCGAAGTTGGACTCGCGGCGCTGTACTGCGCTGAGTCAGGATTTGACGCTGTCGTGGTCCTTGCTTGCGTGATTCGCGGCGATACCCGGCACTTCGAGTACGTCTCGGGCGAGGCCGCCCGTGGGGTCTCCGACGCCGGGATGGCGACGGGAGTCCCGATGGGCTTCGGTGTCCTGACCGTGGAGACGCATCAGCAGGCCGTCGATCGTATCGGCGGCAGCGAAGGTCACAAGGGTCGCGAGGCAGCCGCCGCTGCGCTCGGCCTCCTGGCCTCAGTCCGCGCGCTCTAGTCGCGGCATTCCAGGCACGCCGCTACGCACTGGTCGAACCGCTGCGCGAAGGCCCCTCGCTTAGAGGGCGCGTTGCACTTTGCCGGCCTTCAGGCAGCGAGTGCAGACGTACGCGCGAACGGCAACGCCGTTCTGGAGAATGCGCAGCTTCTGGAGATTCGCATCGAAGCGACGCTTCGTGGCGATCATGGAATGGCTGCGGTTGTTACCGAAGGACGGCCCTCGGCCGCAGGAGCTGCAGATGCGCGACATGGGGGCAGTATGCTGGATCCGCACGGATGCCGCAAACGGCACCCGTCCTAAACCGTGCCAACAACGTCGTCGCCAACCCTTCTGGAGCTCGCTTTAGGGGCTCGCATGCGGCTCGCAGCCGAGTCTGCGCGGCTTAACGCGATCAACGTCTTTCCCGTTGCCGACGGCGATACCGGGTCGAACCTGCTCCACACAATCGACGCCGTCGTTGAAAGCCTGCGCGGCAATCCGATCGATCCCGCTCGTGCGATCGGTGACGCAGCGCTGCTCGGTGCTCGTGGCAACAGCGGCACGATCCTCGCCAGCATGATCCGCGCAGCAGCCGGCGAGCTCGGTCAGGGGCAGGCGTTGCCGCAGGCGCTGCTGAGCGGAGCACAAGCCGCCTACCGCGCTGTGCCCGAACCAGTCGAAGGCACGATGCTGACCGTCGCGCAGGCGCTCGCGGATGCCGCACAGGGCGAGACCCTTGAGGAGTGTGTGACGACCGCGCTCGCTGGCGCGCGGGCAGCGTTGGCACAGACGCCCGATCAGCTCGAGCAACTCCGCTCGGCCGGTGTCGTCGATGCTGGTGCGGCCGGGCTCGTGGCGCTGCTCGAAGGACTGGCCGGGGTCCTGGCTGGTGAGCCCGTGGTGGATCACCCCCCGGCGGTCACACGTCCCGCAGTCCACGTCGCAGACCCCAGTAGCCGCTACCAGTACTGCATTGGTTTCGTCATGCGCAATGTCGATCTCGATGGCCTGCGTGCTGTGGCGGATACGTGGGGCGACTCGCTCGTGCTTGCCGGTGACGCCGAGCTCATGCGCGTGCACGTGCACGCCGACGATGTTGACCGCGTGACCAGGGAGGCCGGGGCATTTGGTGTGGTCTCCGACTGCGTCACGTCAGACATGCGCGAGGACATTGCGGCACGCAGCACGCGACACGAGCAGAGAGGTACGACGGCAATCGTCTACGACTCGACGGCCGATCTGCCGGTGGCGGAGCATCTCGACTGGACGATGGTGCCGCTGACGGTGCACTTCGGCGAGACAGAGTTTCGTGACTACATCGACCTGTCGGCGGCCGAGTTTTATGGACGCCTCGCTTCGTCGTCGACGCACCCGACCACCTCGCAGCCAGCGCCCGGTGCCTTCATCGCCGTCTACCGCGAGCTCCTCGAGCAGTACGAGCATGTCGTCTCGATCCACATCTCCGGCAGTCTCAGTGGCACCTACGGCTCAGCCTGCACTGCGGCCCAAGAGTTTCCGGGGCGCGTGACGGTGATCGATAGTCGGCTCGTCTCGATGCCACTCGCACTTGGGCTCGGGCGGGCGCAATCCGCACTGGACGCGGGTGAGAGCCCGGACAATCTGCCGGTGCTGTTCGACAAGATTGGTCGAGAGTCAGGCTGCCTCTTTAGCGTCGCGACCTTGGAGTTCCTGCAGCGCGGTGGCCGCATCGGTCGCGCGCAGGCGTTGGTGGGCACGCTACTCGGTGTCCATCCGCTGCTCGCGATCGAGGATGGAGAGGTGGTACCGGTCGGGCGTGTGCGCGGCGAGACGCGTGTGCTGCCCGAGCTCGTGGCCGAGTTTGTTCGTCGGTCCGAGCCCTATCCGCTGATTGATGTTGCGATTGCCCATGCCGCTGATCTCGAGCGGGCCGGCGAGCTCGAAGGCCTCGTGAGGGCCGCCCGGGGTGGGATTCGGTCGGTGCGTATTCTCACGCTAGGCGCCGTGGTCGGCACACACGCAGGGCCGGGCGCGCTTGGTCTGGCGTACGTCGCTGCGGACTAGCGTGGCGGAGTGCTGGCCTGAGCGGCCTTGCGATCGCGATGCTCGTTGAGGAGCCGCGAGCCCTGTCGGATCGCACAGCCAGGACCGTAGACCGGACGCTTGAGGATCGTCGTCACCACGGCAATGACGACCCAGGCAACGAAGAGAATGATCATCCATAGAGGCATATGCTCAGGCTATCAGCACCGGAACGCAGAATGCTATAGTGCACAACATGAGCGAATATCAGATCACCTATTGGCGTGACATCCCCTCGATGGTCATCGCGCGCGAGGGCGACGAGACCGCCCGAGCCCAGCTGGCACACCGCTTTCAGGAGGCCATCGACGAGGCTGCCATGCGCGTTGGCGCAGCCGATGCCGACGCCTACATGGAGGGCTGGCGCAAGGGTGAGTGGACTCCGAGTGAGGGCACGCCGACTGAGGTCGCCGACCGTGTGACAACCGAACTTGAAGCCGAGTTGAGCGAGGAGCGCCTCGCGGCGTTGCTTGACGAACTCGGACCCGCCCAGGAGGCCTGACATGAGTGGCTTGCTTGAGACCCTGCAGTCCGGAGGACACATCCTCGGCGACGGTGCGATGGGCACCATGCTGCAGGACGCTGGTCTGACCGACGGCGGTGCACCAGAACTGTGGAATGTCGAGCACCCCGATCGGATCGAGGCGATCCTCGAGGCCTACGCGGCGGCTGGTTCGAACCTGATCACCACCTGTACCTTTGGTGGCACGCGACCGCGTCTTGAGATGCACGACCTCGGCGACCGCGTGTTCGAGCTCAACAAGGCTGGGGCCGCAGTTGCCCGCACCGTGGCCGATCGTCACCCGGGTTCGTACGTGCTCGGCGACGTTGGTCCGAGTGGCGAACTGATGGAGCCGATGGGCACGATGACACCGGAGGAGGCGCAAGAGCTCTTCGCCGACCAGATCCGTGGTCTCGTGGCTGGTGGGGCCGACGCGATTCTGATCGAGACGATGAGCGATCTGGGCGAAGTCGAGGCCGCTGTGCGTGCTGCTCAGGGAGAGGCACCGGGTCTGCCGATCCTCGCGACGATGTCGTTCGACACCAACTTGCACACGATGATGGGCGTCAAGCCCGGCCAGGCCGTCACGGCGATTGCCGCAATGGGCGTACCGATTATTGGTGCCAACTGTGGCCGTGGCGTCGACGAGATGCGCATTATCGCTGCCGACATGGTCGCGGCACGGCCCGAGGGCGTCTTTCTGATGACCCAGTCGAATGCTGGTCTACCCAAGCTGGTCGGCGATGAGTTTCTCTACGACGGTGCGCCTGAAGTGATGGCCGAGTGGGCGACGGAGATGCGCGAGATCGGCATCGACGTCATTGGCGCCTGTTGCGGCTCGACACCGGAGCACATCGCGGCGATGCGCCCGATCGTGCTTGGCTGACCCGCCGGGCCTAACTCGAGTGGGTTAACCAGGCGACGAGACGCCGCCGCCGGGATGGTTGCGGGTAGAGCAGGGCTGCCTCTGCCGCAGTAATGCCGAGGTGCGCGCGGGGGAGCCGGAGTGCTGACGGCGCGTAGCGGGGGAGTGGTCCGAGTGGGTCTTCGCCTGGATCGATCCGTACGGGCACGCCGTAGACCTCGCTCAGGGCGGGCGCCAATTCCTCTGCGGGGACGGCTCGGAGTTGGCCGGACTCCCACGTAAAGACGAAGCAGAGGCCATCCGTCGTCGCGGCATGCACCGTCAGGTCCTGCGGGTAGGCAAACGCTCCACGCCAACCTCGTGTGTGCTTGAGGACGCCGCCCCAGAGGGCGATCTCCCCGCTGACAGCGCGCAAGCCGCGGGTGTCGGCTGCGTCGAGCAGCGCCGCGCTGCGCGAACGCCACGCGTGGACACCACAGGTGCACCCAGCGGCGGGCACCTCATGGCCTGGTGCCGCGCGCGGGGTCGGTCGAATCCCAATCGGTGACGTCCAGTTTGTTGACCCACAGGTGGCGACGTGGACCTCGTGCGGCTGCCACGTCGAGCGACGGTAGGGCGAGCAGAGGCGGGGCTCACCGGAGGGGTGGACACGAATCGTCCACGAGCGATAGCCGAGGATCGGGTCGATCAGATCCGGAACGACAAATCCGGAAGGTGTCATGCCGGAATAGGTTCCGGCTCGGGCGTCGGTGCCGGTTCGGGCACGCGCTCTGGCTCGGGCGTCGGGGCCCGCTCGGGCACAGGGGGATGGATCGGCTCGACGACGATGCGCTCCTCTTCTTCACCGATTTCCATCCCCGAAGACTGCCAGATCAGGAGTTTTGTCGGAGGCTGTCCGGGACGAGCATCGACCCCTCGCGTGGATCACCAACGAGTGGAGCGGCAAACGTCGCCGCGAGGTCGTTGCAACGAGAGAGCACGAGCGCACTCGCGGCGGCATCGAAGGCGTCTTCGCTCGAGGCCGCACGGTTGGTCATCGGAGCGGGCAACGTGGCGTGCGCGTCGAGCCAGGCGCGACGCTCGATCGGCGACGACTTTGCGACCGGGCCGGTAAGAAGGCGGGGCCAGATTTCGGCGACGAGGTGGGGCGCTGGTGGATCAAACGGCCAGATCGCCCAGCCACTGTCGCGCAGACGAGAGAGCAGGGGGATGCCACGAATCGTGCCGGTACCAACCGCTCCCGCACCACCGATCTGAAACACGCTTTTCGGCACGATGCCCCGCACGTTCCAGCCCTCCTCGCAGGCGCGCAGCTGCACCTCGTCGCCACGACGCTGGCCCGGGCGGCCCCAAAAGGGCGCGGGGGAGGTTGCGAGCCACTCCTCGCCCTGCTCGCTCACGAGCTCCCACAGCGTGTCGATCGTGCTGCAGTGCTGGGCGTCGAGAAACCAGCTCGGATACGAGAACGCGAAGTCGACCCCCACGATTGCCTCGGGCACCTCCGCGCGACGCTCGATGAGCCAGTCGACAACCTGCTCACGCGAACGGCCATCCTCGAGCATCAGGAGTTCGCCGTCGAGGGCCTCGCCAATCCAGATCCGGCGCTCCGCGCCGACAGCGGCCCCAGACCAGTCGATTGCAATCACGCGCGCCATGTGCAGACTCTGCCAGATTCGTGCCCGGCGGTGCGGACGGCAGAATGTGGGGGTGCTGGCGCCCTTTCCAGGAGTTTCGGAGACCGTCGATTCGCCGCGTCCGCGAACGGCGCCCGCCCCGGACCGGCTGGCTGTACCGATTACCGGTCCTCCGAAACGCGTCGCGGCGTTGAAGGCGATGGGGCTTGAGACGCGGGGCGATCTGCTCGACGACCTGCCGTTTCGCTTTGAGGACATGACGGCGTTGACGACGATTGCCGAGGCGATTCAGAGCGGTGACGATGAGGTCACGGTCGTCGGTCGCGTTGGCTCGATTACCGAGCGGCCGACCCGTCGCCGCGGTCTGCGCATCCTGCAGACGCGCCTGACGGACGAGACGGGCGAGATTTCGTTGACGTGGTTTAACCAGCGCTATCTCGCGCGCACGCTTGAGCCCGGCTCGCGCTTGGTTGCCCGCGGCGCGCTCAAGGTAGGGGCACGGGGCGCCGAGCTGACCGTCAAGTCGCACGAGGTTGCGGGTGGCCCCGACGAGTTGGCGGCGATGGGGCCCGGGCTCGTGCCGGTCTACCACGCCTCGGCCAAGGTCTCGACGGGTGTCCTGCGTGCCCTCGTCGGCGACGCGATTACGGACCTGATCGACGGTGTCGCAGATCCGCTCCCCGTCGAGTTGCGGATGCGCCACAGCCTGCCGCTGCGACGCGATGCGTTGCGTGCGGGGCATCAGCCGAGCCGGCTCGATGCCTACGAGACCGCGCGCCAGCGATTGGCCTACGAGGAACTCCTTCTGCTCCAGCTCGCTCTCCTGCAGCATCGCCACGACACCGATGCACGCGCCGGTGCGCTCGCGTTGGGTTTCCCGGGCGACCTGTCCGCGGCCTTTCGGGCGGCTCTGCCCTTCACCCTCACCGCCGCGCAGGAGCACGTGCTGGAGTCGATCGAGACCGATCTCAATCGGACGCAGCCGATGCAGCGTCTGTTGGAGGGCGATGTCGGTTCGGGCAAGACCGTGGTCGCGTTTGCGGCGCTCGTCCGCGCGGTCGAGCAGGGTGGCCAGGGTGCGTTGATGGCCCCGACCGAAGTCCTTGCGCTGCAGCATCTGCGTGGTGCCGAGCGCCTGCTCGAGCCCCTCGGGATCGAGATCGCGTACCTGTCGGGCGATGTTCCTGACAAGGAGCGCCGTGCGCGTCGTGCCCGGATCGAGGCGGGCCAGCCGTTGATCGCGATCGGCACGCACGCGCTGCTGCACACGTCGTTTGCCGATCTCCGGGTGCTCGTGGTCGATGAGCAACACCGCTTTGGTGTCGCCCAGCGCGCGGCGCTGTCGGCAGGGGGAGAGACCGTGCCGCACGTCCTGCACATGACGGCCACCCCGATTCCACGCTCGCTGGCCTTGACGGCCTTCGGTGATCTGGACCTGTGTGTGATCGACGAGTTGCCACCCGGTCGCAAACCAATCAAGACGAGCATCATTCCGGAGGCTAAGCGGGAAGACGGCTACCGCTGGATCCGCGAGCAGATCGCGGCGGGGCGACAGGCCTACGTTGTCTGCGCGCTCGTTGAGGAGAACCCCGACGTTGAGGCACGCGCTGCCGAAGAGGAGGCCGAGCGCTTGGCTAGCGGTCCACTCAACGGTCTTCGTGTGGCCTGCGCGCACGGCCAAATGCCCGCCGGGGATCGTCAGCGTGTGATGGCCGCGTTTTCGGCGGGAGACCTCGACGTGTTGGTCGCCACGACGGTGATCGAAGTGGGCGTGGACGTCGCCAACGCCTCGGTGATGGTGGTCGAGGACGCCGATCGCTTTGGTCTCGCTCAACTCCATCAGTTGCGCGGCCGCGTTGGGCGTGGCAGCGAGCAATCGTATTGCCTGCTCTATAGCTCGGCCGAGCCGACGCCGGATGGGCGTGAGCGGCTCGATGCGCTCGTGCGACACCAGAGCGGCTTCGAATTAGCCGACGTCGATCTACGCATGCGTGGCGAGGGCCGTCTGTTGGGCGAGGCTCAGAGTGGTCGCACAGACCTCCGCTACGCCCGCCTGCACAGCGATCGCAAACTGCTCGAGCAGGCGCGCGAGGACGCGCTGCGCATCCTGCACGAGGGCGCGGACGACGTCTTGGCGCAGGCCGCAACGGATCGCTTCGGCGACCTCATCGAAGCACTCCGCCGAGCCTAAACGCCCGTCGCGCGGTAGGCTCTCGGTGTGCGCATCGTGGCTGGGCAGCATCGATCGCGGCGTCTCGTTACGCCGCCAGGCAAGGGCGTTCGCCCGACGTCCGATCGCGCCCGCGAGGCGATCTTTGCGTCGCTCGGTGCCGACGTCGTTGATGCGCGCGTGCTCGACCTCTTTGCCGGTTCGGGCGCGTTAGGTCTGGAGGCGCTCTCGCGTGGTGCTGCCTCGTGCCTCTTCGTCGAACGCAATGCGGCTGCCTTGGAAGCGATTCGCACCAACGTTGAGGTGCTCGGCGAATCCGCACAGGCACGCATCGAGCGGGGCAATGCGATCACCGTCCTGCAACGTCTGGCAGACGTGGGCGAGCAGTTCGACCTCGTGCTGGTTGACCCGCCCTATGAGGCGGTGCCAGACTTGGCTGCGATGCTCACAACGCTACTCCCGCAGGTGCTGAGTCCGGATGGCTCGATTGTCTTCGAGACGGCTGCGGGCGCCGCCGTACCCATTCCAGGCCTCGTCGAGCGCTACAACCGCCGCATTGCAGCCGCCGAAATCGTCATTCTGCAACGTATGGAGACCGTATGACGAAGCGCGTCGCAATTTGTCCGGGCAGTTATGACCCGGTCACGCTCGGCCATATCGACATTATTCAGCGCTCCGCTGACCTCTTTGACCACGTCGTCGTCGGAGTCGTGCGCCGCCCGAAACACAAGGAACCGCTGATTCCTGCCGATGACCGGGTGGCCCTCCTGCAAGAATCTCTGGCAGATGTGCCGAATGTGACAGTCGAGACGTTCTCAGACCTCGTTGTAGAGTTTGCCAAGCGCTCAGGCGCAACGGCACTCGTCAAGGGACTGCGTGCGGTCTCCGACTTTGAGTGGGAATTCCAGATGCAGCAACTCAACAAACACCTCGCTCCTGATATCGAGTCGGTCTATCTCGCGGCATCTGGCCGCTACATGTTCGTGTCGTCGAGTGGCGTCCGCGAAATCGCTGCGTTCGGCGGCTCTGTCGAAAACCTTGTCCCTCCCTGTGTCGTCCGCTGGTTCGACGACCATCCGTCTTCGCGAACCCTGTGAAGGAGACCTCATGGATGTCCTCGTCCTCATTGACAAGCTCGACGAGCTTGTCCACAACGCCAAAGCGGTGCCGCTGACCGATCAGGTCCGCATCGATCGCGAAGAAATCTGGGAGATCCTTGACCAGATGCGCGCGACGATTCCTGACGAGATCAAGCAGGCACGTTGGATCGTCAAGGAGCGTCAGGAGATGCTTGGCGAGGCCAAGCGCGAAGCCGAGCGGATCGTCGTTGAGGCCCGCGAGATTGCGCAGCGCGAAGCGTCGCAGCAAGAGGTCGTGCGGTTGGCCGAGCGCCAGGCGCAGGAGATCCTTGAGAACGCCCGCAATCGCGAGCGCGAGATCCGACTCGGCGCAGAGGACTACGCCGACGAGATCCTTGGCACGCTCGAGACGAACCTCGGCAAGTTCCTTGGTGCAGTTCAGCGTGGCCGCGGCCAGCTGGCGAGCGCATCGCCGGAGCGCACCGAGGGTGGCTCGGCGCAGTTCACCGAAATCACGACGTAGTCGTCGCGAACGGCGGCTCGCATGATTGATATTGCACAGCTACGGCTCGAGGCGGGCATCGAACGGTCGCTGGACGTGCCCGTTGCGCTGCCCAACATCATCATCGGTGGCGTCACGTACTCAGGTCCAGCAGCTCCTGCGGTGGCGCGCGTCGACATCACGCGCCTGATCTCTGGACTCCTGATGCGGATGCGCCTCTCGAGCACGATTCTGGGGCCATGTCACCGCTGTCTTGAGGAGGCTGCAGTACCCGTCTCGATCGATGCGCGCGAATATCAGGCTGATCATCCAGAGAAGGGCGCGGAGGCCGAAGAGGTCTGCGACTACCTCGAGGGTGACGATCTTGATGTTGCGACGTGGGCAGCCGACGCGATCGTTCTGACGTTGCCGCACAAGATTCTCTGTCGCAAGGATTGCGCCGGTCTCTGTCCGAGCTGCGGTACAAACCTCAATCACGAGGTCTGCGCGTGTGTCCCAGCCGAAGGCGACGATCGTTGGGGTGCGCTCCGCGGGCTCCTCAAGGACGACTCCGAGGGGTAGTTGCGACGCGCCGCGCAGGCGTTCGCTACGCTGCGCAGCGTTATGGCAGTCCCCAAACGGAAAACGTCCAAAGCCCGCCGCGATAAGCGTCGTGCCACGCACAAGATCGCGATTCCCGTCGTGGCCACGTGCACGGTTTGTTCCGCTCCGAAACTGCCCCATCGTGTGTGCCCGAGCTGCGGAACGTACCGCGGTCGGCGCTACATCACGACCGACGCCCCTGTCGGCTAACGCACTGCGCGTCTCGAATGCGTTCGCTGCGCGGGGTGACAGCCGAGCACGCTTGATGTCCTTCAGGTGACGCAGGGCTCGTTCGACGGTACCGACGTGCCATGCAGCCGTTACCGCGCCTGCTAATGTCGGCAGCGTTTACGTGAGTACTACAAAGGTGGAACACAGTGGCTGAGCGAGCAGAAGTTTTGGCGAAAGTACAGGAGATCCTCGTCGAGCGTCTTGACGTTGATCCGGCTGACATCAACGAGGCGGCGCACATGCGCGACGACCTTCAGGCTGACTCGCTCGACCTCGTCGAGTTGATCATGGACCTCGAAGAGGGCTTCGGCGTCAAGATCTCCGACGAAGAGGCTCAGTCGATCGGTACTGTCGGCGACGCCGTTGACTTCATCGTCGCCCGCGCTGACTGAGCCCACAGGCCCGATTGGGACGCGACTCGACGCGCTCGCGTCGACGACGCGTCTCCGCGCGCTGACGCATTCGAGCTGGGCAGCATCGCCCGGCGACTCGTACGAACGGTACGAGTTCCTCGGCGATGCTGTGCTCGACCTTGCGCTCGGCGCATACCTCTTGGAACGGTTTCCTGAGTCCACACAAGGTGAGCTGTCGCGGATCAAGAACCAGGTTCGCTCCTCGCGCTTTTGCTCGATCGTGGCGCGTAACGAGGATCTCGGCGGTCGCATGCGCGAGAGTGCGCTCGGAGAGAAGTACGCAGAGACGGCGAAGCAGCTGTCCTTCAATCGCTCGGTGCTCGCCGACTTGGCCGAGTCCGCGCTCGGTGCAATCTTCCTCGAAGCTGGTTGGGAGGTCGCGCGTGAGGCGGCCGTGACGGCCTTCGCGCCACTCGTCGACCGTGCTCTGGACCCCCGAATTGACCCCAAGACGGCACTCCAAGAGATCCTGCAGCGTCAGGGCCGCCGTGTAGCGTACGAAGTGGTGGAGGCAACCGGACCAGCGCACGCACGGCATTTTTCCGTCGTCGTCATCATCGACGGCGATGTCCTCGGCGAGGGTGAGGGTGTGTCTCGTCGAGCCGCTGAACAGGCCGCTGCGCGACGCGCGCTGGCTACCATCGATGCTGGTGATATTGGATGAGGCTCACCCGTATTCGCATCAAGGGGTTTAAGAGTTTCGCCGACGAGACGGAGCTTCATTTCGATAAGGGTGTTGGCGTCATCGTCGGTCCCAACGGCTCCGGCAAGTCGAACATTGCCGAGGCGCTCCGCTGGGCGATGGCATCGTCGGCACCATCTGAGGTGCGCGTCACGACGGGCATGGACGTGCTCTTTAGTGGCTCCGAGAGTCGTGCCGCTGCCGGTCTCGCCGAGGTTGAGATCGTGCTTGAGGACGAGGGTGGTGTCGCCCCGGGCGGTCGACCCGAGCTCTCCGTGCTGCGTCGCCTGAGTCGCGATGGAGAGAGCGCCTACCTGCTCAATCGCGTACCGGTACGGCGGCTCGATGTTCATGAGGTCTTGGCCGATGTCGGCCTTGGGCGCGACAGTCACGCGATCATTGGACAGAACCAAGTTGATCAGGTGCTGCTGGCCAGTCCCACCGCCCGACGCGGTCTGATCGAAGAAGTGGCCGGGCTTGGCAAGTACAAGCGTCGCCGCATTCGCGCTCAGCAGAAACTCAATCGCGTCGAGCGGCACCTCGTCGAGGCGCGTACGCGTCAGGCCGAGATTCAGGGCCGGTTGCGCCCGCTCGCACTCCAGGCCTCCGCGGCGGAACGCGCTGCGCTGCTCGCTGCCGAACTGCTCGAGCTCCGGCTGGAACTCGTGCTGTCGGCCATTGCCGAGGCGCGGCGCGATCGTCAGGCGCGACAGAACGACGCCCGCGAAGCCAAGGCTGCTCAGGAAAAGCTCGATACCGATGCCGCGGCGATCATCGCGCGGCGCGAGGCCGCCGAGGCTGCGCTGGGCGCCCTCGTCAGTGAGCAGGAGGCAGCTTCGCGCCTTGTGCAACGCCTCGATGCTGGTGTCGAACGCCTGACGGACCGCACGGCGCAACTCGAGGAACGCGGCGAGGAGTTTGCCCACGATGTCGAGCGCCTCCGCATCCGCGCCGGTCGATTGATCGATGAGGCCGCAACGACGGCATCGGCTGCCGCGTCGGTCGAGGTAGACGCAGAGCGCGAGCGTTCCGAGCTCGCTGCCGATCCAGACGACACCGGCGTCGAAGATCGCTTCGCTGCTGCTACGCAGGCCTCGGAGGTAGCGCTCTCGTCCGTGCTTGAGGCTCGGCGTGCCGAGGCAGAACACGAGGGGCGCCTCGCGCGCGCTCAGGCAGAAGCCACGGAGAATCGCGAGCGAGCCGCAGCCGCCACCCTTCGTCGCGCAGAATTGACCGAAGGCATCGGCGATCGCGAAACCGCCCGCCGCGAAGCGCAGATCGCACTTGAGGTCATCGAGGCCAACGTCGTCAGTGCCCGTGAGGCGCTGGCCGAGGCCGAGCGACTCGAGCAAGAGGCCCGCAGCGCAGCTGACCTCGCCCGCACGCAGGAGGCCCAGGTTCGTGGCGATGCTGCTGCCGCCGACGCCAGGGCGCAGTCGTCCGATGCGCGCCTCAACGAGTTGAGGCAGTCCGTTGCGCGCGGAGACGGTCTAGACGGTGCGCTCGTGCGCCTGCGCGACCGTGGCGTCTCGTTGGTCGCCGATCAGATCCGGCCCGAGTCTGGGGTCGAACGCGCTGTCGCGGCCGTGCTCTCGTGGCGAGCCACCGAGGCCGTTGCTCGCGTCGCGAGCGATGCCGTCGACCTGCTGGCCGACGATGCGCTCGAAGGCGCTGCACTGCTGTGCCTCGACCGCCTGCCCACCCGTCAGGCCGAGGGGCCCGGCGTGCCGCTCAGTTCTCGTGTCGAGTTGATCGGCGATATTCCGGCGGGCCTGCTTGACGGCGTGCTGTTGATCGATCGCCCCGCCGATTTGCTCGCCGTCAAGCGCGGTATCGGTGTCCTCGCCGATGGTCGTGGCTTTGATGCTGATCGCGGTATTGCGTTCCGTGCTGGCGATGCGGCTGGTCGCGCGTTGGAACGCAAGCGCGATCTTGCTGGTGTCGAACAACAGGTGCGCGACGATGCGAGTGGACGCGATGCTGCCGCGTCGAGCCTGATCAACGCAACCGAAGTTCGCACGACGGTCGAGCAGGCCGAAACGAATGCCCGCAGTGCTGTTGCCGAGGCGCGCGACGCGCAGTTGCGACTCGAGCGGGAATTGGCAGAGGCAACGCGTGAGGCCGATCGGCTTGCGCGGCAGGACGAGGCCACGGGCGAGCGTCTGCGCACTGCGAGCGACGAGGCCGAGCAGAGCGAGGCTCGTGCCGCCGCAGCGCAGATCGAATTTACGGCACTCGAGTCGGGGCTCGTCGCCTTGCGGGAGCGGGTCGCCGAGCGCACCGTCGAGCATGAGGCTGCCGAGGCCGTCCGTGTCTCGCTGCAAAACGACGTTGCGGATCGACGTGGACGTCGGGCCGCATCCGAGGAGCGTGCCGAACGGGCTCGCGTCGAAGGCGCCCGTCTCCGTGCACTCGCCGTCGAGCAAGAACGCCAAGCCGAGGCGGCTCAGAATGGTGCAGATCGGCTCGCTGCGGTCACCAAGCAACTACCGACGATTCTCGAAACGATCCGCGCAGCGCTGGTCACCGCCGAGCGTTTCCGAGAGCCGGCCCGCGCACAGACGCAGGCCGGCGAGTCGCGCGTCGCCGAGCTCGGCACAGAACTACGAGCCTGTGCCGAAGAGGATGCGCGGCTTGGCTCCGCGCGACGCGACGGTGCCGGCCGTGTGGCTGCGCTCGGTGTCGAGCTCGAGCGCTGCGAGGAACGCCTGCAGGAGCTCGCCCATCGCCGTCAGACCCTTGGCGAGGAGCGCGGCGAGGAGAGCGGTGAACTCGTCGATATGACCGAGCCGTACCCCGAGGACGAGCGGACAGTGCGCGAAGGCAAGGTCGAACGACTTGAGCGTCGGATCGTCCAACTCGGCGCGGTCAACCCGCTCGCCAAGGAGGCGTACGAGGAGGCCAAGGCCGAGGCCGACGATATCGGTGAGCAGATCACCGACCTCGAGACGTCTGTCGGAGAACTGCGCAAGTTGGTACGCGAACTTGGCACGGAGATTCGCAATCGCTTTGAGTCGACGTATTCGACGGTTGAGGCAGGCTTCGCCGAGGTGATCGGCACCCTCTTCCCGGGTGGCAGCGGTCGCCTTCGCCTGGTTGAGCCTGCCGAGCTGGTCGAACTTGATCCGGCTGAGGCTACTGAGGACGAGCCGGGCGTGGAGGCCGAGCCCGAGGGCGAGGATATCGACGCCGTCGTCGAGGTACCAGAACCAGGTGTCGAGTTGGAGGTCCAGCCCGCCGGCAAGAAGATTCGCTCGCTGTCGGTGCTCTCGGGCGGCGAGAAGTCGATGGCCGCACTTGGCTTTACGTTCGCCCTGATGCTTGCCCGACCGAGCCCCTTCTATGTCCTCGACGAGGTCGACGCTGCGCTTGACGAGGTCAACATCGATCGCTTCCTCGAACTCGTTGAGCGCTTCCGCGACCGCGCGCAGTTCGTCGTCATCACGCACCAGGCCGGCACGATGGAATCTGCTGACGCGCTGTATGGCGTCTCGATGCCGGGCAACGGCGTCTCGCAGGTGATCTCGCGTCGGTTGCCGCGTCAGAGCGATGGCCCCACGGGCACGCTCAGCGCTGCCCCGTCGCCGAGCGGTTCGTAACACCGTGGCCGACCCGCACCTGATGTTCTCGGGCCTTGGCGACGTCCAGTTCGCCGAGCCGGAGGTCGAGGCAACGGAGGAGGGTGGGGGGTTCTTCCGCCGACTCGTCGACGGGCTCGCTAAGTCCAGTAAGGCGCTGACGGGACAGATCCAGGCCATTGCCTTCGACCCTGATGACGCCGAGGCGTGGGAACGACTCGAAGAGGCTCTGCTCCTAGCTGACTGTGGCGTTCCGGCCACCGTCGAGATCATTGGTCGTCTCGAGCGGCGTGCCGCCGCGGGTGGCATGACTCCCGGCGAAGACCTCGCGCCTGCCTTGGCCGAGGAGATCGCCGATCTCCTGTCGGGCGCAGAGGCGCGCATCGATATCTCGCACACGCCGACGGTGATCCTGATGGTAGGCGTCAACGGCACGGGTAAGACGACGACTGTCGGCAAACTCGCCGAGCACCTTCGTCGCGTCGATAAGTCTGTCGTCGTGGCGGCGGCAGACACGTTCCGCGCGGCTGCCGACGAGCAGCTCGAGGCGTGGGCGAACCGCGCGGGCGCCGACTTCGTCGGTTCGTCGCACGGTCAGGATCCCGCCGCGGTGGCCTACGACGGCATGGAGGCGGCGGTGGCGCGTGGCCGCGACGTTGTGCTGGTCGATACGGCCGGACGTCTGCAGACGCAGATTGGCCTGATGGACGAGCTCGCGAAGATTCGCCGCGTCATCGCCGGCCGCATGGAGGGCGCTCCGCACGAGACTCTCTTGGTGCTTGATGCGACGACGGGACAGAACGGACTGGTGCAGGCGCGCCAGTTCAGCGAGGCGACGCCTCT
>JBAXOM010000002.1:0-43693 GCA_037133215.1 Thermoleophilia bacterium | reverse complement strand
GAGGTCAAGAAGATGGCCACTGGTTCAACAGAGCTTCCCCCGGTGGCCACCCCGGGCATCGCAACCCCGCTCGATGTCCTACCCGGTTATACCGAGAAGATGCTGGGTCTCATCGACGTTCCCGCTCTGCGACCACTCAGCGTTGTGCTCGACGGCGGCAGCGGTATGGCAGGAACCATGCTCGGCCCGATCCTCAAGCAGCTGCCGATCGTCGCGCACGAGTATTTCCTCACGCCCGACGGCGCCTTTCCCGATCACCAACCAAATCCGCTGCTCGAGGAGAATCGCCAGTTTGTGATTGGCAAGGTGCTTGAGCACCCCGGCTCCATCGGCATCGCGTGGGACGGTGACGCAGACCGCTGCTTCTTTATTGACGAAGAGGGCGAATTTGTCCCCGGCGACTTCATCACAGCCCTTCTCGCCGAAGAAGTACTCAAGCACCATCCCGGCGCAACGATTCTCTACGACGTGCGTGCCTCGCTCGCCGTGCCCGACACCGTTGCGCGCTGCGGTGGGACCTCACAGGTCTCGCGCGTGGGCCACGCCTTCATCAAGGTCGCAATCAAGGAATCCGGCGGCACCTTCGCCGGCGAGGTATCCGGCCACTACTACTTCCGCGAGTTCTACGGTGTTGACACGGGCATCCTGCCGGCGCTGTTCGTGCTCCAACTCGTCTCGCGCAGCGGCACGACGTTGGTCGAACTGCTGCGCCCATTACGGGAGCGGTACTTCATTACCGGCGAGATCAACTCCCCCGTGCCGGACGTCGCCCTCAAGGTGCAAGAGCTCAAGGACCGCTACGGCCCGGGCGCTACGGTCACCCACCTCGACGGCATCTCGATCGACCATGAGACCTGGCGCTTCAACGTTCGCCCATCAAACACCGAGCCTCTGTTGCGCCTCAACCTCGAAGCCACCACCGAGGCAGAGATGGAGAGTCGTCGCGACGAGGTGCTGGGAGTCATCCGCTCGTGACCGACGGGACCGCAGTCGTCGCCGCGATCGAGCAGATTCTCGAGCGCTCAGAAGAGGCCGACCAGATTCTGCTCGGTACGATCGCTGCGCTCAGCTCGCACTACGAGACAGGTGTTGGCATCCGCTTTATCGAAGAGGGCTCATTCTCTGATGGGCCGTGGGCAGGCGAAGCCGGCCCCGTGGCGACCGAAGTTGAGGTCCGCTACGACGGCGAACTGGTCGCAGTGCTCGTCACGCCAGCGACTCTCGAGACCTCAGCGATCGAGACGTGGCAGCAGGTCGCCAATTTGGTGAGCGCCTTTTGCCTCGTCGGCTGGGATATCGGCGGCGAAGACTGGGAGCCATAAGGCTCTAGACGCCGCCGGAGCTCGACCCGCCGCGCTGGAGCAACTCGCGATCGAACGTGTCTCGCATCTTGTGCGGGTCGCTAATTCCCCGCAACGCGAGATCCGAGTCGCTCGTATCCGAGCCCGCCGTATCGAACTCAATGTCACCGAAATTGAGGACGCGTCCGTAGAGGCCCTGTTTGGTGTTGATGTTCTGAATGCGGTCGATGCTGGCACTGCGTTCGTTGCGATTCGCAATCCCGCGTCGAACGAGCACACGCCGGTCCGTGACGGTGTAGTGGCTGTCGAGGCGCTTGATCCATGCGAGCACCACAACGACAGCAATGAAGATCACCGTCACCGCGAAGAACCACGAGACGGGCACGTCAACGATCTTGTTGAGCAATACGCCAACAATTAGTGGAAGCACACCGACCAGTCCCCACTTAAGCAGGAACGAGATCGACCATTTCCAGGTCGGGCGTCCTTGCCAGATCAATTTTTCGCCGTCAAGAATCTCAGACATCGGGTGTTCTCCTGGAGTGATGGCTCCACGGTACCGCACGGGCCCGCCACATGTGAATAGGGCACCATCGGTGATAGATTCCGCTGGTGGCAACGTACGACGTATGCGTGATTGGTAGCGGCCTGGTGGGCGCGTCTACTGCAAATGCTCTGGTTCGGCAGGGAGCAGGCCGCGTGCTGCTTCTCGACCGTGGCAACGCAGGCGGTGGCGACTCTGCCTTGACGTTCGGCATGGTGCGCCGTCACTACACAAATCCCGTGCTGATTCAGTTGTCTATGGCTGGCACCGAAATCCTCGCCCATTGGGATCAGGAGGTCGGCGTTGGCAGTGGCGCGTACGTCCCGACCGGGTACCTGTTGCCCGTGCCGGAACGACTCGTCGATGCCTGCCGGGCCAACGTCGAACGCCAGCAGGGCTTCGGGCTCGACACGCGCCTGCTTGCCCCAGACGAAATCGCTGAGGTAGAACCACTGTTGTCGATCGAGGGTGTTGCGGCGGCCGCGTACGAACCAGCGGGTGGCGTTTGCGACAGCCGGCTGATGATCGACTCCTGGCTGCTCGACGCGCTCGGACGCGGTCTCGAACTGCGCCAACATGCCCCGGTCTCGGAGATCACCTTTCGTGGCGATCGAGCGACCGGCGTACAACTTGCGGATGGTGAGCGGATCGAGGCAGGCCAGGTCGTCGTCGCGACGGGTGGCTGGTCTCCTGAGGTCCTAGCGGGCATTTGGGAGGTGCCGTTTAACCTCGTGCGAATCCAAGTCGCCGTCTTGCGTCTACCACCAGGCCAGGTTGCGCCGGCTGCCGTGACCAGCGATGCGGTATCGAATGTCGTCGTGCGGGCCGCTGCTGGGCGCGACATCTGGGTTGTCGCCTATCAGGCCGACACTCCGATCATCAGCGTGCGAGATGATTGTCAATTGCCGCTGCTGGACGGCTACGAGGATGCCATTCGCGGACCACTCGCAGAGCGCTTCCCTTCGCTCGCTCATGCGCCCCTCGTCGGCGGTTGGGGCGGCGCCTACGACGCGACGCCCGACTGGCACCCGTTGGTCGGACAGGTACCGGGCACCGAGAATCTTTGGATCTGCGCTGGCTGGTCGGGACACGGCCTCAAATCGACGCCTGCCATCGGTCGAGTGATGGCCTCGCTGGTCACCGGGCAGACGCCCACCATCGACGTCAACGATCTTGCACCCGACCGCTTTGCACGAGGTTTCGAGAACCCGTGCGCTTATGGTCCGGGCGCACGCGCCTAGTTAGCTGCGCTCGCCGGGAGTGACGCGGAACGCGTCGACCACCGACTCGATCTGGCGCAGCGACGTCAAGACCGTCTTGAGCGTGCGTAAATCGCCGATCTCGAGCACGTACCAGTTACGCGACATGCCTTCGCTGACGTGGCCGCCGTACTCGACCACGTTGCAGCCATGCTCTGCCACCGTACGACCCACGTCTTCGAGGAGTCGCGGACGATCCCACGCCTCGAGCGCTACGCCAACGCGGAACGACGCCTCTGGCGACTCACCACTCCAGGCGACCGGCGTGAACCGCTCAGGCGTTCGGGCAAGCTGCCGCGAATTCGGGCAGTCACCGCGATGGATCGTGATACCCCGACCAACTGAGATGTAGCCAACGATGTCGTCGCCCGGCACGGGTGTGCAGCACTTTGCCATTCGCACCATCACGCCTGCCCCGGCCTCGCCGTCAACGACGATGCCGTAGGCGTCCGAGGCAAGTGCGCGACTGCGCCCGCCTGTGCGACGCGTCGGTGTCGGCTCCGTCTCGACCTCGGCTGTCTTGAGCTGTGCCAACAATTTCTGAATCACGATCGGCACGGTGATCTTGCCGCTCCCGAGCGCGACGTAGAACTCCTCCGCCTTGTGATACCCCATCTCGCGCATCACACCAGCCAAAACCGGCGAGGAGGCGATCCGTTGCGTGGGCAGGCGATTCTGCTTGAGCGCGTTCTGCAGGAGATCGCGACCCTTCTGCTCCGTATCTTCGCGCTGTTCGCGCGCAAACCAGACCCGAATCTTGTTTCGCGCCCGCGTCGTGGTGACGACGCCGAGCCAGTCGCGCGATGGTCCGCGCTCCCCCTTCGACGTCAGTACCTCGACGATGTCGCCCGACGTAAGCGTTGACGACAGCGAGACAATGCGTCCGTTGACCTTGGCACCAACACAGCGATGCCCAACGTCGGTGTGGACGGCGTACGCGAAATCAAGTGGTGTCGCACCTGCCGCCAGAGCCTTCAACTCACCCTTCGGTGTGAAAACGAAGATCTCGTCGTCGACGAGTCCCGTGCGCAGGTCGGCCATGTAGCCCTGTGGATCGCCCTCCGGTACCGCGACCAGATCGTCCAGCCACTGGGTGGCGACGCCGGCTCGCTCTTTGTAGAGCCAATGCGCCGCGACACCGTATTCGGCTCGCTGGTGCATCTGGACCGTGCGCACTTGGATCTCGAGCGGCTTACCGTGCGGACCGATGATCGTCGTGTGCAGCGACTGATACCCGTTCGTCTTTGGAACGGCGATGTAATCCTTGAACCGGCCGGGCATTGGCTTCCAGAGTGCGTGAATGACGCCAATAGTGCCGTAGCAATCACGATCCGAATCGACCAGGACACGCATCGCCGTGAGGTCGTAGATCTCGTTGAACTCCTTACCGCGCCGCGTCATCTTCTCGTAAATCGAATAAAAGTGCTTGGCGCGGCCGGCGATCGACGCTTTGATCGCGACCACCTGCAACTGGTCGAGCAACTGCTCACCGGCTTCCGAGACGAACCGCTCACGATCAGCACGACGCTCGTTGACCATCGATTCGATCTCGGCGTACTTACGCGGGTAGAGCGTCGCGAAGGCGAGGTCTTCGAGCTCCCACTTGATCGAGTGAATACCGAGGCGATGGGCAAGTGGCGCGTAGACCTCGAGTGTCTCCTTGGCCTTCTGCAGTTGCTTCTGCTTGCCAAGGAACGACAACGTGCGCATGTTGTGCAGGCGATCGGCGAGCTTGATCACGATCACCCGGATGTCCTCGGCCATCGACAGGATCATCTTGCGATAGTTCTCGGCCTCTGCCTCTTCGCGCGACGCAAACTGGATCTTGGAGAGCTTGGTGACGCCCTCCACCAGCACGCGCACCTCGGGACCAAAGCGCTGCTCGATCTCGTCGGCCGTGGCCTCGGTGTCTTCGACCACGTCGTGCAACAGCGCGCCGATCAGCACGTTCTCTGGCTGCCTCAACTGGGCGCAGATTTTGGCGACGCCCCACGGGTGGTACACGAACGGCTCGCCACTCTTCCGCAGCTGGCCATCGTGGTGAAGGCAGGCCATCTCGAAGGCAGCGGCCAGGCGCTCGGTGTCGGCATCCTGCGCGTACTCGTGGACGTCCTCGATCAGTTCGTCCAAAAGCTCGCGGTGAATCTCCGCGGCGGGTACGAGTGCGGTAACAGCCATTACCTTGCGAATGGTACCGGAGTCCGATTCTCGGTTGGTATGACTAGGCAGGAACGCCGTAGACACTGGCTGCAAACCGGTGTTCTGCTGCACCGTCAACCCGTACCCAGCTGGGACCGGATGGGGCGAGCCAGCCCGCTCGCGGCGGATCGAGCAACACCGCATCGACGAAGTGTGAGGCGAGTTCAGGGTACGCCGTCAACGTGTCGTGATCGATCAACGCAATCCACGACCCGGTGAGCAGGTGCGTGGCTCGCTCCGCGATGGCGTCGTCGGAACACAGGTAGGAAAACAGCAGGGCTCCACTGAGGCCAAAACGATCTGGGTGGAGCGCCGCCGTGAGCATGCTTCGCCGACGCGCAACGTCTGCCCCAACAATCAGCACGCCCCCACCGGCGGCAGCGAGCCGTGTCAGCTCCGCGATCGCTCCCCCATCGCGCGCGTCGCGCATGGCGTCGATCGCGACGCCGTCCACCAGCGCTGGTGGCGTCTCTCTCGGTGTCGACCGAAGCAACTGGCAGGTCTGATTGCAGGGAGTGAGACAGAGTCCGAGCGGCACGGGGAGGTCCGCCGGAAGCGGCTGCACGGTTCGCGTAATCAACTCAACTCGTTCGGCACCCTGCCAGACAGAGCGCTCAACACGGGCTGCCACATCCATTCGGACACCACTCGACAACTCGTCGAAGCGATCGCCGCTACTCCAGGCCACCGCGCGGCACGAGCCGGCCGCGGTGCGCACGCGCATATCAATGTGTTTGCCCTCTGCCCCGATCCGACGCACGCCCGTCAGTTCGGCAGCGGGAATCAGGACGGTCACGGCCGGATTCCCCATCCCCACAGGATCCAATCGTGCGAGATCAGTCGCTGCCTCGATCGTCACGTCCATCAGCGAGATCACGGCGTCGATCCGTTCGGTGGCGCGAAGATCTGCGCCGTGCAGCGTTTCCGTGGCGTGGACCGCGAAGGCCTCGGCAAAGGCATCGACCTGGTCTGTCCGCAGCGAAACACCCGCCGCCGCCCGATGCCCACCCCACCGCTCCAGGTACGGATCGCAGACCGCGAGTGCGGCATGGAGATCAAAGGCCTCAATACTGCGTCCCGAACCTTGGCCGTGCTCACCATCAAGTGCGACCAACACCACGGGACGGCGCAGGCGCTCGACGACGCGAGAGGCGACGATGCCCACGACGCCGGCGTGCCAGCCATCCGAGGCGAGCACGATACCGAGGGCATCCTGCCGCGATTGCGGAGAGGCCTCGTAGACGTCAATTGCCTCACGCAAGATGCGATCCTCAATTGCCCGCCGCCGTCGGTTGAGGCTGTCGAGCTGCTCGGCAAGCTCGTGGGCCTCACGTGGATCCTGCGTCATCATCAGACGCAGGGCCGCGTCGGCGTGCTCTAAGCGGCCTGCCGCATTGAGCCGCGGACCGACACGAAAGCCGATTGCGCCGGCATCGATGACACGCTTGTCGACCTTAGCGACCTTGAGTAACGCATCAAGGCCGAGACGCTTGCCCTCACCAATGCGCCGCAGGCCGCGACGCGCCAGCGAGCGATTCTCATCGACCAGGGGCACGAGGTCAGCGATCGTCGCGATCGCGACGAGATCGACGACACCATCGAGAATTCCCGGGTTGGCCTGACAGGCCGTAACGAGGCCCTCCAGGAGCTTGTAGGCCGTCCCGGCTCCACACAGTGCGTCGAAGGGATACTGATCCCGCAGCGCAGGCGCAACGATCGGGCACGTCGGCAGACGATCGGCCTGCCGATGATGGTCGGTGATGATCAACGTCACGCCCAGTTGCTCAGCGCGCTCTGCGGCCTCAACTGCCGTGATGCCGCAGTCGACCGTCACAATCAATTGCACGCCCTCACCGTGCAAACGCTCGACCGTCTCGACCGCCAACCCATAGCCCTCGTCAAACCGACTGGGGATGAACGGTCGCACCGCCGCCCCGAGCGCGGTCAGCCCCTCGCAGAGCAGGGCGGTCGCACAGACACCGTCGGCGTCGTAGTCGCCGTGGACCACGATCTGGAGCCGTTCGGTGATGGCGTTCTGGAGTATCGGGATCGCCAGCGAGGCATCGCCCAGCAATAGTGGGTCATGGAGCGAGCCCTCCAACTCCAAGAAGTCGCGTACGGCGCTGGCGTCGGTCCAACCTCGCCGGACCAAGGCGTCGGCCAGGACGCGGGAGATTCCAACCGACTCCACGAGCCGTTGAGAATCCGCCGTGGCGCAGGGCGGGATGATCAGGCGTTTTCCCGACGTCATCACGTCAGGCTAGGCGCGCACTCGGACAGTGACTACGAACGTCCGCGCTTGCCACGCCGATCGACACGGCGCTTACGCGCTGCCTCGATGGCGGCATCGTCCGGTCCAGCATTTGTTTTTGGCTCGTCCGGCGTTGCAGCGGGGGGCTCGTCGGATGGAGATGTGTCTTCGTCCACGTCCACCGTGAAGGCGTCGCTCGCTCCAGCGCTGCCGACGGCAACTGCAGTCGCCGCTGCCACACCAACGCCCTGTTTGCCGAGCATGAAGGCCGGCAACTCATCGCTTCCCTTACGGCTCTTGTACTCGGGCTCGCGACCCTTCAACACGCTCAGCAGCGGTGCCGCAATAAAGAACGAGGAGTAGGCGCCCGAGGCAATACCGATAATCAGTGCGAAGGCGAAGTCCTGCAGCGTCGCACCACCGAAGAAGAACAACGCGAGAATGGGCAGCAGGGTCGAGAACGACGTATTGAGCGAACGCGTTGCGGTCTCCCACAGCGAGATGTTGACGATCTGATCGTAGGTCTGGCGACGGAGCGACTTCTCGTTCTCGCGCACGCGGTCGAAGACGATGATCGTGTCGTACAGCGAGTAGCCCAGAATCGTGAGGAGAGCCGCAATCGTCGCGCTCGTCACCTCGCGTCCGCTGATGGCGTAGACACCGACGGCAATGACGAGGTCATGCAATAGCGCCACGATCATCGGCAACGCAAACTTCCAGTCGAAACGGAAGGCCATGTAAATGATGATCAAGAGAATCGAGAAGAGCAGTGCGAGGAGGGCGCCGCGCAAAATCTCGTTACCAAACGATGCCGAGACCGTTCGTACGTCGATTTGCTCAGCGAGCCCGTAACTCTGATTGACCTCTTGCTGGATCGTCTGCACCTTGGCCGGAGAGATCTCCTTGGCATCAATTTGGAACGTGGTGTAGGTCGAACCGGACTGCGTACCCTCACCACGGACCACAGCGCTACCGAGCGTCGAATCGACCTTCACCAGGAGCGTGCGCATCTCGTCTACCGTGGCCGGCTTAGTCGTAACGACAGCCATGCGGGTGCCGCCCGTGAAGTCGAGACCCATGTTGAGACCGCGAACGCCAAGCGCACCGATGCAGATGATGACGACGGTGGCAGCGATCGCGAAGAACAGTCGCTTCCGCCCCGCGAAGTCGAACCGCCAGCGGACCGGCTTGGCCTCGGCACCAATCACCCGCGGGTTGTTAAACCACGCGAAACTCGAGAGCACGTTGAGAATGGCTCGCGTCGCAACGACCGAGGTAAACATCGAGACCAACACGCCGATGGCGAGCAGGAATGCGAAGCCCTTGACGCTCGATTGAGAGGCAACGAACAACACACTTGCCGTAATCAGCGTGACCGCGTTGGCATCGAGAATAGTGCGGAAGCCGCGCGAATAGCCGGCCGAGATTGCGGCCTTCAGGGTTTTGCCCGCGCGGAACTCTTCTCTGATGCGTTCGAATACGACAATGTTGGCGTCGGCCGCCACGCCAATGGTGAGGATCATGCCCGCAATTCCTGGCAGTGTCATCGTCACGGGGATGGCCAGGATGACGCCGTAGAAGAGCGCCGCGAAAATAATCAGAGCGACACCAGCGACGATTCCGAGTACGCGATAAAACGCGATCAGGTAGAGCATCATCAGGAGCAGGCCGATTCCGCCAGCGATCAGACCCTGCCGCAGCGAGGCCGCGCCAAGAGTGGCCGAGACCTGACTCGAAGACAGCGCTACGAACCGAACGGGAAGCGAGCCGGACTGCAACACCAGCGCGATGTCGTTGGCCTCTTGCTGCGAAGCGAGACCCGTGATCTGAGCCGAGCCTCCCTGGATTCCGTCCGGGTTTGAGACGAAATCGATGGTCGGGTAGGTCTCAAGCTGGCCGTCGAGAATGATCGAGAACCGCTGGAAATACGCGGACTCCTGACCGGCCTGCGCGCCGGCCGAACTCCACTCGGAACGACCACGGTCGGCGAGCTGCTTCGTAATGTCACCGAACAACTTCGAACCACGATCGTTGAAGTTCATCAACACGACCGGTTGCCCCGTCGTTGTGTCGACGTCGGACTTCGCACTATCGAGATCGTCACCCGTCAGGCGCTGCGCTACGGGCGGCAGGTCGAACATGTACCAGAAGAACTTCTCCTTGGCCTTCGTCGGCACTGGCGTGATATTCGGTGGGCATCCCGCAGGCGACTGATTCGAACACTTGACGGCGAGATGGTCGGTGGGCACCCCGAGGACAACGACGTCGCTGGGCAGCGTCGACGCTCCGATTTGCAGCAGCAACTGCGGCATATCGACAGCACCGTTGGGGTTCAGCGGTTCGGCCGTGTCACTCTTCTTGAATGCGTAGAGAACACTCTGGTCACCCGACTGCAACTTCTTGGGAACTGCCTTCAAAAGGTCATACAACGTCGTTTTCGGCACGATGCCGGCACCTGCAACAAATGACCGCGACACACCCTGGGTCAAGCCCTGCTCAAGATCGATGAAGTACAGCTGTCCAGTCGAACCGACGAGGGCAAAGACTCGAGCCGGGTCGTTCTCACCGGCGACGGCGATTGAAATGCGGTTGCCTTGCTCACGCTGGATCTGTGGTTCCGAGACACCAAGCGCATCGACACGGGTACGCAGAATCTGGACGGCCTGATTCATCTGATCTTCCGTGACGGTCTGGCCCTTCTGCGGCTGCGCCTCGAGCGTGACCTCGGCGCCACCCTGTAGGTCGAGACCAAGCACCGGCGCGCGCAGATACGAGAGCGCGCCCGTGGCAATCAGTAGCGCGACCAGCGCTACGAGAATCAGTACAGTTCCGCGACGCAACATGGGTTAGGCCGGACGATCCCCTGCAGTCGGCGTCTCGTCCCCGTCGTGATCGTCGTCGTGATCGTCGTCGTGAGCTTCGTCCACGGACGCATCATCGTCGAGGTCGTCGTCTTCGTCTTCGTCTTCATCGTCAGTTGCAACCGGGATTACCGATGCAATCGCGCGTCGATCGATACGCATCACAACACCCTCAGCGATCTCGAGATCCATGTCGTCGTCACGCAAGTCAACAACAGTGCCGTAGATACCACCAACGGTCAGGATTTCGCTGCCCTCCGAGAGTGCCGTCATCAGTTCGGCCTTAGCGCGCTTCGAGCGTTGCTGCGGGCGCAAGATTAAAAAGTAGAAAATCGCGGCCATCGCCACGAACAGCAGGAGATAGGTCTGCATGATCAGTCGGCTCCGGTCATTAGTCGTTCAAGGGATGTCGCCAAGAAGTCATCGAACCGCTGCTCGATGATTGCCTCCCGTGCGTCTGTGCACAAGGCTAGCAGGAAGGCCATGTTGTGAACCGACAGCAGCCGCATACCAAGCAACTCTTTTTGCATCACGAGGTGGCGAATATAGGCGCGAGAAAAACGTTGGCAGGTCGGGCAGCCACACCGCGGGTCGAGCGGTCCTGGATCTCGGGCGAAGGCGGCGTTGCGCATATTCAGGCGCCCGTTTGAGGTCATCGCGGCGCCCGTGCGCCCGAGTCGCGTTGGTAATACGCAGTCGAACATGTCGACGCCTGCGGCGATCACCCGCAGGATGCCCTCAGGATCACCAATGCCCATGAAGTAGCGAGGTCGGTCGACAGGCAGCAGGGCAGCAGTGCTGTCGGTAATCCGAAACGTCGCCTCGCGTTCCTCCCCCACTGCCAGGCCACCGATCGCGTAGCCATCGAAGCCAATTTCGAGCAGGTCGCTCGCACTGCGCTCACGCAAGGCTGGTTCGACGCCGCCCTGAACAATGCCGAAACGAAGTTGCCCGGGTGCGGGAGTCGTCGCCTTGCAGCGCGCAGCCCAGCGTGTCGTTCGCTCGACCGCAGCTGCCAGCTCTGCCAAGGGGGTGTCGGGCTTTGGCACCTCGTCGAGACACATGGCAATGTCAGAACCAAGCGCAGCCTGAATCGCCATCGCATCCTCGGGGCGCAGCCGCACCAGGTCGCCGTCGTAGACGCTCCGGAAACTGACACCATCATCGTCAATCGTCCGCGTATCGGCAAGGGAAAAGATCTGATAGCCACCAGAGTCGGTCAGGATCGGACCGTCCCAGGCCATAAAACGATGGAGACCACCAAGTTCGGCGACAAGGTCTTCGCCTGGTTTCAGGTGTAGGTGATACGTATTGCCAAGCAGGATCTGCGTGCCAATCGCCTTCAACTCGTCGGGGTCGACGCCCTTGACCGTGCCGAGGGTGCCGACCGGCATAAAGACGGGCGTCCGAATCGCACCGTGAGCCGTCACAAGCGTGGCGGCTCGCGCCTTGCCATCCGTTGCCTCCAGCGTGAAATCGCCGGGCGAACTCACACAATCACCATCGCATCACCGAACGAATAGAAGCGGTAGCCCGAGTTCACGGCATGAGCGTACGCGTCCCGGATCAACGACTCCCCCGCCAACCCCATCACGAGCGCAAGGAGCGTCGAGCGAGGTAGATGAAAGTTCGTCACGAGCGCACCGACGGTACGAAACGGCACGCCGGGCTGCAGAAGGATCGACGTCCGTCCAGCATCCGGTGCCGCTGGATCGGAAATCGTCTCCAAGACGCGTGTCGTGGTCGTTCCTATCGCCATGACGCGGCGCCCGTCAGCCACGGCACTGGCGATAGACCGACGAACCGCGGCGTCGACGGAATACCACTCGGAATGCATCTCGTGCTGTTCGAGCGAGTCGACGGTGACGGGACGGAAGGTGTCGAGCCCGACGTGGAGATCAACCTCCACTACCTCACAGGTGGCGCGGATCTTCTCGAGCAATGCAGGTGTGAAATGCAGGCCTGCGGTCGGTGCTGCGGCTGAGCCGACCGAACGCGCATAGACCGTCTGATAGCGCTCAGCGTCGTCGACGGCGGACCGAATATAGGGAGGCAAGGGCATCACCCCCGCACGCTCGATGGCAGCGTCGATCGAGCCCTCGGCGTGTAGACGCACGATCGCCTCCCCCGCCATACCGACCTCAACGATCTCGACCTCAATACCGTTCCCCGCCAAGAGCGCTCCTGGCTTCAACTTACGCGCCGGACGAACGAGTGCCTGCCAGACGTCGCCGCGGGGTTCAAGAAGCAGCACTTCGGCAGCTCCACCCGTCCCGCGGGTGACGGACAGCCGCGCAGCACGCACCCGCGTCGAATTGAGCACCACCAGATCGTCTGCCCGAAGCAGCGTGGGCAGGTCCCGAAAGACCGCGTCCTCGAGCGTCGCAGCAGCACGATTGACGATCAAGAGCCGGCTTGCATCGCGAGGCTCGAGGGGTGCCTGTGCGATCAACTCTTGAGGGAGCTCGTAATCGAGGTCGGAGAGTCGCACGCGCTAGTCCAAGAGCGAAGGCATACCCGGATCCTGCGGCATGCCTGCCAGCTCGCGGCCACGCGCGGTCAGGACGCGACCCCGGGCGGTGCGCTGAATCAGGCCCTGTTGAATCAGGTAGGGCTCGTAGACGTCTTCGAGCGTCCCAGCGTCCTCACCGAGTGCGACGGCCAATGTCGAAAGGCCGACGGGGCCACCAGCAAAACGCTCGGCAATTGTGCGCATGTACTCGCGGTCGGCGCGGTCGAGCCCATCTTCGTCAACACCGAGCAGGTCGAGTGCAGCCAGCGCACCTTCGCGATCGACCGTTGCCCACTCGCGGACCTGGGCGACGTCCCGAACACGGCGGAGGATGCGATTCGCGATGCGTGGGGTGCCCCGCGAGCGCCGAGCAATTTCGTGCGCGGCCTCATCGTCGATCGTCACATCGAGAATCCCGGCAGACCGCCGAATGATCAACAGCAGTTCGTCGGGGGTGTAGTGCTCAAGCCGTAACGAGATCCCGAAGCGATCGCGCATCGGTGTCGTCAAGAGACCTGCACGCGTAGTGGCACCGACCAGCGTGAAGGGCGCAAGATCGAGCCGTAGGGTTCGCGCGCCTGGCCCCTGGCCAATCACGATGTCGATCGCTCGATCCTCCATCGCCGGATAAAGCAGCTCTTCGATAGCGCGCGGGAGGCGATGCACCTCGTCGATAAAGAGCACGTCGTGCGGCTCAAGCGCGGTCAAAATCGAAGCAATATCACCCTTACGTTCGAGAGCAGGCCCCGAGATGGTGTGAATCCGGCTCTCCATCTCGGCCGCGACGATAAACGCCAGGCTGGTCTTGCCAAGCCCCGGTGGTCCAGCCAGCAGCACGTGATCGCACGCCTCGCCGCGCCCGCGGGCTGCAGCCACAAAGGTCTCGAGTTGACGCACTGCGTGTTCTTGGCCAACGAAATCGCCCAGCCGCTGTGGTCGCAGCGAGCCATCGTTCTCCTGATCTTCGGGCTCTTCTTCGCCCGCAATCAGTCGCGTGTCATCGGTCACAGCCGCCCACCACCGAGAGCGGCGAGACCCGCCTTGACGCGCTCTCCCGTCGAACCTTCGCACCCAACGAGAGCAGCCTCGGCATCCGTGACGGAATAACCGAGTGCGACCAGAGCATCGCGCGCTTCGCGGTGTGAATCGGCCATAACGGGAACTTCTGCACCTCCGCCGACCGACACACCACCGGCACCAGCAATCTTGTCTTTGAGGTCGAGACAGATCCGTTCGGCAGTTTTCTTGCCGACGCCACTCACACTCGAGAGCAGAGCAACATCGCCAAGTAACACAGCGCTCTCGATGCGATCAGGATCCTGCGCCGAGACAATCGCGAGGGCCAGCTTTGGTCCCACACCATTCACCCCCAGCAGGAGGCGAAAAATACGGCGTTCTGCGTCGTTCGAAAATCCGAACAACAGCATCGCGTCCTCACGCACGTGGAGATACGTCGGCACAGTGACGGTCATTCCCGGCTCGCAGCGCGACAGCGCAGTTAGCGTGGCCGTTACCTCGTAGCCCACACCGCCGACATCAACAACCAGGATCTCACCGTCGCGACTCGTCACCGTTCCGGACACGTGAGCGATCATGCCTTCAGACCTGCCCGCTTGAGGGACGCCTGCAACGGACTCGTCGAGGCGTGGCAGATAGCCGCTGCGAGTGCATCGGCAGCGTGGTCCGGCGTCGGTGGCGATGGCAGACCCAAGACAGCACCGACCATCGTCTGCACCTGTTTCTTGTCGGCACGACCGTAGCCACAGACTGCCGTCTTGATCTGCGAGACGCTGTATTCCGCCACTGGGATGTACCGCAACCCGGCCATCGTCATGACCGCGCCACGTGCCTGTCCGACGGCGAGCGCGGTGCGCGGGTTTCCTCCCACGTACACCTCTTCAACCGCCACGGCGGTCGGCTCGTGCTCGATGAGCAACGCATCGATCGCTCGCGCAATGGCCGCAAGGCGTTCCTCCGGTGGTGTATGGGCATCCGTGTAAATGCAGCCGAAATCAACCGACCTGAGCCGGCTGCCTGCCACTGTCACGATGCCGTAACCAGTAGACGCCGTTCCCGGGTCGAGCCCAAGGATCACCATGCCCTTCAGTCTACGAGCGGCGCCGGTCGTGTCTGCCCCGCAGATCGTCGCGTACGATGCGAGACATGGCCGAACGACCTTCCCGATACATTGCTTTTATCGAACGTCACCCCCGTTGGTGGCCTGACATCGAGGCTGCCGCAGAAGAGTTGCTGCGCGCGACCGAGGCCGACAATTCGTTTTTGCTCGTCGATGGCGAAGGCGAGTGGGAAGCCGTCTGCGTCGAAGTCCCCGCGACGGTGACCGCCAGCCGCTGGATCGAGACCAAGACCCTGCCGGCGGGCGAATGGGCGGTCTCGACAATCGACGGCCGTCCGGCCGAGCGATTGCGTGAGCGCGGCGATCGGCGACCGCACTGGCTCACCCGCGCCGAAGATGCCCCGACGGGTGAAGGCGAGTACGAACCCGGTGGCGAAACCTTCGGCCTTTCGAGCCGGTTGGGTGAGCACGCAGGCTTGCGACGTATCGGTGTCAACGTCGACCTTGTCCGTCCCGGCGAACGCTCCACAAAATTTCACTGGCACCACGAGGAAGAAGAGTGCTTTCTCGTCCTCAGTGGCACAGGCGTCCTGATGGTCGGCAGCGAGGTCTACCGCGTTGGGCCAGGCGATTTCTTTGCCAAGCGCGAAGGTCCCGAACGCCCGCACCAGTTTCTCAATGACGGCGACCAGGATCTGCGCATCCTGACGATCGGCGAACACCGAGGCGACCAGGCCGAATATCCACCGGCTCCTTGGCAGCCGGGCGATCCGCCGCCGCAGACGAGCTAGACCAAACGGGCGGAGAGCTCGGCCAGGCGTCCCAATAGGAGCGCACGAAACCGCTCCACGTCGACGGTCGCAGCCCAGTGAACGTTTGCGTCGCCACCAAAGACGCCCAGGCGATCAACCAACGTTGAGCCTCGCGCGGGTCCCACACCCGTATCAACTTCTACACGGCAATGAACAAGCCCCAAAATGGCGGGGTCAATCAGGTGTCCAATCGCGAGACTGTCGTGCTGATAGACGACCTCCTCGCCGTACCAGTCGACGTGCTTGCGCATGTAGAAGCGCAACATCCCGGCCACAGCCGATCCAATTGTCGGCAGCTGCTCGAGTGCATCAATATCGCTGCTCGTCAGGATGGCCTGTCGCGTCACGTCGAGCCCAACGAGGGTTAGATCCTGCCCGGCCTGCAGCACGCGCTCGGCTGCCTCGGGGTCGAACCAGACGTTGAACTCTGCGTACGGCGACATGTTGCCACCCGTCGACGCACCGCCCATCACGACGACGCGACGCAGAGCAGCAAAGGCCTCCGGGCGCAGGGCAGCGAGGAGCGCGACATTGGTGAGCGGACCGACTGCAGCCAGCGTCACCTCACCTGGGCGCTCCAACGCGAGTCGAGCGATCAGGTCGACGGCATGCTCAGCAGAAGAACCGCGAGACGGTGCTGGTAGCTCCGAACCGTCGAGACCGGTCTCGCCGTGCGTCTCGGACGAATCGCCGCCGGGGATACGCACCAGCGGTCGATCAGCGCCGGCCGCGAGCGGGAGATCTGCGCGGCGAACGAGATCCAACACGCGCAGCCCGTTCGTCGTCGTGTTGGCGAGCGGCACATTTCCAGCGACCGTGGTGATCGCCAGCACATCCAGCTCGGGACTCGCGAGGGCGAGCAGGATTGCGATCGCGTCGTCGATCCCAGGATCGCAGTCGATGATCAGCGGCTGGGGCGCCATCAGAAAACTGGACCTATTGCTCGGCCAGCACGGCTTCGGTGATCTCAACGTCGAAGAAGACCTCTTGGACGTCGTCGTCATCCTCGAGCGCATCGACCATCTTGAGCACCTTGCGGCTGCCCTCGTCGTCGATCTCGGCAAGTTGCTTCGGCAATAGCGTCAACTCAGCACTCGTCACCTGGAAGCCGGCACCCTCCAGAGCGATCCGTACCACAGACAGTTCGGACGGATCGGTGGTGACGCGGAAAATCCCATCCTCACCTTCGGAATCATCTGCGCCTGCATCCGCAGCGGCCAGCAGAAGCTCGTCCTCATCGGCGACGTTCTCGAGAATGACGACACCCTTGCGATCGAATTTCCAGGCAACGCTGCCCGGAGCACCGAGTGCGGAGCCGGCCTTCGTGAAGATGCTGCGCACGTTGGCAGCGGTACGGTTGCGATTGTCGGTCAGCGCCTCGACAACGAATGCGGCTCCTCCGGGACCGAAGCCCTCGTAGGTGACGGTCTCGAAGTTCTCGCCTTCACCACCACCCGCACCCTTCTGGATCGCGCGCTCAATATTTTCGCGCGGCAACGAGTACGACTTCGCCTTCGCGACGGCGTTGGCGAGTGCGGCGTTCGAATCGGGATCGCCACCACCCTCCTTGGCGGCAACCATGATGGCGCGGGCGAGTTTGCTGAACTGCTGACCACGCTTCTTATCGGTCGCGGCCTTCTTGTGCTTGATGGTGGACCATTTGGAATGACCGGACATGCCTGTACTCCCGCCTACGAATGCGTGGTCACGCGCTCAAGAAAGCGCGCGTGGAGCCGGTCGTCGTGCGCCAGCTCCGGATGGAACGTTGCCGCCATGATAGAGCCGCTGCGGACAGCGACGGGCTCATCACCGACAGAGGCGAGCACCTCGACGCCTTCGCCGACGCGTGTGATGCGCGGCGCTCGAATGAAGATTCCGACCATCGTTGTCTGATCTCCCGCCAATTCGACGGCGGCCTCGAATGAGGCGACCTGCCGTCCGTAGCCATTGCGGAGCGCTGTCACGTCGAGCGCACGCAGCGTTCGCTGGTCCTTCGTGCCGTCCTCAAGGTCGGTCGCGAGCAGGATTAATCCCGCACAGGTACCGAAGACCGGCAGTCCATCGGCAATCACAGCGCTGATTGGCTCGCGTAGACCCGACGAGTCGAGCAGGAGATCCATCGTGGTCGACTCGCCTCCCGGCAGCATCAGACCATCAAGGCCCTCTAACTCCGCCGGCGTTCGCACCTCAATTGCCGTTGCGCCCAGCCGCTCGAGCGCCTGCACGTGCTCGCGGAACGCCCCTTGCAGGGCGAGCACACCAACGCGCGGGGTGTTACCAGCCACGTCCGGCGAACAGCTCGTCCTCAGGAATCGACTTGGCGCTACGACCGACCATGGCCTCGCCGAGATTCTTAGAGACCTCGGCCAACTTGGCGGGGTCGCGGAAGTGCGTCGTCGCCTCGACACATGCACGGGCGCGCTTGGCAGGATCGCCACTCTTGAAGATGCCGGACCCGACGAAGACACCGTCGGCACCGAGCTGCATCATCAGAGCGCAATCGGCAGGCGTTGCAACGCCACCGGCGGTGAAGAGCACGACAGGAAGACGACCCTCGCGGGCGCAAAACTGGACCAAATCGAGTGGCGCCTGGAGTTCTTTTGCGCGGGCGTAGACTTCATCAGGGTCCATGCCGTGCAGGCGCTTAATCTCGCCGAGGATACCCCGAATATGGCGGACCGCCTCGACGACGTCGCCGGTGCCGGCTTCACCCTTCGAGCGGATCATCGCGGCACCCTCACCGATGCGCCGCAGCGCCTCGCCGAGATTGGTGGCTCCGCAGACGAACGGAATCGTGAATTTGTTCTTGTCGATGTGATGTGCCTCGTCCGCAGGCGTCAAAACCTCGGACTCGTCGATGTAGTCCACTTCCAGCGACTGCAGGATCTGCGCTTCGACGAAGTGGCCAATGCGCGCCTTCGCCATCACGGGAATCGAGACGGCCTCCTGAATCCCGACGATCATCTCGGGATCGGACATGCGCGCGACACCACCATCGGCACGAATATCGGCGGGCACGCGTTCGAGTGCCATAACGGCACAAGCACCAGCATCCTCGGCGATTTTGGCCTGTTCGGCATTGACGACGTCCATAATGACGCCGCCCTTCAGCATCTCGGCCAAACCGCTCTTGACGCCCATTGTGCCTTGCTCGGACATGCCATTCACCTCATCAAATACGTCGTTGTAAGCGTTCTGGCCGAACGCCCGCCTAGTCATCGTACGCTAAACAGGTCTTTCGTGTCGTCGACAGTCTGTGGCCCACTCAAAACTTGACGTTCTCGCTCCGAATGCTAATCTGCTGCTTGCAATCCATCACGAGCCGCCGAGGGATCTGGCCTTTTGACGCGGCAGCAACCGGGACGACTGTCCGACAGGTGCTTCATCCAGCGCGATTCCGGTAAGTCCCGACGGAAAAGCGGAAGATGGTGAGCCGTCGTCGCGAACGAAACCGCGGCGCCGCCGGTCTACGGAACCAACCGCAGACCTCCCACCCGGGACGCGACGCCGACAGGCAAGGAGTTCATCGCGATGAGCAAGCACCACCCCGCAACACTGGCCCTCCACGCAGGCCAGAGCCCGGACCCCACGACGAAGGCCGTGGCCGTTCCGATCTACCAGACGACCAGCTACGAGTTCAACGACACCCAGCACGCTGCCGACTTGTTCGCGCTGGCCGTGCCGGGCAACATCTACACCCGCATCATGAACCCGACGTGGGACGTGCTCGAGCAGCGCGTCGCCGCGCTTGAGGGTGGCATCGCGGCCTGCGCGACCGCGTCCGGCCAGGCCGCCGTCACCTACGCGGTCCTGAACATCGCCCGTGCCGGAGACAACATCATCAGCGTCTCCACGCTCTACGGCGGTACCTACAACCTGTTCGCCCACACGTTGCCGCAGTACGGCATCGAGGTTCGCTTTATCGACCCCGATTCGCCCGAGAAGGTCGCCGAATTGACCGACGACAAGACTCGCCTGGTCTTCGCCGAGACGATCGGCAACCCGCGCCTCAACGTCGTCGACATCAAGGCCTGGGCCGACGCCGCGCACGCTCAGGGTCTCCCGCTGATCGTCGACAACACCGTCGCCACGCCGATGCTGACGCAGATCTTCGAGCACGGTGCCGACATTGCTGTCCATTCGGCCACGAAGTACATGGGTGGTCACGGCACCACGATCGCCGGCGTCGTCGTCGACTCGGGCAAGTTCGATTGGGTTGCCAATGCCGAGCGCTTTCCCGGATTGACGAAGCCCGACCCGTCGTACCACGGCGTGGTCTGGTCGGACGCCCTCGGACCAGCAGCGTTTATTGGCCGCGTCCGCACCGTGTTGCTCCGCAATACCGGCGCCGCACTCTCGCCGTTCAACGCCTTCCTGATCCTGCAGGGCCTCGAGACCTTGGCCCTGCGGATGGAGCGTCATTGCGAGAACGCGCTCGCCGTTGCCAAGCACCTCAAGAACCATGCTGGCGTCAACTGGGTCAACTACTCGGGCCTCGAGGACGACAAGTACCACGAGACCGCCAAGCGCGTCCTCAACACGGGCGTCGGCTTTGGTGGCATCGTGACCTTCGGGATTGAGGGTGGCCGCGAGGCTGGCAAGACCTTCATCGAGAGCCTCGATCTGTTTACGCACCTCGCCAACATCGGCGATGCGCGATCGTTGGCAATTCACAACGCCTCGACGACGCACTCTCAGCTCAACGACGAGGAACTCGATGCAGCAGGCGTTGGGCAGGACACGGTTCGCCTTTCGGTTGGCATTGAGAACATCAGTGACATCCTCGCGGACATTGATCAGGCGCTCGCGAAGGCCACGGCGTAACCCCGATGGGAGCGAGCGGCACACCAGCACGCTCCCTCGGACTCGTTGAGACGCAGCGGGTTGTCCTCTTTACGGAGGACAACCCGCTGGTGCTCGACTCGGGCGAGACCCTCGCGCCCGTCGAGGTGGCGTACGAGACGTATGGCGAGCGAACGGCGAGCGACGATAACGTCGTCGTGATCTGCCATGCCCTAACGGGAGACGCCAACGCGGCCGGCCACCACGGCGACCCGACGCACCCGGGCTGGTGGGACACGCTGATCGGCCCGGGCAAGCCAGTCGATACCGATCGCCTCTTCGTCGTCAGTTCGAACCTGCTCGGAGGCTGTCAGGGAACGACGGGGCCATCGAGTGTGAACCCCGCAACGGGTAAGCCCTACGGCCTCGAGTTCCCACTCTTTACGGTCTCCGATCTCGTCAAGGTCCAGCGCGCGCTGCTGGCACACCTCGGGATCACTCACGTCTTGGCTGCCGTTGGTGGCTCGCTCGGTGGCATGCAGGTGTTGCAGTGGGCGCTCGACTACCCCGACGAGGTCGAACACGGCATCGTCGTCTGCGCCACGGCTCGCCTTTCGGCGCAGAACATCGCCTTTAGCGCTGTCGCCCGCGCCGCGATCATGAACGACCCCGATTTTGCAGATGGCAACTACTACGCCAACGGCAAGGGACCTGACCATGGCCTCTCCGTGGCGCGCATGATGGCGCACATCACCTACCTCTCAGAAGAGTCGATGCGGCAGAAGTTCGGTCGCCGTATCCAGGATCGCGAAGAGCCACGCTTCGATCTCGGTGTCGACTTTCAGGTCGAGTCGTATCTCCAGCATCAGGGCAAGGTGTTCCTCGACCGCTTCGATGCGAATTCGTACCTCTATCTGACGCGGGTGATGGACTACTTCGACCTGTTCGCCGACGCCGAGCTCGTGCGGTCACAACTGGCCAAGGTCAAGACGAAGTTCCTCGTGCTCTCGTTCGACACCGATTGGCGCTTCGACACGTCGCATTCCCGCGGGATTGTGCGCACCCTGACGGCGCACCGCGTGCCGGTCACCTTTCGCGAGATCTCGTCTCCTCACGGCCACGACTCGTTCCTGCTCGAGGTACCGGAGTACCACAAGACCGTGGCTGCGTATCTCGACCGCGCGCTCGAGGAGACCCACTGATGCGCGCCGACCATGACGTCATTGCATCGCTGGTGCCCGTTGGCTCACGCGTCCTCGACCTCGGCTGCGGCGATGGTTCGCTGCTCGAGGAATTGATTCGACGTGGCGCCGATGGACTCGGTGTCGAGATCTCGGACGACGGCGTTCTCGCCTGCCTTCAGCGCGGCGTACCGGTGCTGCAGGACGACATCGACAAGGGCCTCGACGACCTCGAAGACGATTCGTTCGACATCGTGATCATGTCGTTGACGCTCCAGGCTGTCCACCACCCCGCACTGGTGCTGCGCGAGATGAATCGCGTGGGGCGCAAGAGCATCATCTCGTTCCCTAACTTTGCCCATTGGCGCCTACGTACTCAGCTCGCTGCGAGTGGCCGCATGCCTGTTTCGCCGTTGCTGCCTTACACCTGGTACGAGACCCCGAATATTCGTCTCTGCTCGATCAAGGACTTTGAGGCTTTAGCGCAAGCCGAGGGCTTCACCGTCGAGGAGCGAATTTTGCTTAACGAAGGTGGTGCCCGCGAGGGTTCCGTCACGCAGCGCGCTGCCAACCTGCTTGCCGCAGGCGCCGTCTATCTCCTCAGCCGTTAGGCGATAGGAGAGCCAAGTTCTGCGCTCGGGTCGACGTCGAGCAACACGACGCTGCCATCCGGTTGGACGGCTCCAAGCAAGAGAAATTCGCTCTCGAATCCCGCAATGCGTCGCGTGCCGAGATTGATGACGCCGACAACTCGACGCCCAACAAGCTCATGCTCGTTGTAGTTCGTCACCTGTGCACTCGTCCAGCGCCTACCGAACTCAGAACCAAAGTCGACGCAAATTTGCCACGCCGGTTTGCGTGCTTCTGGAAAGGCACGCACCTCAACCACGACGCCGATGCGCATATCGACCGCCGAGAAGGCGTCGTACTCAATCGTGGACGGTTTCTCCATGAAGAAAGTATGCCGCTGAGACCAGAGGCATCGCGTGCTCGAGCCGACAAAATCCAAATTGGACGGCCTCGCTCTGCCGGACGAATCTGAACTGTTGCGGTGAGGACCTGCATGCCCGTATAGTCGCCGCGATGACATACGCCCATAACAACCGCCGTGACCGACACCCGATGACGACCGACGACGTCTCGATCGTGCTCTCCGGCGGAGGCGCCAAGGGCTCGTTTGAAGTCGGTGCGATGGCCTACCTGACCACGAAGTATCACTTTAAGCCGCGCGTGCTGAGCGGAACCTCAATGGGCGCCATCTTGGCCGTTCAGCTCGCTCAGGCGCATACCCCCGAGGACCTCGCTCGTCTCGTCCAAGAGGTTCGCCAGTCGATGCTGGATGTCGCCGATCCAACCGAAATCTTCACGAAGGCACCGTGGCTCGCCGAATACGACGATACGCGGCTCGGCAAGCTCATCGAATCCCTGCTCGCGACGCAGACGGCAACTCGTCCACCACGGCATTCCGCACTCGGTCAGCACGGGAGGAAGAAGACTGATGATATTTCTGCGATGCGGGTGATGACGAGTATTGCCGCGCATCCTCTTCACTCGCTGCATCTCATTCAGAACATGCGCTCACTCCCCCTCTCATTCATGGTCATGGATCCGCTCGAGAACGCCCTTCGCGGCATCGTCGATGGAGCCTTTAAAGCCATCGACGAAGAGGCAGTTAGAACCTCTGGTATCGCCTTGCGTATGCCAGTCACGGCACTGCGGGCGGGCACGACGCGACTTGTCACCGAGTCCGGCGTTATCATCGATAACTACGAGGACACGGTCATTGAGGGAGCTGGCCATCCGGGCGTGATTGAGGGAACACTCGCCTCGGCGTCGATTCCGGTGATTTTTGAGCCGCGCCAAATTGGAGACGACTATTACGTCGACGGCGGCGCCATCCGCAACCTTCCGGTCATCCCTGCGCGTCGAGCCGGTGCCACGAACGTGATCGCGATCGCTGCCTCTCCGCTCGATCCGAGTCCGATTGAGTGGCAGGCTGCCGAGCATGGCTTTCTCAATGTCTTGGGTCGTGTCGCAGCGATTACCGCAATGGACAGCTCGCGTCGCAGTGCACTCGAGCAGCCGCGCGAGAATTTCACCATGACGGTGATTCATCCCACGCTGAGCCCCGTTGGAGTTCTCGAGACGTCCCGCCCACTCCTGAATATGAATTTCGACTACGGCTGGCTCCGGGCGGCAGAGACGGTCGAATTTGAACCTGAGGACGCACTCCCATTTGTCGCGGTCAGTGACGACATCATCAATACCCGTGAACTTGCCTACTTCCTCGAATTAGAGATCACAGAGGCGGTCGCAGACACAGGCAAGGTTCCGAAAGACGGACTCGCGGATCTCGAGGTTCTCCGGGCGCACGTGCGTTCACGCGCTCAGGAATGGGTGACATCGGGCCTGACTCCACCGGTCGAACTCGAGACCTGGGGACACGCTCCCGAGCATCCTGATTTTGCCGAAATCGAAGCCTGAGACCAACTAGGCGGACGCTCTCGAACGAGGACAGGCGCTGGCCCATCAGTCAGCGCTCCCTGAGCGCATTGCACCGAAACGTACGATCCGGATATGGTGCAAGTCATGGACACCTCTTCTGCCATCATCGTCGGCGCCGGCTTCTCTGGCCTGATCGCCGCCGAGGCTCTCGCGAATGCCGGTTGGGACATCACCGTCCTTGAGGCACGGGATCGCGTCGGTGGTCGTGCTTGGACCGACCATCTGCCCGACGGCACGATTATCGAGCGTGGCGCAGAGTGGGTCGAAGATGTTCAGGTCGAGATGGTCGCCCTCTGCGATCGTCTCGGAATCCCGCTTGCGCGTACCGGCATGAGCTACCACGACCGTCGACCGGTTGGGGGTCCACCTGTCAGCGACGATGAATTGGCTGCTGGTCGCGCCGCATTGCGCGCACTCTTCGCCGCGCTCGGTGACGAGGCGTACGACATCTCCGTCGCTGACGCGATCGAGCGACTCGACCAACCGGAGGGCGTCAAGATCGCGTTTCGTGCCCGCATCGAGTGCACGAGTGGTGCTCCGGCAACAGAATTGGCTGCCTGGCACCTCCTCCATCTCGCCTCGGCACCCGAGCAGGTCGACTCGCCACGGATCGGGACCGGTAGTGACGCTCCAACCCGCGCACTGGCCGCGATTCTCGGAGATCGCGTCCGCCTCAGCGAACCTGTACTGGACATCACGATTGACGAAGACGGCGTTTCGGTGCAGACCACGAAGGAAACTCACCGCGCCGCTCAGATCGTCCTGGCACTACCCAAACCGATTCTGGTGCAAGACCCGTTTGCTGCACTCCTACCCGCCGCTGTACTGGCCGCCGCGAGCACTTTTGGTGTCTCACACGCAGCCAAGCTCTTTGTCCCCTTACTCGGGCCTGCGGAGCCGAGTGCCGTTCTCGATACTCGACACGACTACTGGGTCTGGACGGCCAATCAGGGGACCGAAGGGCTCCGTCCTGTCCTCGCGGGTTTCATGGGTTCGCAGCCGATGCTGGACCTCCTCGAGGTCGAGCACGATGGCACCACCTGGGCGCGCAGCGTGGCCGAAGTACGCCCTGACCTTGCGCTCGACTTCGACGCGGCTGGCACACAAACCTGGCACGACGACCCGTACGCGCAGGGCATCTATACGCACGTGCGCCCGGGCGACCGACCAAACGACGAACTTCTGCGCCAACGGCATGGACGGCTTGTCTTGGCCGGCGAGTTTACCGATGACGTCTGGTCGGGCTTCATGGAGGGCGCCATCCGCAGCGGTCAGCGCGCGGCCAGCCTACTCGATTCTTCGTTACCAGCTCCGGCGGCGGCAACGCACTAGCTCGGAGCCACCGAATCAGGGCAGTGACACCTGGCCCTACCCGAACGCAGTGGCGAACAGATCCGCGGCCTCGGCGATGCAGGACGCGTCCGACCGGGACCGCCCTGCGGCTGCTGTCGCCGCGCTAAAACCGACCAACGTCGGCTCTCCAACGAGATCCGTGAGGTCGTACCACTCGGCCCAGCGACGGCCAGGGCTGCCAACGATGCCGTAGGCCTGCGACCGTGGCCACCACCGATCGGCGTACTGCAGGATCACCTTCTCGAGCGACCCCATGCGCAGGCCATCGAGGGCAGAACGCACGCGCGTCGGCATGCCCTCAATTTGCAGCGATCGACGCTGCAGGATGCTGAGCGGGACGGCAACGACGACGCCATCAGCGACCACCCGCTCACCCGAGCGAAGTGTCACGGACAACCCCTTGGCGGTGTTCACGAAACTCGCCGGCGAGGAGAGTCGAATGCTCACTCCCGCGGCGAGTTGCTTCGGCACTACGTCATAACCACCCTTGACGAAGGCATCCCCACCGAATTGGTCCTGGCCTTCATATAACGCCTCAGCCCCAAGTATCGACGGGCCAACCCCATACTCATGCGTCAGCGTCGTCTCCACGATCCAGTTGTTGAGCACGCTAGGACGCCACCCCGCGGCTGCCAGGACGTCTCCGACGGAGTCGTCGACGGGGTACGGCCGCGCCTCCATCTTCGCCACCAGCCGATCGAGTGCTGTTGAATGCGAGAAGAGGTCCTTCGGAGTCTTGCCGTCCAGCGCGCGCACGTCATCGTCGTTGTAGTTCGTCGGCACGAGCGTCGAGCCACCGCTGCGAACCAGAGTCGTAATTGGGTTTCGTTTGACCCCGTGCACCCAGGCGGCACCAAGCTCGATTGGGACGCCCCATGAGGTATCGGTGCAGACACGGCCACCAATGCGATCGCGAGCCTCGAGCACCACCACCGTGGCCCCGGCGGCTTGCAACGCCTGCGCTGCTGCGAGGCCAGCCACTCCGGCGCCAATCACGATCACGGTCTTCGAGGCACGAGCCACTCCCCGGTTGATCAACAGAGTTGCTGCATGTTGGCCCGACAGATATGCCCCTTGCACGGTCGCTGCGTGGACCGTGCTGACGTGTTCACCCGCTAGCACAACACCACCAGCGATCACCGCTGCTGCGAGAGTCTCACGCACGGCCGGCGAAGAGCCAACGGGCAAGGCAGAGTACGAGCCCAACGACCACGGATCTGTGTCCCAGCGCGTAACGAGACCGCGCGTGGGCTTACTCGTCGTTCTCGGTGCAGCACGTGCAGACATTCCGCCAGTCCCCGCCACCGACACCAACAATGCGCCGGCAAGGAAGGTCCGGCGACTCATTGTCATCACGCTTACTCCTTATCGTTTTTATAGGGGCGCCTGGATTTGAACCAGGGCCTGACCGGTTATGAGCCGGGTGCTCTACCGCTGAGCTACGCCCCTTCACCCGCAGAGAATACGCGCCCAACACCGTACGCTGTCGCCATGGCACGGATCAAGCCGACCCACGTGATTATTGGCGTGCTTGGTGTCGCCATTGTGGCCGGGACATTCTTGGTTGTCCTGCCGGAGGTGGCAAGCTATCGCAGCGTCATCGATCAGTTTCGCCAGTTGACAACGATCGAGGTCGTCGTACTCGTTGGGCTTGCGGTTCTCAACGTCATCACGTTCGCACCACCACTCCAAGCCGCTCTCCCCGGCTTGGGCTTCTGGCGCGCGTTGAGCTCGTCACAAATCTCTGCTGCCTTCTCGCATGCCGTGCCCGCGGGTGATGCGCTTGGGATGGGCGCACAGGTTGCGTTGTATCGACGCTGGGGTTTTGGCCCGCAACCAATCGCGGTTGCCCTGACCCTTGTCGGAGCGGCAAATGCGGTCTTCTTTGTCGTCCTCCCACCGCTCAGCCTCGTCCTGCTCCAGTTCGACGGCGAGCGGCGAACGGGGCTGTTTGTCATCGCGGTCGCCGCACTTATGGTGCTCATCGTGATCGCGGGCGTGGTGGTTCGGTCGATCCGCGACGCTGGTGCTGCACGCAGCGCCGGTACCACAGCAGCCCGTTTGGCCTCCCCGCTTTTGCGTGTACTACGCAGAGGCCCAGCAGGCGATTGGGGACAGCACGTCGTCGAATTCCGAGCCGAGGCGATTGTCGTGCTCCGACAGCGCTGGCTCGGACTGCTCGCCGCCACGCTGGCGTCGAACATCGCTGTCTTCGCGTGCGTGGTCGTTGCACTTCGCGTCTGCGGTGCAGACTCTGCGCAACTCTCGTGGCAGGAGATTCTCGTCGCCTGGTCGCTGACGCGTCTGCTTCTGATGATTCCGATCACCCCCGGCGGTATCGGCTTCGTCGAGCTCGGCATGACGGGGCTGCTGGTCGCGTTCGGCGGTGATCACACGGCGGTCGTGGCGGGCGTGCTACTCGAGCGCGCCTTGACGTTCCTACCGCCCATTGTCCTCGGCATACTTTTTGCCACCATCGTCGGCGTCGATCGCCGAGGCAGCGTCGCCGCAGAGAGCTAGTCGACCTCGCCGTGGCGCGTTGGTGCGCCGGCGACGTCGAGCGCACGGGTCGCCCGCGCGGTCACCAACTGGTACAGCACGAGGAGCTGGGTGATGGCCAGCGCATCGGATCGATACAGATCCATGCCGCGTGTAAATTGCCCGAGTCGGTCGAGCTGGAGATGGCGAGCGAAATGCAGGCGATCCCAAATTGCCTCTTCGATCTCCTGTGCACGTCCCGGCGGCAGGATGCCCGGTACGTTCAACAACTGCTCGCCATGCGGCATTTTCGTAATCGTGAGATCGTCAGGTCCCTCGCCGCCAAGACCGGAGAGATCGGGATGCGGCAACGTTGGTCGCAGCAGAATCTCTGCGTCGAGGTTCTTCTCCTCGGGACGGCTGCCGTGACGAAACGTGATCACAAGGTCTGCAAACGCGCGCTGCGGTCGTACCCATTTGACCGAGTCGCGCTCGCGATGATCCATCTCGTCAAGCACCTCGTCCGTCGTGTAGCCGCGTCGCGTGGTGTCACGAAGCAATTTCCAGGCTCGTCGGATTTCCTCTGGTGGGTCCATGTAGACGGTGCAGTCAAAGCGTCGCCGCAACTCCTCGGTCTGGAGGCACAACAATCCGTCGACCACCGTGTAGGGACTCGGCTGAAGGTATTGAGGCGGACCGAGCGTGCCGTCGGTATGGCGATAGGTGGGCTTGAGGATCGCGCGCTGCGTCGAGAGCGTCTCGAGATCGCGCGCCATGATGTCGAGATAGTTGGCCTCGGGATTGAGCGGCGTGATGCCCATCACCTTGCGCTGAGCACGGTCGTAGCGATGGTAGTCGTCGCTCGGAACATGGGCAACCTGCTCCTCACCAAGCACGCGTGCCAGACCACGCGTCAGCGTAGTCTTGCCGCTCGCCGAATCGCCCACCACGGCCAGCATGGTCGAGGGGGCGACGCCTTGACGGATCCCTGTCATGGCGGAATCGTGGCACGTTCCGATCTGAAGGTGTCCGCTTATGCTCGCTAGGCCAGCCTCCCGCTGGAAAAAGCGGTAGCATCGATCCATGGAGCCGGCTGAGGGAACGTCTCGACGCAGCGCGTTTTTCGAAACGCGCGCGATCAGTCGCGACGTCGTCGTGCCGGAGTATCCCGAGCTTGGCCTGATCGCCTTCGATAGTCCCAACGATCCCGACCCGTCGATTCGTGTTGAGGACGGACGGATCGTCGAGATCGACGGTCGATCAGAGGCCGATTTTGACCTGATCGACGCATTCCTCGCTGCGCACGGGATCGACCCGACTGTCGCCGAGGAGGCGATGGCGCTCGATGACATCACGTTCGCGCGCATGCTCTGTGGACACGACGTACCCCGTACGGAGATCCTGCGCCTCGTCGAGGGCATGACGCCCGCCAAGGTCGCACGCATTCTTAGTCTGCTCAGTCCGCTCGAGTTGATGCAGGCGATGGCCAAGATGCGGGCACGACGTACGCCCTCGATCCAAGCGCACGTCACCAATCGCATCGACCACCCGCTCCTGATTGCCGCCGACGCGGCGAGTGCCGTGGCGCTCGGCTTCCGCGAGCTGGAGACAACGGTCCCCGTGCTGCGCGACGCCCCACTCGTCGCCCTTGCACTCCTCATCGGTAGTCAGGTACCTGCTCCAGGCGCGCTGACGCAGTGCTCCGTCGAGGAGAAGACCGAACTCGAACTAGGCATGCGCGGTCTGACGACCTACGCCGAGACGGTCTCTGTCTACGGCACCGAGCAGGTCTTTCTCGATGGCGACGACACCCCGTGGTCGAAGGCGCTCTTGGCGTCCTCCTATGCCTCTCGCGGACTCAAGATGCGCTTCACCTCCGGCTCGGGCGCCGAAGTTTTGATGGGTGCCGCGGAGGGTAAATCAATGCTCTACCTCGAGGCGCGCTGTGTCGCGATCACCCGTGCGGCGGGCTCACAGGGAACGCAGAACGGCGGCATCGACGGCATCAATGTCACGGGATCTGTGCCAAACGGCATGCGTGAGATCCTGGCCGAGAATGTCATGGCAACGCTCTACGGCCTCGAGTCGTGCACGGGCAACGACACGCAGATGAGCGCATCGGACATCCGTCGCACCGCGCACACGCTGCCGTTGCTGCTTGCCGGCTCGGACTTTCTTTTCAGCGGCTTTGGCTCGATCCCGAGCTACGACAACACCTTTGGCGCCTCGAACTTCAACGCCGAAGACATCGATGACTACATGATGGTCCAACGCGATTGGGGCTTTGAGGGTGTGTTGCGGTCGCAAGGCGACGACACCCTCTTGCCGCTACGGCGTCGCGCCGCCGAGGCCTGTCGGGCGGTGCTCGATGAACTCGATCTAATGACGTTCGACGATGCCGAGCTCGAGCGGGTGGTAACGGCCCATGGCAGCCTCGACGTGTCGGAGCACCAGACCGATGAGACGGCCCGTGCCGGCGACGCAATTATCGAGCGCGAGATCACCGCGGTCGATGTCGTGCGCGCGCTGTCGATCCGTGGCTTCGAACTCGAGGCTGAGCGTGTGCTCGAGATGACCCGCCAACGCCTGTTTGGCGACCACCTCCAAACCTCGGCGATCTTCGCTGAGGACATGAGCGTGTTGAGTGCACTCACGGACCCCAACGACTACGCAGGTCCCGGCACCGGCTATCGCCCGTCTTCCGCTCGCCTCGAGGAAATGGCCCGCGTCCGACAGGAGCGTTCGCACGTGGAGTTGCTCGCAGAGCAGGCGCCTCACGCTGGATGTGTCGTCCTGACCGAGACCGGCCCAGCGGCCGTGCGGCCCCGCCCAGACGAGGTTGTCATTGGCATCTCCCCCGCGTTTGGCGTTGATGTCTGGCTTACGCTCTCCGGCTTGACGGTGGGCGAGGCGTTGCGCCAGATCCTGGCTGGGATCGAGGAGGAAGGTGTGCACGCCCGTGTCGTGCGCGTCACCCACTCGCTCGACCTCGGCATGATCGGCTGGACCGCAGCGAACCTGTCGGGGAGCGGCGTTGCGCTTGGCATTCAGGGGAAGGGAACGGCGTTGATCCACCGCGCGGACCTCCCAACCCTTGCCAATCTCGAACTGCTGAGCATGGCGCCGTTGATCGACGCATCGCGCTACCGCCTGATGGGCCGCAATGCCGCGCGTCACGCGCGCGGCGAGAAGCCCTCCCCGGTGTTGCTGCCCGAGTCGGGGGAGCCGATGGGTCCGCGGTATCACGCCAAGGTGGTAGCGCTGATCAACCGCGAGAGCCAGTGTCTGCGCGCAGGGACTCCGCAGGAGATTGAGGTCACATGGCCGAGTTGAAATATCCCCTTGGAGAACACAACCGCGCCGACGTTCGGTCGCAGACCGGAAAGGCTGCCGACGAATTGACCGTCGCTGATATCCGCGCCGGCACGATTACCTCTGCCGACGCGGCGGTCGACCCCGACACGTTGCGTCGCCAGGCCGAGTTTGCCGAGCAGGGTGGCAATCCACAGTTGGCCGACAATCTCCGTCGCGGTGCCGAACTCGCTCTGTTTTCCGACGATGACGTGCTCCGGTTCTACGACGCTCTGCGTCCCGGCCGTTCATCGGTGGCCGAGCTCCAAACCATCGCTGCCGAACTCGAGGCTGGTGGTGGCGTGCGCTGCGCAGCGCTCGTACACGAGGCAATCGCGCACTACACCCGTCGTGGGCTGATCAGCTGACGTGCTCGTCGCCGGTGTTGATGTTGGCAACGCTACGACCGAGGTCGCGTTAGCGCGGCTCGTACCAGGGCAACCACCTGAGCATCTGAGTGTCACGCGCGGGCCAACGACGGGAGCAAAAGGCACGGCAGAGTCTGCCCAGGGTGTGCTCGACCTGATCGAACGGGCCAGTCGGCGACTCGGCGAGACACCAACGCGCATTCTGCTGGCTGATCTCCATCCGGTCGAGACCGGGCTTCGCGAACTCGCGGCCGAAAGCGAAGAGGACCTCGGCGGTGTTGGCATCGCTCGCCCCGTGAGCGCCACGCCGTCGGGCGTCGGGGCAGCGGCTGGGCAGCTGATCGATCTAGTCGAGCTCGTCGGCGACCCGTTACCGGTCCCGGTGATCCCGATCGTCGGGCCGATCGACTTTGACGCCGCCGCAGCGGCTCTCAATGCAGCACGGGCGGAGGGCTGGCAACTAGTCGCGATCATCGTGGCGGGCGACGACGGTGTGTTGATCGGCAACCGCGTTGACGCCACGCTGCCAATCGTCGATGAGGTGGCCGATACCGATGAGTTGCCGCGAGGCGCATGGGCTGCCGTCGAGGTGGCACCGCTTGGTGCAACCGTCGTCCAGCTCGCCGATCCGTTGCGTCTAGCCGTGTTGCTCTCGCTCGATCCCACCCGTGCGCGTGGTGCCCGCAATGCAGCGCGCGCATTGCTTGGCCATCGTGCAGGCATCGCCGTTCGCCGCCAGGCGTCGGGTGGCAGCACCGAACAAGAGCAGCCACACCTCGCGACACTGACCGACGGCTCGACCCGCACGATCGATATCAGCACCACACCACCGGGCGTGGGCGAGGTGGTTGCGATCGAAGGAATCGACGCCAACCTGATTGACGCGTTTTGGGCACCACTCCCTGAGGCAATCGACGACGCGGCACTCTCGCTACGCCTCCGTCAACGACGCGCCGTTGGGCTCGCGGTACTCGCACGCCGCGACGACCGTGCGCTCGAACAGGCCCTTGGTGAGCGTTTCTCGGGTGAGGTTGTCGTCGTCGCCGCCGAGACCGCAGCCGCAGTGGCTGGAGCGTCAACAACTCCAGGTGCCGGCCACGCCCCCGTCGTGATCGACATGGGCGGAGGTACCGTCGACCTCCACGTCCAGCTCGATGACCGCGACGTTGCTATCGCAACTGCCGGTGCCGGCCTTCTCGTTGATCGCATCTGTGGCGCGATTCTCGGCATTGATCCGCTGCGTGCGGAGCAGGCGAAGCGACACCCAAGTGTGCACGTCGAGACGCCCTTCATCCTGAGGCACGAGGACGGCAGCCGAACGTTTCTCACGTCCCCCGCTCCTCCACAGTCTGTCGCGCACCTCTGCATCACGGAGCGTCAAGACGGTTCCCTCGATGCTCTCGAGACCGACCTCGCGCCCGAAGTCTGGGCCCGACTGCGACGAGCCGCGAAACGGACGATCATCGCAGGCAATCTCCGCCGGGCGATTACCGCTGCCGGGGGCCTTCCCCGCGGGGAGCTCGCTGTCCTCGTAGGCGGTTGTGCCGAAGACGCCGAGATCGTCAGCGAGGTGTCGCTGGCACTTGCTGACCTCGATCTTGCCATTGCGCGCGGCGATGTCTTGGGCGAACACGGGCCACGGGCCGCCGTCGCTGTTGGGCTCGTCTTGCTCCACGCGGAGACCCTATGAGCGCCCCGGCCGTCGTGCTGGCCAGTGCCGACGCGGGACTGATCCGACTCGTTACGGCCGCCTTCGAGGAAGAGGCCGTGCCGCTCCAGATCCTGGCCGAGCCAATCTCGGCCAGGGCCGCTGCGGTGCGCTCACCTCTCGGGATTGGGCTCGCGGTCGATGGAGCCGAGCTTGTCGTTGCGCTCTCCACGGGAACCGACGACGCATACCTCCACGGGCCTGTTGGCGATGCTCGCCTGCTCGGCCGTGCTGCCGCCCGGCTCGCGGCACGACGACCACTGGGAGAATTCGCGGGATGACACCAATGCGCGCACTCGTGACCGGCGGTACCTCGGGCATTGGCGCCGCCATCTGCCGCCGTCTTGCCACCGATGGCTGGCACGTCGCGGTTGCAGGACGCTCGCAGGAACGGGCCGATGCGATGGCGGCTGAGATCGGCGGCGTGGCAGTCGTCGGCGATGTTGGCAACTCGACCGACGACACCGTCGCCCGCGCCGCCGAGGCTTTGGGTGGTCTCGACGCCGTGATCCTCAACGCTGGAGTCATCCTCGACGCCGACCTCCCGAATACTCCCGATGCCGATTGGGATCTCTTGATGAGCGTCAATGTCCTTGCCGTGCATCGCCAGGCACGAGCCGCCTTGCCGCATCTGCAGACGTCGCAAGGCTCGCTGCTGATCACCGCTTCCGACGCTGGCGTTTGGGGTGAGGCCCCAATTGCCGCCTACTCGATCGCTAAACGGATGGCTTTGACGATGACGCGCTGTCTCGCCGCCGAATGGGGGCCCACCGGAGTGCGGGTCAACGCGATCTGCCCCGGTGACACCGCCCCAGGCATGTTGACCACCACGACCGGGCGTCGCACGCCGGGTGCGACCGACGGCTGGTTACCCCCACCGCTCGGTACGATCCTCCGCGGCGAAGACATCGCGGCGGCCGCAGCCTTCTTGGTCAGCGCAGATGCCTCCCGCATCTCCGGTACTGGCCTGCTGATCGACGCGGGTATGCGCTCGTCGACAACCGCGTGGCAGGCCCACCCAGGGGTCGATCGATGACGCGCCTCGTGATCGGCACTCACGGTGCGGTTGCCCAGGCCCTGGCCGATGGTGCGCGCTTTGCCTCGTCGCCCGCCCGCACCACCGTGCGCGAGATCGTCCGACGCGACCGCCCGACCGAATTGGCGATCGTCGCGTTGCCGCCCTCGCTTGGCCCGCTCGGTGCCGTCGAGACCAGTGAACTCGAGCGACTATTGGGTGAGACACTGACGGCCGCGGCTGCCGTTCTCCAGACTCTGAGCGAACTCGAGCTATCGACGCGTGTCGTGATCGTCTGCCCAACCGGCGGGCTGATCCCTGACCACCGCGATGGCGTGCGATCACTGATCGCGGCCGGGCTCGTGATGCTGATGGAGGTTGCCTCGACACTGCCCGGCATCGCCGTCAATGCAATTCTTGTCGCCGATGCAACTGCACCCGCTGAGGTCGCTACCGTCGCCGACCTTATGCTTGGCACCAACGCCGAATCAATCAATGGCACAACTATTCGCATGGACGGTGGGCACGATGCTGTGCTCGCCGCCGAGACCCGTACCGAGGAGCTGAACGAATGACCGCAGAACGCCGACTCGAGGGCCGCGTCGCCCTGATTACCGGAGCCGCGAGCGGCAATGGTCGTGCCATTGCCCTGCGCTACGCCGCTGAGGGCGCTGCTGTCGTGTGTGCCGACCTCGTGCCAAACCCCATTGCTGGTGGCTGGGAAGACGCGACAACGACACACGACCTGATCAACGAGCAGGGCGGTCGCGCAACGTTTGTCGAATGTGATGTCACCGATGGCGCTCAGGTTGCCGCCGCCGTCGCGACCGCGACTGACACCTATGGCGGTCTTGATATTTCGGTCGCCAATGCCGGTGTCTCGCCGCTCGCCTATTCGATCGTCGACGAGCCGTTCGAGGACTACAAGCAGGTGCAGGCAGTCAACCAAGACGGCGTCTGGTGGACGTGTCGCGAGAGTGCTCGCGCGATGATCGAACAGGGCCGCGGTGGACGGATCGTCACGCTCGCCTCGATTGCCGGTCTCACGGGTGTCCAGACGGGATACCACTACAACATGAGCAAGGGCGCCGTGGTCCAGATCACGCGCACCTTGGCGATCGAACTGGCCCCGCACTCGATTACGGTCAATGCGATCTGCCCCGGCTATGTCCGAACGTCGATGACGCGCAACCTCTGGGACGACCCGGCCAAGTTTGCCCGACTCCAGGCGACGACGCCGATGCCACGACTCGGCGAGGCCGAGGACATCGCGGGCGCCGCATTCTTCCTCGCCTCCGACGACGCCTCCTGGATGACGGGCGTGATCATGCCCGTCGACGGCGGCTTTAGCGCAATCTAGTGGACGCATTCGCGACCGCACCATCGTTCGCGCAGGCTCGTGGAGCTGTGGCGTTTTGGGATATCGGCAAGGGCCTGCCCGTGCTCGTGCTGCACGGCTTTCCCGACGCTCCGATCGGTATGACACCACTCGTTGAACGCCTCGTTGAGGCTGGCTACCGTGCGATCGTCCCGGCACTCCCCGGCTACATGCCCTCCGAACCAGTCGAGAGCTATCAGAGCGCTGCGGTTGCGAGCGACATGATTGCCGTTTTGGACACTCTCCAACTCGAGCGAATCCCGGTCGTCGGTCACGACTGGGGTGGCTGTGTCGCGCTCGACCTTGGTGCCAACCACGCCGACCGCGTCTCGCGCGTTGTCTCGCTGGCGATCCCCCACCCCGAGGGCTTTGCCGCCAGGCGCCGCGATCTGCAAGAGCAGAAGACCGCCGCCTACGCCTGGATCTTGGCCTACTCCGGTGGCGCTGCTCAACTGGCGGCAGATTCCGATTGGCTCGACCAACTGCACGAGGAGTGGTCGCCTGGGCTCCGTCGCCCCGAGTGGTCGGCGGTCAAGGAGATCCTGCAGCAACCGGGGGTTGGAGAGGCCGTCCATGGGTGGTACCGCGACGACTTCGGCGCATCGACCTCCACGGGCGACGTGCTCGTGCCGACGCTGATGCTGCATGGCGGTACCGACGGCTGTATCCGTCCAGCCTGCTTTGCCGGCTTCGACCAACGCTTCAGCGCTGGTCTCGAGCTCGAGCAGGTTGACGGCGTTGGCCACTGGCTCCACGTCGAGCAACCCGACGCTATCGCCGCGCGGATCGTGCGTTTTCTTAGCGCTGCGTAAGAAATTCGGCGAGCACGCGGGCTGCTGGGCTCGGTCGACGCACAGGTAGCAGCGCGAACCAATCTCGCGACGGCGGGCTCGGTACGACATCCAGCTGCACCAGTGAGCCAGCCGTAATCTGGTGTTCGACGGCAACCAACGGGACAACCCCAACGCCGAGCCCAACCATCGCGGCAGCGGCCACCGCACTGTTCGAACCGATCGTCGTCTTAGACGGCGTGATATGCGCTCCCGCAAGGTACTCATCGACGAGGCGGCGCGTGCCGGAGGCCTCCTCACGTACCAACCAGATCTCATTCGAGAGGTCGCGCAGGGGAATCTGTTGCTGTTTGGCGAGCGGATGGTCTGGCGCCGCGACGATCACATGACTATTTGTCGCGATGCGCAACCCCTCGTACATCCCGTCTTCCGGGGCGCGTCCACCAATGCCGATGTCCGCTTCGCGCGAGCCGAGTAACTCAAGCACATGCTCACGGTTACCGATCTCGAGTTGGATCGGAATCTCCGGATGCGCCTCGCGGAATGCGCGCAGCAACATCGGCAAAACAAACTCCGCTGCCGTGTAGACCGCGGCAATGCGTACGGTCGCCTGTTCCTTCGCCGACGCACTGTGCGCCATCCGGGTGCCCTGCTCGAGCAGTCCGAGGGCCTCACGTGCGTGGGGCAAGAACACCTCCCCGGCTGGGCTCAGCTTCATCCCGCGACCATCGCGCTCGGTCAGCGCGACACCAACTTCGTCACTCAAGGCAGCGATACTTCCCGACACCGATGGCTGCGACACGTGCAGACGTTCGGCCGCAGCGCGTACCGAGCCATCCTCGGCGACCGCGATAAACGTCTTCAGCTGCGAGAGTGTCATAGCCATTGCCTTATGAATTAGACACTATTACCTGCTAGAAGTCCATGTGTTGGTGGCGTACCGTGTCGGGCATGCCGAATAAAGACCGCCTCCACCGTTCCGAACTTGCCGTCCCCGCCTCGAATCTCCGCATGCTGGAGAAGGCCCCCGAGTCCGGCGCCGACATCGTCTTCCTCGACCTGGAGGACGCCGTTGCCCCCGATGACAAGGTCCAGGCGCGCAAGAACGCCATCGAGGCGCTGCAGTCCCGGGACTGGTCGAAGACCGCAACGTCAGTCCGCATCAATGGCCTCGATACCTACTGGGCCTACCGCGATGTCGTCGACATCGTTGAGGCCGTTGGCAACAAACTCGACATGATTTTGATCCCGAAGGTCGGCCGTCCCTCCGACATCGAGTTTGTCGCGATGTTGCTTTCGCAGATTGAGCAAGCCTATGGCTACGACCCGATTGCCATCACCGCCTTGATCGAAACCGCACCCGGGATGGCCAATGTTGAGGCAATCGCGGAGACCTGCCCGGAGCGCCTTGAGGCACTCTCGTTTGGCGTGGCTGACTACGCAGCGTCGACCCGAGCCCGCACAGTGGTGATCGGTGGTGTCACGCCGGAGTACGCGGTCCTGACCGATCCCGACGCGAGCGGCGCCCGCGAACTTCACTGGGGCGACCCCTGGCACTTTGCGCTCTCGCGCATGATCGTCGCCTGCCGAGCCAACGGGCTTCGCCCGATCGACGGACCGTTCGGCGACTTCAGCGATCCTGACGGCTACAAGATGGCGGCCCGCCGTGCCGCCGCCCTCGGCTGCGAAGGTAAGTGGGCAATCCACCCGAGTCAGATCGAGTTGGCAAACGAGATCTTCTCGCCGCTGCCCGACGAGGTCGATCGCGCTCAGCGCATCATGGTTGCCATGGCTGAGGCCGCCGCTGAGGGTCGCGGTGCTGTCTCGCTCGATGGTCGCCTGATTGACGCGGCGTCGATCAAGATGGCCGAGAACGTGATCGCACGCGTCGAGCGCCTGTCGGGGACCTGATGGCAGTGGTCGTCGGCGAACTCCAGCCCGGCACGCTCGGTGGCGACGACCGCATTCTGGAACGCCTGCTGTTTGAGGCGATTACGAACACGGAGGGCATCGAGATAGTCGAGACGGTTCTGCGTCTCCACGAACTGGCCGAACGCTCTCGTGCCGGAGATGTGGGCGCAGCTGCACTGATCCGCTCCGAAGTGGCGCAACTTGATCGACGCGCGGCAGGCGCCACGGCAAAAGCCCTTCTGATGCGCCTGCAGCTGGCTAACCTCTGCGAAGAGCGTGAGCGTGTTCGCCGCTTGCAGACCACCGGGTGGCGCCGCGCCTCACTGGAGCAGGCCATCGCCGAGCTTGGCGACCCTGAGCAGTTTCGTTCCCATCTGGACGACCTCCACGTCGAGCTCGTGCTGACCATGCATCCGTCCGACGCCACGCGCCGAGCGGTGCTACACAAACTGCACCGCCTGACCGAGCAACTGGATGCACTCGACCGCGCCCCTGGACTCGAGGCCCAGGAACGCGCACTGGCCGAGGCGCAGGAGACTGTCAGTGCGTGGTGGGCCACCGACGAGATTCGTCGCAGCCGCCCACCGGTCGAGGAAGAGATCCGGAGGACGGTCTTTCTCGTCGAGACCGCGCTCTACGACGCGGCGGCCGACGTCGCCGTCAGTGCCGAGCGGCGTCTCGGGTTCGCGCTGGAACGCGCACCACTCTCGTTCGTCCAGTGGGCAGGCGGCGACATGGACGGCAACCCGTCTGCCTCCGCCGAAACGGTGCGCTTCGCGGTCATCGAGGCTCGCCGCGCGGCGTTGCGGCTCTTGATCGACCGTGTCGTTAGCGCCTCGCGCCTCCATTCCGAGGCCGCTCGCTATACCGACGTCGCCGAGCTACTGCTTCTGATCGAGCGCGACGCAACCACGTTACCTGGCGGAAGTAGCGAGGGTGATGCCTACGCGCATGAGCCCCTGCGGCGCAAGCTTCGACTGATGCGCGAACGACTGACGTGGACGCTGCGCGCGTTAGACGAGGAGATCGATCCAGCGTGGATGTATCGCGATGCAAAGACTCTAATCGAGGACGTCGATGCCGTTCGCGCCGCCGCCCCAGGTGACACACCATCGCTCGACCGCCTCGCCTGGCAGGTGCGTATTTTCGGGCTTCACTTGCTCGAGATCGACGTACGTCTCCACGCCAAGGAATTGGGTGACGCAGTCGATGCTCTCCTCCCCGGGACCGCGGGCCTCGAGGAATCCGCACGACTTGCACATCTTGCCGCCGCACTTGCGCAACCCGTTGCGCGCACAACTGCTCCAGCTCCCGACGACCTGCGCGCCGCGCGAGCGCTCGACGAGGCGGCAGATCTCCATGCAGCCCTCGGCGCCATGCCACTGCGCTCCCTCGTTATCTCCGGCTGCGAATCGCCCACGGATGTATTGGCAGCGACGTGGCTCCTGCACCGGGCTGGTCTGCACGGAGTTCCGGTCGTACCGCTGTTCGAATCCGGCGCCTCGCTCCGCAACGCGACCGCGATCGCTGAGGCCGTGCTCGCCGTGCCCGCCATGCGGGAGCACATCGCACGTACCGGTGGTCGCCTCGAGGTCATGCTCGGTCATTCCGATGGTGGCAAGGAAGAGGGCTTTATTGCCGCGCAATGGCGCATTTGGCGCGCACAGGAAGACCTCGTCGCCGTCTGCCGGCGGCACAACATCGGGTTCCGAGCCTTTCATGGCCGTGGCGGATCGCCTGCCCGTGGTGGTGCGCCATCGGACGAAATTGCCAAGGCTCTGCCAGCGGGTGCCGCCAGTGGTGGGCTGCGCCTGACCGAACAGGGAGAGACCGCGCGCTCTAAATTGGCGCACCCCGTCCTTGCTCGTCGAGCGCTCGAGCAGGTCTTGTCTGGCGCGCTGATCGCCGCAGCCCGCGAAGGCGACGACGCCACACCGACTGCGTGGCGTGACCAGATGGAGTTGTTGGCCGATACCGCACGCGCATCGTGGCGCGGCCTGCTGGACGACCCGGCCTTCACCGACACGTTTCTCCACACCACGCCGATTACCCTCGCCGACGACCTCAAACTCGGTTCGCGTCCTGCTCGTCGGGCCGCCGGTGGCGCCGACAGCCTGCGCGCAATTCCGTGGGTAATGGCCTGGACACAGACGCGCGTGCTCGTACCCGCATGGTTTGGCTCGGGAACAGCGCTGGCCGGTGGTGACGTCGCTATTCAGCAGGCGATGTGGGCAAACTGGCCACCTTTCCGGGCGATCGTCTCGGCCCTCGAGGCCTCGCTCTTTCGCACCGACCTCTCGTTTGCGAGCGACTACCTCGCGCTGCACCCGACCGCGGAGGCCACGCGGATCTGGCAGACCATCCGCGACGAGCACGAGCGAAGCCGGGCGGCAATTCTACGCATCACCGGTGAGGACGACCTCTACGGTCGCCGACCCGAGTTACGAGAGCGTCTGGCTCATCGCAATCCGTGGATTGATCCGCTCAGCGCAATCCAGACAGAACTTCTGCAACGCCTCGCCAATGGCGATGAATCCGTGAGGCAGCCACTCTTGACGACGATGGCAGGCGTCGCCGCGGGAGTTCAGAGCGTCGGCTAGGAACAATTGATCGGTTTAGGCCGATGAATTATCTCAAAAATCAATATAGAAGTTATGGAACTGGCGACGTACCATGCAGGTAGTCAACGTATGGAGATCGTTTTGAGCGCAACCGCCCCAGCACACGCAACTATCGAGAGCTTCCAGCCCCCCACACGCCTGCTCGCAGGCCCCGGCCCCTCGAATGTTGATCCGCGTGTCCTTGAGGCGATGCGCAAGCCGCTGATCAGCCACCTCGACCCTGTCTTTTGGGAGCGCCTGCTCGTGATGGCCGAGATGATCGGCACGGTCTACGGCCGCACCGATGGTGCCTCGTTCTGCCTCTCTCAGAGCGGCACGAGCGGCATGGAGGCCGGCATCCTCAACCTCGTCGCCCCCGGAGACACCGTGGTTGCAGCGAGCGCCGGATTCTTTGGCAACCGCATCCTCGAGATGTTGCGTCGCCGCGGTGCCAAGGTCGTTGAGTTGACCGCTCCGTTTGGCCAGCATGTCCCGAACGATCAAATCCTCGACGCGCTCGCCCAGAATCCCAGTGCCGTGATGGTCTGCGTGGTGTACGCCGAGACCTCGACGGGCGTCGCCCATCCGCTGCAAGAACTTGGTGAGGCAATGCGTGCGTCCAATACCGACGCGCTCCTTTACGCAGACTGTGTCACCGCAATCGGCGGCATGCCGATCGAGCTCGATGCTTGGGGCGTCGACTACGCGTACGCCTGCAGCCAAAAGTGCATCGCTGCTCCTCCAGGTCTCTCGCCCGTCTCGATTTCCTCGCGCGCAATTGAGCGCATTGGTCGCGATGGCATGCAGGTGCCGTACTCGCTCGATTTGGCCGAGCACATCAAGTACTGGATCGACCGGCCGATGGCGTACCACCACACAACTCCGAACCTGTCGTATTACGCCCTTGATGAGGCACTCCGCCTCTCCCTCGAAGAAGGCCTCGACGTTCGCTACGCACGCCACGCCGACGCCGGCGCGTACGTGCAGGCGGGGTTCCGCGAGCGCGGCTTCGATCTTCTACCCGCAGCCTCCGACCAGTTGGCACAGTTGACGGCCGTCCGCGTCCCTGAGGGTATCGACGGCAAGGCAATCCAAGGCATTCTGCTCAACACGCACAACATCGAGGTTGGCGGCGGGCTCGGACCGTTGTCGCCGCCGATCTGGCGTATCGGCATGATGGGCGTCAACGCGAATCGCGAGACCGCCGACCGCGTCTTGGCAGCGTTCGACACCGTCCTCCCCAACGGAGCGCATTAGCGATGAGCGCCGAACTACACGAAGGGCCGCTCCGCGGACTCCGTGTAATCGACCTCGCGACGGTGTTCGCGGGGCCGAGCGCTGCCCGGCGTCTCGCCGATTTCGGTGCTGATGTCATCAAGGTCGAGCGCACCGGCGGTGGCGATGGTGCTCGCAGCCTTGGCGAGTCCGACGGTGACGACGCCTATTACTGGCGCCTCGTCGGACGCAACAAGCGCCCCATCGAACTCGACCTCAAACAGGATCAAGGCCGCGAAGTCCTGCTTCGTCTCATTCGGACCGCAGATGTCTTGATCGAGAACTTTCGCCCGGGCGCACTCGAGCGACTTGGCCTTGATCCCGAGTCTGTCTTGTTGATCGAGAATCCCGGCCTGGTGATTCTGCGCGTGACCGGTTTTGGTCAGGACGGACCCTACTCGTCGCGCGCAGGTTTTGGCACGATCGCCGAGGCGATGTCAACGCTTGCGTACACGACGGGACAGGCCGATGGTCCCCCGACCCTACCTCCGGTCGCTCTCGCCGACGAGATCACCGGCGCGCTCTCGGCCTTCGCGATTTTGGCTGCCATTCGTCACCGCGATCTCACGGGCGAAGGACAGGTCATCGACGCCACGCTGCTGGATTCCATGCTTGATGTGGTCGGACCCGGCGCGGCCATTGCCCACCGCACCGGCGTCTCCGACCAGCGAATCGGTTCCCGACTCTGGTTCTCGGCCCCACGTAACGTTTATGAGTGCTCGGACGGCTGGATTTGCATGTCTGGCTCGGCCGACTCGGTTGCCAAGCGCATTCTCAAAGTCGTCGGTGGAGACGCACTCGAAAACGATCCTCGCTTCGCCACGAACGCCGATCGCATCGCAAATGTCGATGCCCTCGACGCGCTGATCAGCGCCTGGACAGGGCGGCACGCGTGGCGCGACGCAGTTCAGATTCTTGCGGACGCTGGAGCTGCTGCCGGTCCGGTCTATAGCGCCGAGCAACTGATCGCCGACGAGCACGTGATCGCCCGTGGTTCGTTGTCGCTGGTCAATAACCCGGACGGCGAAGGTGAGCTCCTGCAGTCTGCACCGACTCCGCGCCTCTCGCGCACGCCTGGCGCGGTCCGCCACGCCGGACTCGGTCGAGGTGCGAGTACCGAAGACGTTCTCAGCGAACTCGGGTATAGCCCGCGCGAGATTGCCGAGCTGAGCGATGCCGGC
>JBAXOM010000001.1:0-48787 GCA_037133215.1 Thermoleophilia bacterium | reverse complement strand
GTGCCGGCCGCTATCCAACGTGAATGTCCAGAAGGGGTCAGGCACGATCTGGACATTTGATGACGAGCTAGCTCGTCTGCCAAATGTCCAGATCGTGCCTGACCCCTTCTGGACATTCATGGCGACGGTGACTGGATGACCGGGCGGCGCACGACGGGGATCAGCATCAAGGCGCCCAAGGCGAAGACGACGCCCGAGAGAATGTAGGACGGGCGCACACCAATCAGGACGATCACGGGGCCCGCGATCGCCAAACCAAGCGTGAACGAAATGGTTGCCGTCACCTCTGCCACCGCAAACACACGCGACCGCAAATGATCGGGCACAGCGCGCTGAAGCAGCGTCTGGCGCGAGACATTGACACAGCCCGAGGCGGCACCACCAATCACACTGACGATCAGGATTGGCACAAACCACGGGCTAAGACCCATGAAGGCGATCGAGATGCCATCGATCAGCATGCCGATCAGCATGATCTTCGACTCGATCCGCCGCTCGCCAAGCCACCGACCAATTCCCCACGAGCCGATCAGCATGCCCACTCCCCAACAAGAGATCAGCGCCGCAAAGCCAATCGCACCAACATCGAAGAGCTTGGCCAATGGCGCATCCGACACCATCGCCCAACCAACGACGCTGTAGGCGACCACCTCGGCCAACACGACCAGCCGCAGCAGGCGAATCTGCCAGACAATCCGAAGACCCTCGGTAAAGCGCACCTTGGGCGGCCGTTCCCCGGCCACTGCACGCTTTTCTTGGAAGCGGCCCTTGACGCTCCACACGAGCGCAGCAGACACTAGGAATGAGAATGCATTGATGCCAAACGCAGTACCAGCACCGACACCGCCGACCAGCACACCACCGACCAGCGGCCCAATCGTGATCCCGAGGGCGAAGGCCTGAGAGACGAGACCGTTCGCCCAGGCGAGATCCTCATCCGCCGCCAAGTTTGGAATCGCGGCCTGCGAAGCTGGCAAGAATGGCGTCTCGGCCACGGTCGCGAGCAGCGCCAAGGCAATCAGCATCCACGGCTGATCGGCAAAGACCAACGCCGCAAAGACGACAGCCGCGCCGAGGTCGGAGATGATCATCACCTTGCGCCGATCGAACGAATCGCCGAGCCAACCACCGATCGGCGTCAGGATTCCCATCGCTGCAAACGTGGCAAGAAAGACCGCCGAAACCCAGACAGCCGAGTTCGTAATCTCGTAGATCTGGAACGTCAGCGCGATCAGCGCGACCTGCGACCCCGTCACCGAGATCGCACGCGCAACGCTCAGGCGTCGAATGGCTGCACGGGTACTGACCACTCGGTCAGGGTACGGGATCGGACGCCTTTCGCGAATCACGCAACCACTGCGATACCAAAGCGGACAGGGAAAGCCGCGTCTCGCCTACGATGGGGGCATGGCTGTTGATGTCACCGAGGCCGACTTCCAACGCGAAGTCATCGAGGCCTCCCACAACGTTCCTGTCGTCGTCGATTTCTGGGCTGATTGGTGCGGGCCCTGCAAGCAACTCGCGCCGATCATCGAGGCCGCCGTCGCCTCGCGTGGCGGGGCGATCAAGCTCGTCAAGGTCGATACCGAAGCCAACGCGCAACTCGCAGCGAGCTTCAAAATCCAGAGCATCCCCGCCGTCAAGGCTTTCCGCAACGGGCAGGTTGTCAACGAGTTCGTCGGCCTCTTGCAGCCCTCGCAGGTTGAGGCCTTCCTCGATACCCTCGTAGTAACCGAGCCCGAAGCTGAGGCTGAGGTCGCTGTCGAGATGACGAGTGAGGAATCGCTCCGCGCCATGCTCGCGCAGGATGATCAGAACGTCGACGCCGCCATGGCTCTCGCTCGCATGTTGCTCGCCCGCGGCGACACCGCCGAAGCGATCACCGTTCTCGAACCAGCCCGTCACGCTCCTCAGGTGGACGGCTTGCTGGCCTGCGCCGAGATCGTGCTGACACCCGACCTCGATCCCGAGCTCGCCCGCGCGCTCGAGTCGCTCGCTGGCGATCCCGAGGGCTCGCTGCAGGCGATGCTCGACGTCGTGCCAGGAGCGGACGATGCACGCAAAGACCGTGTTCGTCGGGTGATGATCGGCATCTTTGCCGAGCGCGCCGTTGACGATCCGATCGTCCTCACGTATCGCAAGCGGCTTGCTTCGGCGTTGTACTAACGCCCCCCGCCCGTTAGCATCCCGACGTGATCGCGCAGACCGTAACCGACGAGACCTTTCAGCGTGACGTCTTCGACGCCTCGTTCGAACGACCCATCGTGGTGGTGTTGCATGCGGGCGAGCACGACCCAAGCGCGACGTACGTGACCGATCTCGCAGAGGCGATCGCCGACCGCGGCCTTGAGTGCACGCTGGTCTCGATCGATGCCGAGCAGAACCCGCAGGCCACTGCCGTATTTGGGATCCAGATTGCACCGAGCACCAAGGGTGTCCTTAACGGCATTCTGCGAGCCGAAATTACCGGCGCCGAGCCGCGTGAAGCGATCGATGCATTCCTTGCCACTGTGCCCCTCAACCAAGCCGAACAGGCACTGGCGTCAAACGACGAACAGCTGATACGCGCCGCCCTCGAAGCCGATCCATTCGAGCCATCGCTGACGATTGCACTCGGCCGCCTCATGCTCGATAGAGGCGACCCACTCGAGGCTCACCTCTGGCTCCTCACTGTCGCGCACCACCCAATCGGCGGTGGCGTCTTCGAGCGCTCGCGCGTGCTTTCCAACCCCGCCACCGACCCCGAACTCGCCGCCTGCCTCGAGACATTTACGACGGACCTCGAGAGCTCGCTCGATGGCATGGTCGCCATGATCGACACGGCCGACGCAGAGCGGCTCGACACCATCCGGCGCATCTTTATCGGTGTCTTTGCGGAGCGACCAATCGACGACCCACTCGTACTCGAGTATCGCCGTCGCCTCGCGACAACGACGTTTTAGAGTTCGACAGCCACCGGCGGTGGCGTGTCGGACGAGTCCATCACCGGGACGGCCTGTGGCTTGGCAACACCACGGAAACCGACGATGACGACCACGACGGCCGTTGCCATCAGGAACGCGCCCGCGAGCACCGAGGCATGGAAGCCCTCCATCCACGACTCCATCGCCAGCTGCATCGCCTTCGGACCAGCCAGCGCATTGACCGCCTGAGCCTGCGCACCCTCGACGAGCTGCGTCAGGAGATCGGCCTTCGCCACAATCACGCCCCCCATGCCCTGCGTCTTCTGCTGCCAGGCGTTGGTGGTAATGGTTGCCGCCACCGAACCGAGCACGGCAATACCGAGCGCGCCACCAACCTGTCGAGCCGCGTTCAGCACGCCCGAACCAACACCGGCCTTGCGGGGGTCGATCGCACCCATCGCGGCAGCGCTCATCGCTGGCATTGTCAGAGCAATGCCCGCACCGAGCAGCAAGTAGAACGGCCAGATGTGCGAATACGGGCTATCGAACTCGAGCATACTCAGCCCCAACATCGCGACACACGCCATCGCCATACCACTCCCCATCAGGCGTGCTGAGCCAAGCCGGGCGTTGAGTTTGCCCGCCAGCGGCGCAACAAACATCACCGCCATCGTCAACGGCAACGTGCGGATGCCGGCGTCGATCGCGCTGTAGCCGCGAATGTTTTGCATGTAGAGGGTGACCACGAACAGTGATCCGTAAAGCCCAAAACCCACGAGCACAGCGACGATGATCGACGTCGAGAAAACGCGACTCTTGAAGAACCCGAGAGGCACCATCGGCTCCTTGTGGCGAGATTCCCACCAGACGAAGGCCACTAACAAGGCAATCGAGAGGCCAAGGAGGCCCAGCGTGCGCACCGAGATCCAGGCGTTATCACTCGTCCCAATCAGTGCGTACGTCAGCCCAAACAGCCCCCCAGTGACCAGTACGGTACCGACCACATCAAGGCTCTTGACGGTCTCATCGCGCGACTCGCGCACGGCGAACACCACGGCGACGAGCGCGATGATGCCGATCGGCACGTTGATCCAGAAGACCGCACTCCAGCCGACGTGCTCAGTTAGGAACCCGCCAACCAAAGGTCCGAGCGCCAGCCCGAGTCCGGAGATACCTGCCCAGATACCGATCGCCTGAGGCAATTTCGGCCGCGGGAACGTTGCGACGAGGATCGACAGCGAGAGCGGGTTCATGATCGCGGCGCCCGTGCCCTGCAGTGCGCGGAACACAATCAGCTGATCCGTCGTCGTGGCGAGTGCACACGCCGCCGACCAGACCGTAAAGCCAATCACACCAACGATAAAGAGCTTCTTGCGGCCGAAGCGGTCGCCAAGCTTGCCGCCGAGCAGGATCAGCGCGGCGAAGACCAGGATGTAGGCGTTGATGATCCACTGCAATTGGCTCTGCGTCGGGTTGAGATCGCTCTGGATCGTCGGCAGCGCCACGTTGACGACCGTGTTGTCGAGCATGATCATGAACAGCGCGAAACACATCGCAAACAGCGTCAGCCACATGCGACGATCGGTCTGGACGGGCTGGCCCGATGGCGCTGTTTCGCTCATGTGGAACTCCTTCGGACGATCAGGGCTGTGGAGGGAATCACGAGTCGCCCGACTCGTCTTTGGCAGCGAGTGCCTCGCGGCGCTTACGTCGCTCGTTTTGCGAAGCGATAGAAATCAAGAAGGCAGCGGGCAGCGCCCAGAACACACCATAGACGGCACCACGAGCAAGCGGCTGGTTGAGCGCTGTCCAATGGAGCACCGAGATGACCGGGATCAGCACGATGAATGCGATCAGAAACTGCAGCCCCATCTCGAGGTTCTCCCAGCGCTGGATCAACTTCGGCGGCCGCGAGTCGGACATACCGGCAGGATACGTCCTTGTCGCTGGTAGCGTTCCGCTACGCAAGCAGCAGAAGGAGCGCCGCGGTGGGACGCACGACCTACGAGAAGATCTGGGATTCGCATGTCATCGATAACGACCTGCTCTTTATCGACCTGCACCTGATCCACGAAGTCACGACCCCCCAGGCGTTTGAGAGCCTCCGCCTCGCCGGTCGTGGTGTCCGTCGCCCCGACCGCACACTCGCGACGGCTGATCACAACACGCCGACTTCCGCGATCACCGACGGCATCAGCGACCCGATCTCGAAAAAGCAGATCGACACGCTCAAACAGAACGTCGAAGACTTCGGCATCGTCTACTACCCGTGGGGCCATCGCCGCCAAGGCATCGTCCACGTGATTGGTCCCGAACTGGGCGTCACGCAGCCCGGTATGACGATCGTCTGCGGCGACTCGCATACGGCTACGCACGGCGCCTTCGGTGCGCTCGCCTTCGGCATTGGCACGAGTGAAGTCGAGCACGTGCTCGCCACCCAGACCCTGCCGCAGAAGAAGGCCAAGAAGATGCTCGTCCGCTTCGAGGGCGAGGCTGGTCGCGGCATTGTCGCGAAGGACTACATCCTCGGCCTGATCGGCCAGATCACCGCTGCGGGCGGCGCGGGCTACGTGCTCGAGTACGCCGGCCCTGCGATCGAGGCGCTGTCGATGGAAGGCCGCATGACGATCTGCAACATGTCGATCGAGGCCGGCGCGCGAGCGGGCTACGTAGCACCCGACGACAAGACGTTCGCGTACGTCGAAGGCAAGCCAGGTGCACCGAAAGACTTCGACGCCGCTGTCGCCGAGTGGAGCCAGCTGCGCTCCGACCCTGACGCCGAGTATGACCGCGTCGAGATCGTCGACGTCGCAAACATGGCGCCGCAGGTTTCGTGGGGCACGAACCCAGGCCAGGTTGCCCCGATCACGGCCTCCGTGCCCGAGCCGACCACCGATGATGAAGAGCGCGCACTGGCCTACATGGACCTGAAGGCTGGGACGCCGCTGCAGGACGTGATGATCGACCGCGTCTTTATCGGCTCGTGCACCAACAGTCGCATCGAAGACCTCCGCGCCGCCGCTCAGATCGTGGAGGGCCGCAAGGTCGCCTCGACCGTCAACGCGATGGTCGTGCCGGGCTCGATGCTCGTCAAGGCCCAAGCCGAGCGCGAAGGCCTCGACAAGATCTTCGTCGACGCCGGTTTCGACTGGCGTAACGCGGGCTGCTCGATGTGCCTCGGCATGAACCCCGACATCCTCCAGCCAGGCGAGCGCTGTGCCTCGACCTCGAACCGCAACTTCGAGGGACGACAAGGCAAGGGCGGCCGCACACACCTGATGAGCCCCGAGATGGCAGCCGCTGCCGCGATCACCGGGCACCTGACCGACGTTCGAGAGTGGGAGTAGACGATGGAGCCGTTCATCCGCATTACCGGCACGACCGCACCGCTTGACCGCGCCAACGTCGATACCGATCAGATCATGCCCAAGCAGTTCCTCAAGCGCATCGAGCGCACGGGCTTCGGAGAATTCTTGTTCTTCGACTGGCGCAACGACGAAGACGACTTCGTGCTCGAGCGCCCCGAGTTCCGTAACGCACCGATCCTGGTCGCCGGTCCGAACTTCGGCTCGGGCTCGTCGCGCGAGCACGCACCGTGGGGCCTGCAGGATTGGGGCTACCGCGTCGTGATCGCCCAGAGCTTCGCCGACATTTTCCGCTCCAACTGCTCGAAGATTGGCCTCTTGACGGTCGAACTGCCAGAGGCTGAGGTGCGCGAGCTGCTCGACGCCGCACCGGCCGAGATCACCGTCGATCTCGAGACGCAGACGATCGTGATGCCCGACGGTCGCACGATCGAGTTTCCCGTCGACCCGAAGACGCGCGAGAACCTCCTCAACGGCTGGGACGACATCGCCCTGACGCTGCTGCGCGAAGACAAGCTGGCCGAGTACGAGCGCGATCGCGAGCGCAACGGTCCGAGCACGCTCTCGTTGGGGTAACGCAATCCGGACCGGGTTGGAGTACTAGGAGCGGTACGCGACGTACATGCGCTGGCCGGCAATGTGGTCGGCGACGTAGCCGGCATCGCTCCAGACGCCCCAGATGAAACTCGAGCCGCGCCGCGAAAGCCACGGCAGGCCAAGGAAGTAGACGCCGGGTTCGGCTGACACGCCACGCTTGTGGTCGGGCTTGCCGGCCGCGTCGAAAGCGTCGACCTGTAGCCACCCGTAGTCGGTCCGGAATCCTGTCGCCCAGATGATCGTTGTTACGCCCGCAGCGGCGAGATCAAGCTCGAGCACGGGCTGCGTGATGCACGCGGGCAACGGACCGAGCAGGCGCGCCTGCGGCTCCTCGGGCAGGTCGAGACCGTTGCGCTCGACGTACGCGTCGGCCTGGTCCAACAGGTCGAGGTAGTACGCGTCGCCGTGCGCGATGTTGTCGGTGAGGTCGGGAGCAAAGCGCACGACGCCATCCGCGTACGACTCGGCCCGGCCGTACACCGTCATTCCCTCGGCGACGAGGTCTCGAAAGTCGATCGTACGACCACCGTACGCGCCACTGAAGGCGATCGTGACGTGCTCTGCGCCGGCCGGTGGCGTCTGGAGATCCCAAAGACCAAGCACGCCGAGCCACCAGACAAAGTCGCGGTCGCGATAGCGGCGCGGCGGGCGCGTGTGCGGACCGATCGCCATCTGCACCGAACGTCCCGAGCGCTGCAACTCATCCGCAATCTGGACACCCGATGCGCCACCACCGACCACGAGCACTCCGCCGTCCGGCAGCTGCTCCGGATTCTTGTAATCGCTCGAGTGGATCTGCAGCACGGGTGCGTCTGCCGGCACCAATGACGGGATGACCGGCACTTGGAAGGGGCCCGTCGCGGCAATGACGTAGTCGGCGTCGATCGCTCCGGCCGAGGTCTCCACCCGGAAGCCACGGCGATCGCCATGGCGCTGCACAGACGTGACGTCGACGCCCGTATGGATCGGCGCTTCGATCTGTTTGGCGTAGTCGACGAAATAGTCGGCAACGCGCTCCTTGCCCGGAAAGGCATCGGGGTCCACGCCCTCGAAAGCGAGACCCGGGAAGCGATCGTGCCATGCAGGACCGTTGGCCACGAGCGAATCCCAACGCCCCGAACGCCAGCGCTCGGCAATGCGATCGCGTTCGAGCACGATGTGTGGAATCCCTCGAGAGCCGAGATGCTCGCTGATCGCGATACCCGCGTGGCCACCACCAACCACCACCACCTCGATCTCCTGGGGCAGACCGGTCGCCACGACTCAGCCTACCTTCGCCGTGTCGAAGTACTCCGTGAAGCGGATGATCATCCCCTCGCGCAGCTCGACGACCATCACCAGATCAAAGTCGCAGCGCACACCCGCGAGGTCCGCAGAGAGAAACTGGCCCTCCGCAAGTGCGACGTCGCCCGTCATAGCAAGGTGCGTGATCGGCACGCGTACTTCGGAGATCTCTGCGAAGGCCGCGGCGCAGGCGGTACGCACCGCCTGCGGGCCGACAGGAAACCCGTCGAAGAGTGGCCCCTCATAGACACCGTCAGGCGCGAAGCGGTCGGCGATCGCGTCGGGGTCGCCGTTCTCCCACGCTGCGGCGAGCGCGCGCATTGTCTCTTCGGCGTTCATCCGAGGCTCCCTCCCGCAGGTCGATCGTACCTGCCTAAAGCGTAGCGCCTAGACGTTGAAGCGCACGTTGAGAACATCGCCGTCTTGGACGATGTAGTCCTTGCCCTCAACGCGCAGCTGGCCAAGCTTCGTGGCCTCGGCGCGCGAGCCCGCGTTGACGAGGTCTTGCCAGTTGATGACCTCGGCGCGAATGAAGCCACGAGCAATATCGGTGTGGATTTTGCCCCCCGCCTCAACGGCGTTCGAACCCTGACGAATCGTCCACGCCCAGACGTCTTTCGGGCCGGCCGTGAAGAACGTGATCAGCTCAAGCATGCGGAACGCGGCGGCAGCAACGCGTGGTGCGCTGGGCTCTTCCTGCCCAATCTCGGCGAGGAACAACGTGCGCTCCTCAGGATCCTCGATCTCTGCCAGGTCCGACTCGAAGCGACCCGCAACCGCGACCACCTCGGCCGTGCCTGCATAGGCCTGAAGTGCCGCGACGGCCTCGGGGTCACCGGACTCGGAGGTGTTGGCGACGTACATCATTGGCTTCGCCGTCAAGAGGTCTGACTGCACCTCGAGCGGCAGCGCCTTGAACTTGGCAAAGTCCCGCGCAGGCGAGCCGGCGTCAAGCACCACGGCGAGCTCGGACAACAGATCCGCCTCGGCCTTGGCCTCTTTCTGTCCTACCTTGACGGCTCGCTCGAGGCGCTCCAGTCGCTTCGTTACGAGCGCACCGTCGGCAAACAACAACTCGAGATCGACACCTTCGGCATCTGCCGCGGGGTCGATACGACCATCGACGTGGAAGACGGCTTCGTCCTCGAAGGTGCGCACGACGTGAATCAACGCGTCTGCTGCACGTAATGCCTGAAGAAACTCACCGCTGAGCCCGCCATCGCGACCCGCGCCACGCTGCAAGCCCGCCACATCGACCAGCTGTACCGTCGGCGGCACGAGACGCTGCGAATCTTCGACCGTGGCAAGCGGCGCCATGCGAGCATCCGGAACCTGTGCGACACCGGTATTGACGGAAACCTCGGTCGCGGCGAACGGCTGGACGACGACGCCCGCGCCGGTCAACGCATTGAAGATGGTGGTCTTGCCGCAGTTCGGCAGACCGATGATTCCGATTTCCAGGCTAGCCACAAGACGTGACGATATCCGGGGTCGCTGCTTAGCGGCGCCGCCGCGCAGGCACGACGAGCCGCGCGACCCGTCCCGTGACCGCACCGAGTGCATAGCCAGCCACCACATCGCTCGGGTGATGGACACCAAGATGGACGCGTGTGTACGCCATCGTGGCCGCCGCGAGTTTCAGTGGAAGGCGTGCAAACGGAACCGCATCGCCGAGCGCAACGGCAGCCGCCGCCGACATCGCGGCGTGCGACGAAGGGAAGGACGACGTGGTCGGAGCCTCAATCGCCTGAGGTGCATCCTCAAGATTCGGGCGCTCGCGCTTGGCGATCAGCTTGACGCCATAGTTGACGCCGAGTGTCCCCCAGACCGCGACGGCAGTTGCGACGGCTGGTCGTGGATCGCGCTTGACCACAGAGATCACTACGCCGAGCGCAACCCAGCCCAATCCGCTATTGCCGAGCAGCGAATAGCCGCTGACCACGCGATCGACGTTGGGGCTGCGCAGACGCGCGGCTGCCACGAGCAGCGCTTCGTCCGCGGCAGTGACCCTCCCGAGGAGGTCGTTAGAAGCCGACGCGAGCCTCTTTCGAGAGGACCCGCATAAACGCGACCTGACTCGACCGGACGAACAGGTCGCCGGTCTCCGAGGCGAGTTCGAGCACGCCTTCCTCGCCCTTCTCGACGGCCTTCAACAACTTCTTCCACGCCGCATCCGAAAGCGTCGCGGAGGTCGTACCACCACCAACAAAACCAATCTCTACACGTACGTTCTCAGCCATGCTGATGTCCTCCCGGTTGGACGATTTCGAGCAAGACGCCTCGTAGGGCGTCAGGGTGAATAAAGGCGACCTGCAGACCGAACAGCCCCGCACGCGGCGCTTCGTCAATCATCTCAACTCCGGCGGCCAGCAACCGTGCACACTCGACGTCGATGTCGGCAACCTCGTAGGCGACGTGATGCATGCCCTCGCCGCGCTTCGCAATGAAGCGCCCAACGGGGGTGTCATCGGCGTACGGTGCGACAAGCTCGATCATCGGACCCTCCGGTGTACGAATTGCTAGTGCACGCGTGCCCAACTCTTCCGAGTCGTGGCCGTGATCAATAGTCGCGCCGATCAGGAGGGCGTACTGCTGCGCAGCCGCCTCGAGATCCGACACGGCAATGCCGAGGTGATGAATGCCAATGGCGCCGTCCACAGGGCGTCATCGTATCGGAGGTCAACCGTCGCGGTCTCTCTAGGCAGGCTGGCTCGCCGACGTGCGTCGTGACTTACAGAACGCGTTCGAGGCGCGGGTTCGGTAGTGGATCGCGTCCACGTTTGCCACCCGCTTTGCCGTCGACCATCACGACATCGGCCGTAAAGTCGCGTGCACCGCGAATCAGGGCCGAACCGACTCCATACGAATCGACCGGCACACCCGCAGCCTCAAAGGCCCTGATCTTCTCGGCGTTAAAGCCACCCGAGACGACGATCCGCACGTTCTCGTGTCCTGCCGCGTCGAGCGCACTGCGCACATTCCAGACCAACTGCGGGTTGACACCACGCGGATCGAACCGGCCCATCATGTCCCACAGCGAGCGATCGACCATCGTGCCCGACGTATCGAGACGCACGCCCCACAGGCGCTTGCCCAATGCGTCGGCCACACGCAACGCCGTCCCGACACTGTCGTTCTCAAAGTCGACGAGCACCACGAGGTTCTGCTCGGGGTCGGTGCAACGGGCAAAGGCTTCGGCGGCCGCGACCGTATCGCCACCGTAGGCCGCGATCAGACCGTGCGGCACCGTGCCGAGACCACGATCGCCCCACCAGGCTGCCTGGGCATCCGTCGAGACACCAATCGCGCCGGCCACGTGCGCGGCATAGCCATCGCCCGTCTGCACGCGGTAATGGTCGTGACGTGCAGGGAAGTACATGATCGGCTTCGGCGAAGCGGCCTGAACCACTTCACGCACGTTGGTTGCGACGAGACTGCGGCGCGCGAGGCTGCCGAGATAGACCGTCTCGAGATGGCAGAAGTGGGCGTAGTCACCCTCAATCGTCATCACACTTTCCCACGGCTCGATCTCGTCACCGTCGTAGAGCGCGTGGACTTCGAGGTGCTCCCAGCCGGGTTCCCAGGTGCCGTCATCGCGCGTGAGTCCCGCACACTCACGCAGCGTCGCAATCGCCTCGTCAACGCCTCCAAGTACCGAGGAGTAGCGCTGGAAAACCTGCACCAAGACGCGCGGCCGGTGCTCGTCACGCTCCAGCACCTTCTGCGTGTAATTGAAGTACGCGTCCGAGTAATAGCCCGCACGGATCTTGTCCACGGGCAGGTCAAAGACCTCCGACGGGAGACGAGTCTTCGTGGTGCGGGGCAAGACGTTCATCTGTGGCGAGGATCGTACAGGGAATCGCAGATCCGCCACGACCCGCATACTGCCTGTGTGGCCCTCGTCACCTATCTGCCGTCCTCCGACTACGTGGCGATGCCGTGGCGAAACGGCGCTGGCACGACGCACGAGATCGCAATCGATGACAGCCCCGGCGAGAGTCAGGCGCCATTCCTCTGGCGACTCTCGATGGCCGACCTCGCTGGCGACGGCCCGTTCTCCGAGATTGCCGATGTCGATCGCATCCTCGTCTTGCTTGAGGGCGAGGATGTGCAGTTGACGATCGCAGGCGCCGAACCCGAGCCGCTAGCGGAACACACGGCGATCGCCTTCCCTGGCGACATACCAACGAGTCTGACGATGGCGCCCGGTAGTGGCCGCGACCTCAACCTGATGTGGGATCGCACGCGCGTACAGGGCACAGTCGACATCTTGAACATCGGCGACACCCTGCAGATCGAGGAACACATCGCCTTCGCGATCGCACTCGGCACCTCAGCCACAATCGAAGTTGATGGCGACGAGCACGTGCTCGGCGAACAAGACGCTCTCCAACTCGATGACGCCACAACCTTCGCCGTCCTTGATGGCGAAGTCTACGTCGCGCGCATCGACTAGCCGAAGACGCCGGCCGAGATCGCCTCGGCGATGGCCTCAAACTCAGCGCCTTGCGATCGATCTTCGATCAGCGGTGGCGAGAGCGCACGCACCTTCTCGTATTCGGCCTCGAGCAGTTCGCCCGACCGCAGCGGGCGGCGGAGATCAAAACCCTGTGCGGCGGAGACCAACTCGACGGCCACGACGCGTCGCGCCAGTGCCAAGACCTGCATGGCCTGTAGCCCGGCTGTTGCGCCCATCGAATTGAAGTCCTCTTGCCCTGCGCTGGTTGGCAGGCTACCGACGCCCGCGGGGTGCGACAACACAGCCCCCTCAGCGACCAGGCTCGCAGCCATGTATTGCGCGATCATCAGACCCGACTTCGTGCCGGGGTCCACAATCAAGAACGGCGGCAGCGAATGAGGATCGCCGCTGCGCCCGTCCATCAGGCGAAAGATCCGGCGCTCGGAGAAGGCGGCCAGTTCTTGCACCGCAATCGTCAACATGTCGAGCGGCAGCGACAGTGGCTGGCCGTGGAAGTTACCGCCCGACAGGACATCGCCATCCTCCACGATGAGGAGCGGGTTGTCGGTGACGGCGCCGTATTCGGGCTCGATCGCACGCTCGACGTAGACCAGCGCCTCGCCGATCGCACCCAACACCTGTGGGATGCAGCGCAACGTGTAGGCATCCTGCACGCGTTCGCAGTCGGCATGACTCTCGCGCATCGTCGAGCCATCCATCAACTCGAGCAGGCGCGCCGCGACTGCCTGCTGCTCGGGACGGTTACGCAGGGCGTTGAGTCGAGGATCAAACGGAGTCGACGACCCAAGCAGCGCGTCGACCGACATTGCCGCCGCAACCTGCGCGGCGGCGAAGAGCCGTTCGGCATCCGTAAATGCCAGCGCTCCAATCGCCGTCATCAGATGCGTCCCGTTGAGCAGCGCCAGTCCCTCTTTCGGGCCGAGCGCAATCGGCGCCACACTAATCGCGCCGAGCGCCTCTCCACCTGGCATGCGAACTCCGCTCGCAGAAATTGCCTCGCCCTCGCCAATCAGGGCGAGCGCTAAGTGCGCAAGTGGTGCCAGATCGCCACTGGCACCGACCGAGCCACGCGACGGCACGACAGGAGTGACGTTGCGATTGAGCAGCTCGATCAGCGTCTCAACGATCTCCACCCGCACACCGGAATGACCGCGCGACAACGAGGCCGCCAAGAGCACCATCATCGCGCGCGTGACGTCGACCGGCAGTGGCTCACCGACACCGACGGCATGGCTCCGCACGATATTGACCTGCAACTCCGAAAGCTGATGATCCGGGATCCGTACCGACTCAAGCGAACCAAAGCCAGTGGTCACGCCGTAGACTGCCTGCCCTTCGCCCGCCACGCGAGCGATCATCTCGGCGGCCGCACCAATGCGCACCCGAGCGTGCTCGCCGAGTTCGACATCCGCCTCCCCCGTCGCAACCGCCACGATCTGCGGGCGGGTCAGGGGAGCGCCATCAAGGAGCACGGTCTGGGGGGAACTCATCGAGACATCATCGCGCACTCGCGACCGCTTGGACAAATGACCCGTCAATCAGCTGCTGTCCGTCGATCGGCTCCGTGATCCACCCTGCGGCCTGAGCCGCAACAACAATCACGCCGATCGTCTGATCAAAGTACTCGCCGCCTGGTAACAGCTCGACTGCGTTGGCCGCCACGTCGTACAAGCTGAGGCCGGCAAGGTTAACGGCAGCGATCGCTGGATCCGTGTCCGTCACTTTGGCAACGTCGGCGATCACGATGTCCTGCTGATCGCGGTTGAAGCCGTACAACGCCTGCCAACTACGCACGAAGGCAAGAATTTGTCCTGGCCGCTGGTCGGCGACATCCTGCCGAACCACGAGGACCTGCGAGACGAGCCCCGGGTAATCACCAGCCGTGTACAACACATGGAGTGTGGGGTCAGCAGCGAGCGCTACCTCCGCCTGCGTCGCCGTGACAGCAGCAGCCGCGACCTCGCCGCGCACGAGCATGAGCCCAGGATCCGTGGAACTCGCAGGGACCACCCGCACCTTCGAACTGGGTACCTGATCCGCCACCAATGCGCCCTGCACCAGTAGTTCGCCTTCCGACCCCGGAGACACAGCAACGTCTGCTCCCGCAAGCCCAGGAACGTCTGTCACATCAGCACGCGCCAAGATCTGGTAGTTGGATGTGCCCGCTGTCAACAGCATCACGGTCCGGAGTGGGAGTCCACTCGAGTCAAGCCTGACGGCCTCATCAGAGGCCACGATGGCAGCGTCAACTGTCCCATCCAGCAACTCGCTACTCACGTCCGAAGCCGTCGGCACCTCAGTAATTCGGGTGCTGAGCCCTTGCTGTCCCAACAATCCATGCATGCCCGCAACACGCAGTAACCCGAGCGTCATCGACGGACGCCCGACCACTCGAAAAATACCGGGCTCCACCGGCAGGTTTGCATCGACCGTAGAGGGCGGCACTGTGACCGTGAGCGGATCCACCGCCGTGTCGGCTGTGGTGGTTGCTCCGCCCGAACCGCCACCACAGGCCACCGCTGCCATTGCCACGGCAACGACGACAATCATCACAGGCCAGCGGGCGTCATGAATCCTCAATCTCACGTGCGCATCATGACGCGCATGGAGGCGTTCCGTGGTCTCGGACCCAAGGTAGGGCACACTATGGGCACGATGGCTTCGACCACGGACTTCTCTCTCACTGCCACTCCGGGGCGTCAACTCCCCGTCGCCGTGCGCGCCGAAGGGTGTCGGATCTGGACCGCCGACGGTCGCGAATTTATCGACGCCTGCGGTGGCGCGATGGTGATGAGCGTTGGCCATTGTCATCCGCGCCTGATCGAGGCCCTCAAACGCCAGGCCGACGAAGTCACTTTTACGTACCGTTTTGCATTCTCAAATGAGCCGATGCTCGAGCTTGCCGACCTGCTCCGTGAGATCTCACCGATGCCACGCACCTGGTCGTTCTTCAACTCGTCGGGCTCCGAATCTGTCGAGTCGGCGATCCACCTGGCCCTGCTCTACTGGCAGCTGCGTGGTCAGCCCGCGAAGACGGAGTTCATCTCGCGCTACCCGTCGTACCACGGCTCCACGATTGCGGCACTTGGACTGTCGGGTACGAGCCGTCGTAATTCGTTCGAGGCCTTGCTGACCAAGAACGCTGTCGCCCAGACGCCAAATGCTGACATTCGCGCGCGTCGCACGCCCGCCGCCGAGGTCGAGTTCGCGATCAAGCAGCTCGAGGACGCGATCGCGGCACGCGGGGCAGACAAGGTCGCTGGCATCTTTCTCGAGCCGATCACGGGTGCGAGCGGGGCCGCCGTGACTCCTCCTGATGGGTATCTCGAGCGCGTCCGAGAACTTTGTACGCGCCACGGACTGCTGATGATTTGCGACGAGACGATTACTGGCTTTGGGCGTACTGGCACCTGGTTCGGTGTCGAGCAGTGGGGTGTTGCCCCAGACGTCATCACGTTCGCTAAGGGCGTCACCAGCGGCGTCGTGCCGTTCTCCGGCATGCTCGTGGCCGGCGATATCGCCGACGTCCTGATGGCATCGCCCGACGGTTTTCCTGTCGGGCACACGTTCTCGGGCTATCCGCTGGGTTGTGCGGTAGGTGCCGAGATGGTGCGCGTGATCCGCGATGAGGGCCTCCTCGAGAATGCGCGCCTGATGGGCCAGCGCCTCCGCACTGGTCTCGAGGCGATCGCCGCCACGACCCCTCACATCGGTGACATTCGCGGCATGGGCCTCTTGCAAGGCATCGAATTTGTGGAAGACGCCGAGAGCCTCGCTCCCCGTGCTGGTGCAGCCGCGCGCGTAACGGCTGCCGCACGCGACCGGCAACTAATGATCTACTCATGCCCGACCGCCCTTGGCAGTAGCGTGCTGGAGTCAGTCCTTCTTGCACCACCCTTGAATATCACCAGCACAGACGTCGATCAGATCCTTGATCGACTATCCGACGCGATTGGAGCCGCATGACCGAGATCGATGACGCAGCAGCGATGTACCGGGCAGCGGTCGACGTAGCCCTCACGGGTGAGGTCGGTATGTGCCCCGATTTTGATCGTCACCTGCAAGAAGAGGTTTGGCGTCTTCTCTGCGCCGACCGCGATCGCCTACTGACGTTCTGTCAGCGCATGGGCATCATCGTCGGCCGCTTGACGACCCGGCAGACGCTGAAGAGCGAGAAGCCAATCTTCGAGCTAATCGTGCACGGCGAAGACGCGGACACCGTCCGTCAGCTCGCTGGTCGCGATCGACCGCTGCGGTAGCGCTACGTAGCTCTAGCCGGGATCAACTTTGCTTTGGGGTCAGACCCTGATGCAAAGTTGCGAACTCTGCCTAGGGGTCTGACCCCAAAGCAACGTTGATCGCCCCGGGTTAGGTCTGCCGTACCATCCGGGTATGTCTCGCCGTCCCGTTGTCATCAAGCTCGGTAGCTCGACGCTGGTCGACGCCGATGGGCGCTTGCGTCGCAGCCGACTCGATCGGATTGCCGACGAGATCAGCCAGGTCGCACAAGACAACCCGCTGTGCATCGTCTCGTCGGGTGCCATTGCGCTTGGCATCGGGACGCTCAACCGCGCCGAGCGGCCGAGTACCGTCGCCGAGCTGCAGGCCGCGGCCGCCGTTGGCCAAGCCGTGTTGCAACAGGCCTGGCAGCGCGCGCTCGGGCGGTCCGACCGCGCGACAGGCCAGGTGCTGTTGGCAGCAGGCGACTTCGAGCGCCGCGAGTCATACCTCAATGCCCGCCATACACTCGAAACGCTGCTGGCTTGGGGTGTCACCCCGATCGTCAACGAGAACGACTCGACGGCCACGCAAGAGATCACCTTTGGCGATAACGACGCTCTTGCAGCGCAGGTTGCCGTGCTGCTCGGTGCGCGTCTCCTCGTGCTGCTGACCGACCAAGAGGGTCTCTACACACGCGATCCGAAACATCCGGATGCTGCGCTCGTTCGGGAGGTCCCCGACCAGGCCGCGCTGGCCGCAATCGATACGACTGCTGACGGCTCTGCCTGGGGTAGCGGTGGCATGCGTTCGAAGGTCGCGGCGGCAGAGCTCGCGCGGGCGGGCGGAGCAGCCTGTGTGATCGCCAACGGTGGCCGTAGCGGCGCAATCGCAGCGGCCGTGGCAGGCGAATCGATTGGTACGCGCTTCCCGGCCCGTGGCGACGCGCCATCGGCGTACAAGCTCTGGCTGCTCCACGGCCTGACGACCGCAGGACGCATCGAAGTCGATCCTGGCGCCCGCAAGGCGTTGGAGTCCGACGGGGCATCGCTGCTACCGGTTGGCATTCGGAGCCTGACTGGCCGATTTGTCGCGGGCGATGGTGTGGAGCTCGTCGACGTAAACGGCACGGTCTTTGCTCGGGGTGTTGCCGAGATGGGCAGCGACGAACTCAAGGGTCTTGTCGGCAAGCGGGGCGCTGACCCCGCCGTGCACCGCGACCGCCTCGTGCTGATCCAACCAGCCTAGATACCACTCACAGCCGGTATCCTCTGCGCATGAGCGCCACCACCGACATCAGCAGCCGCGGTCGAGCCGCTGCGCGCGCACTCCGGAGCGCCGACACCGATCTGCGTGACGCGGCACTGCAGGCGATCGCTACGGAGCTGGAGCGGAATGCCGCGGCGATCCTGGCTGCCAATGCGGAAGACGTTGCTGCAGCCGTAGCCTCGAATACCGCGGCCTCACTCGTGGACCGTCTGACGCTCAACGACGAGCGCCTGGCAGCACTGGCGCAGTCCGTGCGCGACGTCGCAGCGCTGCCCGACCCCGTCGGTCGCGTCGTCGAGGATCGTCGCCTGCATAACGGACTCGAACTGAGCAAGGTCTGCGTCCCGATCGGGCGCGTCCTCGTGGTGTACGAATCGCGTCCTAACGTGACCGTCGATGTCGCTGCGCTGTGCATCAAGTCGGGCAACGTGGCTCTTCTGCGCGGCTCGGCAGCAGCAGTACGAAGCAATGCGGTACTTGGTGACACCGTTCGCACCGGACTCGTTGCCGTCGGGCTCCCGGCCGACGTCGTGATCTCGATCGAGGGGTCGCGTGACGATCTCGGCGAACTCGTCAGCGACGCCAGCACTGCCGACATCGTCGTGCCACGCGGTGGTGAGGCACTCAAGGACTTTCTGCTCGAGAAGAGCCGCATCCCCGTGCTGGCTGCCGCCGGTGGCATTTGCCATGTCTACCTCGACCGCGATGCCGATGCCGAGATGGCCGTTGCGATCACAATGAACGCCAAAGTGCAGCGTCCAGGTGTCTGCAATGCGGCCGAGACGCTGCTCGTGCATGCCGACCGTACGGATCTGCTTCAGCCCGTCCTCTCCGCGCTGCGCGATGCGGGCGTCGAGCTACGCGGCGACGAGCGCACGCGCGCCGCGATCGACTTCGAGATCAATGCCGCGACCGATACCGACTGGGATGCCGAGTACCTCGACCTGATTCTCGCCGTCCGCGTCGTCGACGACCTCGACGCAGCCCTCGACCATATCGACCTCCACTCGACCGGCCACTCCGAGGCGATCGTGACCGACTCGCTCGAGGCCTCCCGCGCCTTTACCGACGGCGTCGACTCTGCCTGTGTCTACGTCAATGCCTCGACGCGCTTTACCGACGGTGGCGAGTACGGGATGGGTGCCGAGGTCGGCAACTCGACTGCACGCCTGCACGTGCGAGGCCCGATCGGGCTCGAGGCCCTGACGACCACCAAGTACGTCGTCATCGGCAGCGGCCAGACACGCGGATGAGCACGCCGGCGCGCCCGTTACGGGTTGCGCTTGACGTCTCGGCGACGCGACTCGGTTCGGCCGGCGTGGCGCGCACGATCGTGCAACTCGCGGATGCCCTCGACGCACGACCTGACGTGGACGTGATCCGGCTCGGACTTGGCACGCCACCAAAGAGCGGCAGCGCTGCACGGCGAGCGCTCGCGCTCCGCCTCGATTTGGAGTGGTACCCGCGCGGCGTCCGGCGCGAGGCGGCCGCGCGAGGCGCGGACGTCCTCCACCTGCCACTCCCCCGCGGTCCTCTCTCCCCTGGTTCGCCGCCGACGATCATCACCGTCCACGACCTCGCGGTCGTGCGCTATCCGGAGACGCTGAGCGGCTGGAATCGACACTACTCGCAACGCACGCTGCGACGGGTGTTGACTGCAGCCGCCGCAATCGTCGCCGTCTCGGACGATACGGCTGCCGATCTGGCCGCCTTCGCGCCAGCGTTGAGTGATCGTGTCCACGTGATCCCGAACGGCGTCGAGGAGTTCTGGTCGGTGCCTGCGGAGGCCCCAGATGTTGCTGCCCCGTACGTGCTCGCAGTCGGCACTCCCGAACCGCGAAAGAACCTTGTCCGCCTGGTCGAGGCGATGCAGCGTCGCCAGACAGCCGGCGCGCCCGAACAGCTCGTGCTGGTGGGCGCCGACGGCTGGGGTGCAGACGAACTACCGACCGTTCCGTGGCTGCACCGCCTCGGCCGCGTCGACGACCGCACGCTACGGAGCCTGTACCAGCATGCGGCCGCCGTCGCCGTCCCGTCGCTGCATGAGGGGTCTGGCCTCCCCGTGCTGGAGGCGTTCGCGGCGGGCGCACCCGTTGCTGCCGCGAAGGTCGGCGCACTCCCCGAGACCGCGGGCGATGCCGCAATCCTGTTCGATCCGCTCGATGTGCGCGCACTCGCCGCTGCCATCGATGAGGCCATCGCCGACCGTGATCATCTGATCCCCCTCGGTCACGCTCGCGCGCAAATGGCTACGTGGTCGGCGGCGGCAGAACGCTACGTCGCTCTGTACCACAGCCTGCTCTAGCGACACTTTGGGCCCGGGCCCAAAATGTCGCTACCGCTCGCTCTTCTGACTCACCAATCGTGCAACGTGACGATTCTGCGATTTGCAACACACCACTGTCACACGTAACCACGCGGGTTTGTTGGCAGTTTCGGACATTTTGGGCCCGGGCCCATTTTGTCCGGCGGGGTTTTGGGCGACACTTTGGGCCCGGGCCCAAAATGTCGCTACCGTGGCGTGTTCGAGGGCGCGAGGCCTGGTGACTGGCCCGCGAGGACCGTTGGGTGGCGGCGAATGAAACGCCCGACGTTACGCAGATGCCAGACGGTGCGCTTATCGAAAAAAGCCCCATCGCTGGCGGCCTGGTGTGCGTGGACGACCTCGGCGGCAGGCTCCTGCCAGATCTCCCAGCCGCGCTGCCACAGACGCCACTGCAATTCGATCTCCTCGACGTAGAGCGGTGCGAAGGCCTCGTCGAAGCCTCCGACGTCGTCCCACGCTTCGCGGCGGATCAGCAGGAAGGCACCGAGCGACCAGTCGATCTGGCGCGCCGAGTCGGGCTCGCCGAGATAGTGGTCGCCCGCAAAGCGCGACGGTGGCAGCACCCTCCGCAGCGGTGTGCGACGGATGATCGAACCGATCGGCTCGGGAAAGTTGCGAGCGGCCTCCTGATACGAGCCATCGAGGTTGCGTAGCGTCGGCGCGACGAGGCCGCAGCGCGGATGCTCCTCCATAAAACGCACGAGGCGGGGCAGACACTCGAGCTGCGCGATCGCATCAGGATTGACGATCGCCAGATAGTCGCCCGGCGCCGCGGCAAACGCGACAGCCTGGTTCTCGGCGTAGGAGCGGGTATCCGGCTGCTCGACCAGTATGCAGTCGGGATAGTCGGCGCGGACTAGCTCGGCCGTGCCATCACCCGGGCGGTTCGCCACCACGACGATCGTCAGGGCATCCGCCATTCCCTGCTGGCGCAGACCGGTGATCGCGTCGGGCAGGTCGTCTGTCTGGCCGGTCGAGGTCAATGCGGCCACGACGCTCGCTGGCGTACCCGCAGCTACGGAACGAACCGTACGCTGGCGAACGGGCGACTCGACGAGGATGTCCTGCCAGACCGAGACGAGGCGATCAGCGGCAGCCGTCCAGGTCAACTCGGCTGCCCGCACGAGACCCGCTGTGCGGCAACGCTCGCGTACGCCCTCGTCATCAAGCAGTGTCGTCAGCCCAGTCGCAATCGCCGACACAGACAATGGATCAACCAAAACGGCTGCGCCACCCGCGACTTCGGGCAAGGCAGTTGCGTCGGCTGTGAGCACCGGTGTACCACACGCCATCGCCTCCGCAATCGGCAGGCCAAATCCCTCGTAGAGCGACGGAAAAGCAAAAACGCCAGCCGCCACGTAAAGATCACGCAACGCAGCCTCACCCTCCACGTAACCGACCTGATGGACCGCATCGTTGAGTCCCAGTCCGGCAATACGCTCGGCCAGCTCGTCGTGATCCTGTTTCGTGTTACCCACGAGTACGAGCGGCGGCATTGTGCTGCGAGCGTCGCGCACGCGCGCGTAGGCCTCGAGGAGACGCAACAGATTCTTGCGTGGCTGAAGCGCACCAATAAACAGCACGTAGCCAGGCTCCAGCCCGTACGTCGCTCGAACGCGATCGGCCGCAGTTGGATCGGGAGTGTAGGCCGCAGAGACGCCGTTAGGGATCGCGATCACCTTTGCAGGATCAAGCCCTGGTTGCGACTTGAGCACATCGAGACGTCCGTGCTCTGAGACCGTAATGACACGGGCCGCGCGCCGCATCGACCACGGCACTATGCGGCCAAATGCAAACGCATCCGCCTTGGGCATCAACTCGGCAGCAAAGCGATAGGACGAGTCATGGACCGTCACCACCCCAGGACACGGGAGGCCTGGCGGCAAGACATAGTTGCCGTGGTACAGCGCGGGGCGATCGGCCCGAAGCCGTGCGGGCAGACTGACCGCCACGCGCCGGTAATTCGAGCCGATGTCCACGGCAACCGGACAAACGACACCAGAGGCAGTGATCGCCTCGGGTACTTTCGTCGCGTCACGGACGTAGGCGAGTACCTGAAAGTCGAGATCGGTCCGCGCGGCAATTGCCGTTAAGAGACCCGTCGCGACAGTCTCGTCGCCCGTGCGCTGGCGGCCGATGACATCGGCATCAAAGGCAATGATCGGCGGCATCGGTCAGCCGACGCGGCCGCCGCGCACAGGACGCTCGCGCGTCTCGTCCGGGAAGACCGCCTTATCGCCGAGTGAGAGCCGCGAAAACTGCAGGAACGAATTGATCAACCGCCCGGGTGGTCGCGAAGCGCTGCGCACCGCGTAGAACAGGCGTCCTGCCTCGAGACCCTTGACCGTTGCGGTCGCAAGCCGTCCCTCATCGAGTTCGCGCTCGACGGCCAGACGCGAAAGGAACGTCACGCCGAGGCCAGCCTCGACAGCAGACTTGGCCGACTCTTGAAGCCCGAGTTCGGCGACGATATTGAGATCGCGAACCCGCACCCCCGCGGCGCGGAGTTCACGCTCGACGACGGTCCGTACTCCCGCGCCCTCCTGCTGCACGACGAGTTGCACGTCCAGCAGGTCGCGCATCTCGATCTCCTTCCCGGCAAAGGCGTGATCGGTGGGTACGACGAGAACGACCTCATCACGCAGAAACGGTTCGAAGACCAGTGAACGATGCGGTCGCTCCGCACCAACGATGCCGAATTCGAGCTGGCGATCAAGGATGCGGTCGACAATCGTCTCGGTGTCGTCGACACGAAGCGACACCATTACCTCAGGGTACTCCTTATGAAACGCACCGAGCAGAGCGGGCAGCACCCGTTCGCCTGGGCCCGTCGAAGCACCCACCACAAGGTGTCCGGTCAACTCATCGCCTTCATCTTCCAGACTGCGGAACAGGTCTCGCTCGGCACCAAGGATGCGCTGCGCATGGCGATACGCGACGTGGCCCGCTTCGGTCGGCTCGACGACGCGACCCGAGCGATCGATCAACTGGCAGCCAAGACGCTTTTCGAGCGAACGAATCGCGAGTGATACTGCGGGCTGAGTGACGCCAAGCTGTTCTGCCGCCTGCGAAAAACTGGAGCGATCAACGACCGCAACGAGGGCGGCCAGCTGCTTAGTATCCACGCTTACCGCTCGACCTTCGGTCCAGAGACGCCCTCACGCGACGGCGACTGCGCGGCGTCAAAGTAGAGCCGCAGCGCCTCTTCGTCTGCACCGCGCGCAAGTGCTGCCTCGATCGAATCGAGGCGCTCGCTCAGCCAAGCAGCGTCGATGCGACCGCGGCGCGCGCGCATCAACTTGTCGTGGTGCGTGCGCTCGACGGACTCGTCGTCGGAGAACAGGCGCTCGTGCAACTGCTCCCCCGGGCGGCGGCCAACGACGACGACCTCGATGTCCTTGCCCGGCTCGCGGCCCATCAGGCGAATCATGTCGTGCGCGAGATCCCAGATCTTGACTGGATCGCCCATGTCGAGCACGAAGACGTCGCCCGACTGGCCGACACCGCCGGCCTGAACGATCAACTGGACGGCCTCGGGGATCGTCATGAAGAAGCGGGTCATCTCGGGGTCGGTGACCGTCACCGGGCCACCCTCGTCAATCTGGCGGCGGAAGGTCGGAATCACCGAGCCGGACGAACCGAGGACGTTGCCGAAGCGGACAGCCATAAAGCGCGTGTCGGGGTACTGCTGCGCCTCGGCCTCAACGACGTATTCGCAGAGCGCCTTGGAGGCTCCCATCGCGGTCTCGGAAATGACGGCCTTATCGGTCGACACGAGCACAAAGCGCTCGACGCCAGCATGGGCGGCAATCTCGGCGAGTGCACGCGTGGCAATGACGTTGTTGCGCAGGGCGCTAAACGGATTAGCCTCCATGAGTGGCACGTGCTTATAAGCGGCGGCGTGGAAGATCACACTCGGCTTGGCCTCGGCAAGGATCTTGCGCATGCGGTCCGAGTCCTTGACGTCAGCCACACACGAGACGACATTGGCAATCTCGTGCTCGCGCAACCACTGATCGATTTGGAAGAGGTTGTCTTCCGCATGATCAATCAAGGTCAGCCGCGCCGGCGACAGGCGACTGATCTGCCGCACGAGCTCCGAGCCAATCGAGCCACCCGCGCCCGTCACGACGACCGATTCGCCCGCCAGATATCCACCCATTGAGGCGAGGTCGAGGTTGACGGGCTGACGCCCGAGAATGTCCTCGACGCGAACTTCTCGGAGGCGGCGCAATAGGTTTGGGTCCCCGTCGAGCAGGTCGTAGAGACCTGGCAGTGTCTTGACCGGTACGCCGGCACGCCGACAGGCATCAACGACACGCTGGCGCGCGGTGCCGTCGGCGCCGGGCATTGCGATCACGACCTCGTCGGGAGGTGAGGCCTTAATAATCGCGGCGAGGTCGTGCGTCGTGCCGTCAACCTTGACGCCGTGAAGGCGCATGCCCTGCTTGCGGGGATCGTCGTCACAGAGCCGAATTGGCGTCATCCGGAGCGAGCGATTGGCGAGCATTTCCCGGACGATCACCGAACCGGCGTCGCCAGCGCCGACGACGAGCACCTCACGGCCACGCGGAAACAGCGTGCCGCGACCCTCGAGAATTGTGCGGGCAATCGCGCGGACGCCGACCGTGCCCAGCAGCAGCAGGAGAAAGTAAATAACCAGCACACCACGGGGCGGAGTCGCTGGAACCGGTGGAAACAGTGTGGCGTAGAGCGCCACCACGACGACGGCGATCAGTGAGGCACGGAGCAAGAGCCGAACGTCGCGCAGCGAGACGTAGCGCCACCAGCGCGTATAGAGGCCATTGAGCACGAAGACGGCAACCGTCAGCACGATCACCCAGGGTAAGGTCGCCCAAAACAGCGTATTTGCCCAGATTGGCATCACTTCGAAGCGCAATTGGAACGCGAGCCACCACGCCGCTGCTGCGACGGCAGCGTCAGCAGCTAGATGACCGAGCCGATGCCAGGAAGGGAAACGCATATCAGCAATCATTATAGGTGCGTGACGGATCCCCTGCGCGCCCTATGCGACGGTTCGATAACGGAGGCGGACACGACAAGTGCGCACTTGTTGTGTCCTCAGGCCAACTCCAAGCCTGAGTTGATCCCGCTGGGTTAGACGAGGCCGTCGAGTGCCAGATCCACCAGCAGCGCGGGATCCCGCAGCGTTGGTGCAGCCGCTGGCTTCCGAGGAGCAATCACGAGATCCTCCACGCGCGTCAACTGCTGGAGTCGTCCGTCCGCAATCAAGGCACGATCGACGGCACCGAGCGTTCCTGCAAAGGTCGTCCAGACGGGCGTCCCGAGCACGACGGCCTCGCGATTCATCGTACCCCCCGCCGAGATGACGAGGTCGGCCGTCGCGACAAGGCTACGGGCATCGACAGCGTGCTCGGGCACAATCACGCGCGGCAGGTCGAGTGCGCGGACCGCCGCACCCTGCTCTGCCGTCCGCGGCAAGACGACTTGGTCAACACGAGGGTCTGCCGAAAGCGTTTTCAGCACCTGGTCGAAGAGCGGGTTGTCGGTACGGTGGTAGAGCGCGAGCTCGGGCGGTGGCCGCATGATCGCGAGCAGGGCTTCGGCGCGAACGCCGAGGCTCTCGCGCACCGACGGATCGGCTTCGAACCCCCATAGCGCGTACTCCTCCTTAAGCCCCGGAAATCGCACGACCTGCGAGGCCCTCGCTCCATGAGCCGTGATCGCCTCGACAGGGATCGCGTCGGGGATTAGGACTCGCGAGGCCAGCCGACAGTTGACGCCATGCTGCAAGCGGGCGCCCTCGTAATCGAACATGGTGACGGCAGGAAAGCCCAGCAGGCGCGCAACGACGGGCTGATCTGTCGAGCCGTGCGCGAGCCCCGCGTCGAAGGTGCGCCCCTTTGCCCAGCGCCGCAGGGCATGTACCCGCCCGGCAGCCGCACGACCCTTCCCAAATCGCGAGCGCCCACCGTGGCTGCCGATCTCTTCCACGTTGAGTCCGTGCATGGCGGCTAGTTCGGCCGTCTGCCCGTAGGGTCGCGCCGTCAACTCGACCGTCGCACCGCGGGCCTCCAGTACGCGCACGAGCGGTGCCAACACCAGCACGTGTGGCGCGTTGGTGAGGTCGATCCAGACGCGCATTGCGCCTTACGCGATCGGTGCCAACGCGGCCTCGAGCGCGCCGACAAGCGTCGCCTGATCGGCCGGGGGCAGCGTTGGGTACATCGGCAAAGCAAGACACTCGCGGGCAGCACGCTCAGTCTCCGGCAGGCTTCCGACTGCGTAGCCGAGGTCGGCGAAGACCGGCTGGAGGTGATGTGGCGTGTCGTAGTAGACGACGTTACCCACCTCCGCCGCCTTCAATGCAGTCTGTACTGCCTCGCGATCCTGACAGCGAGCGACGTAGAGGTGGTAAATCGGGTCGGCTCCTGATGCCGTGCCCGGCAGTTCGACAAAACGGTCGAGACCAAGCTCGGCGTAGCGCGCCGCAGCGGCTTGGCGCATATCGTTCCAGCCGGCCAGCTCGGGAAGCAGGACGCGCAAGATCGCGGCCTGCAGCTCGTCGAGTCGGGAGTTCATCCCGATCTGCGTAAACGTGCGCTTGTCTTTCGAACCGTGGAAGCGCAACTCGCGGATTCGCTCGGTGATCTCGGCATCGTTCGTGGTGACAAGACCGCCATCGCCAAAACCACCGAGATTCTTGGTGGGAAAGAACGAGAACGTGGCGATGTCGCCAATCGCACCGCAGCGAACACCGTTGAGTGAGGCACCGTAGGACTGGGCCGCGTCTTCGATCAGAATCAGATTGTGACGATCCGCGATTGCTCGAAGCTCCGTCATCGGTGCGGGGTGCCCGAACAGATGGACGGCCATGATCGCTCGGGTGCGCTCCGTAACAGCAGCCTCGACAGCGGCCGGATCGAGCTGAAACGTGAGGCCATCGATATCAGCAAAGACCGGCGTTGCACCCACCGCACCGATCGATTCGGGAGTCGAGTAGAAGGTATAGGCCGGGCAGATGACCTCGTCGCCCACACCGATGTCGTAGGCGCGCAAGGCAAGGATCAAGGCATCGGTGCCATTGGCAACGCCAACCGCATGCGCAACACCAATATCAGCGGCAGTTTCGGCCTCAAAGGCCTTGACGTTTGGACCGAGGATAAAAACGCCGCTACGAATAACCTCGTCAACGGCAGCCGAAATTCGGTCGTGGAGCGGCTCCCATTGGCCACGCAAATCCATCAGTGGTACAGACATAAACGGCAGGATACCGCCCCCATCGGGATGGGGCGGTAGGCTGTGCGCGTGTCGGAGATGCCACGCATGGTTACGGATGCCGCTGGCGTCGACGAGGTCACCGCTGCGGCGCGCCAGGCAGGCACCTGCACACTCGACACGGAGTTCCTCTGGGAGAAGACGTACGCACCCCAACTGTGCCTCGTCCAGGTTGGGGTTGGCGACGAGATTTGGCTGATCGACCCGCTTGCTGGCGCACCACTTGAGCCGCTCGGCGAGCTGATCGCCGATCCCGCCGTCGAGAAGTTGATGCACGCGCCGTCCGCCGATCTGATCGCCTTCGGGCTGCATTTCGGCACGCTGCCAGCCAACGTCTTCGACACGCAGATTGCCGCGGGTTTTATTGGTCTGACGGCCAGCGCCAGCCTCGACCGTCTGCTCGAGGCCGTTTTGAAGGTGCGCCTCGATCACAACGAGACGTTCTCCGACTGGAGCCGCCGGCCCCTCAAAGAGACACAGATGCTCTACGGCGCCGACGACGTCCGCTACCTCGCACCGCTCGTGGCCGCGCTTCGCGCATCGCTTGCCGAGCGAGGCCGATCCGAGTGGGCTGCTGCCGAGATTACCCGTCGCTTCTGCTCTGCCGACAGTGCTGGCGGCGACCCCGAACGCGCCTGGCGCAAGGTGCAGCGTCGTGGCCGTCTCTCGCCACAGGCGCAGGCTGTGCTGGTCGATGTCGCCGCGTGGCGCGAGACGTCCGCTCGCCGTCGCGACCAGCCGGCTGGCTGGGTGATGAAGGACCCGACCGTCGTTGAGGTGGCGCGCGCGATGCCGCGCTCTGCCAACGACCTGCAACAGATTCGCGGGATGGGTAAGAGCCTCGGCGAACGCGATACCGTGGAGCTACTGGCTGCGGTCGCCAATGGTCTGACGCGCACACCGCCACCCGCAGAGCGTTCCGTCCCTCAGCGCATCGCTAAGCAGGTCGAGGCCGTGGCCACGCTCGCCGTGCCGATGGCGCGCATTCGTTGCATCGACGCCGATCTCGCACCCGAGCTCGTTGCCAACCGTGCCGATCTCGATCGCTTCCTCGAGGCGGTCGTGGCCGGCGAAGATCTTTCGACCTTGCCGCTCGGCCAGGGCTGGCGCAAAGAGTTGCTCGGCGACGATCTGATCCGCCTGGTGGCGGGCAAGGTCAGCCTGTCGCTCAACCAGAGCGCACCGTTTCTGCGCATCGAAGACCGCTAGCGATGAGCGCCCGGCGCCTCGCCTTGGTGGTTGGCGTTGGCCTCTTTACGCTGCTCGTGATCACGATCCCAACAGACCTAATCCCCAACCCTCTCTTCGGTCGTCAGGTCGAGCCGACGAGCTGGGCCTGGCCGGTCGCGATTCTGACCGCTGTCTTGGCCGGCGTGTTGATCGCGCTCCCTCGCCCCTCCAGCTGTCGACCCGCGACACGCACCGGCATCGTCGGTGGCGCGCTCACCTACTTGGCGGTCGGCTGCCCAACGTGTAATCACGTCGTGGTACTCGCACTCGGTACGACCGGTGCGCTCGCCTGGTTCGCGCCAATCCAGCCGTACCTCGCCCTGATCGGACTGGCGATCCTTGGTGGCGCGATTATGCACCGGCTCTGGCTGTTACGCGGGGCCAGCATCACGACCGCGTAGACGCGGCCACTCGGACTAGGCGGTGGCTGGCTCAGCCTTGCGCAACGACGCCTCGGGATCGTCATTGACGACCCGGTAGTACGTGTCGCGCTGGATCGGCTTATAGCCCGCGTTGCGAATGATCCGGCAGAAGTCCTCGCTGGTGGCGCGGTACGTCGTACCGGCACTGGAGACGACGTTCTCCTCGAGCATCACGGAGCCGAGATCGTCGGCGCCGAAGTGCAAGGCCACCTGACCGATCTTCATGCCCTGCGTCACCCACGACGACTGAATGTGCGGGATGTTGTCGAAGTAGAGGCGCGAGACAGCTTGGACCAACAGGTACTCAAACGAAGTTGGCGTCTGGTTGACGGTTTTGCCAAGTTCGGTGTTATCGGGCTGGAACGTCCAGGAGATGAAGGCGCGGAAGCCCGGGACCTCGTCCTGGAGTTCGCGGATGCGTCGGAAGTGCTCGACGCGCTCCTCGAGCGTCTCGACGTGCCCGTACATCATCGTGGCGGAGGTCGTCATGCCCTGGCGGTGTGCTTGGCGCATGACCTCGAGCCACTCGTCGCTCTTCGTCTTCTTCGGAGCGAGGATCTTGCGCACGCGATCGACGAGAACCTCGCCGCCGCCACCCGGGATCGAGTCGAGACCAGCATCGCGCAGGCGCGAGATCGTGTCGGCGAGGGAGAGATCGGCGCGGCGCGCGATGTACGTCACCTCGGGGGGCGACAGAGCATGCATGTGGAACTTCGGATAGCGCTCTTTGATGTCGCGGAACAGGTCCTCGTACCACTCGATCGACAGCTCGGGGTTGTGGCCACCCTGCATCAGACAGCCGGTTCCACCAACTGCGATCGTCTCTTCGATCTTCGCGAAGATGATGCGCTTCGGCAGCACGTAGCCCTCGCGCGTATCGCCGGGCTTACGGTAGAAGGCGCAGAAGTTGCAGTCCGTCACGCAGACGTTCGTGTAGTTGATATTGCGGTCGACGATGTACGTGACCTCACCCGGATTCGCCTTGCGATTACGGATCTCGTTCGCGGCGGCGCCAATCGAGACGAGGTCGCGCGATTGCATCAAGGTCAGCGCATCAGCATCGGACAGCCGCTCGCCCGCGAGCACACGATCGAGAATCTCGGTGACGGTGCGAGTGGAATCGACGACGGCCATTAGCCCCTTGCTCCTTGCGTTGTTCCCGCGAACTCGAGTGTGGGAACCGAATCGATGATGCCCGCTTCTGCGGCTAGTGCGAAGTATCGCTGCAATCCCTCGCGCTTGCGGTCGCTAAAGCCGTAGTGGAGGTGCTCGAAGTAGCGGGCGAGGTAGCCGGCGGGGAAGTTGTAACGCTCGGCAGCGGCCTCGGCGACCAATGCGGCGTGCTCTGAGGCATCGGCAACTGCCGAGGCGAGCGCGTGGTCGAGAGCAAGAAGCCGGTCGACAGCGACGGTCCTCCGCGCAGCCCAGACGGCGAAGACCATCGGTAGCCCGGTGCGCTCAAACCAGAGTTCGCCGAGATCGTGGTGCGGCGTTGGGTCTTCGATGGCCGAGCGCAAGGCCTCGTCACCGATCAAGAGCGTTGCGTCCGCCGAATGACCCTCGGCACGGATCTCCGCTCTCGGGAACAACACTCGCACCAGCGCAACCGACGCGGCACTCTTGGCCGTCACGGCAATCGAGGTGATGGCTGGCAGAGGGACATCCGTGACGAGGTTGACCGAGTCGACCTCGCCCTCAGAGGCGATGCAAATCGACGGCAGCAAAACCCAGTCCGCCGCATTGTGGGCGTAGGCAATGCTGGAGACGTTGGCGACATCCAGCTCGCCCGCAGCGAGCAGCGCGTTGAGTGCCGTCGGAACAGCCAGCGTCTCCTCGATCGTGCCCGGCTCGAGTCGATGCTCGAGCGACCACGCCAGCGGGAAGGTATTGATGAAATCAACCCGGCCGACGCGAAGGGGGTTCACCGATCCCACCGCCGCAACTCGTTGTAGAACGTGTCGCGCTGAACGGGGACCTTGCCGGCCTCCTGAATGACGCGGACGAGGTCGGCAACCTTCTCCTCCGTCGGCGTCACAGCACCGGCTGCGTGGGCGATCTTCTCTTCGACGACGGTGCCCTGAATGTCATTGGCACCAAACGAGAGGCCGACCTGGGCGAGCGGCGTGGAGATCATGATCCAGTACGCCTTGACGTGCTCGATATTGTCGAGCATCAGGCGCGAGACGGCGATCATCTTGAGGTCGTCTTGGCCGGTCGAGAACTTCCAGCCACGGCGCTCAAAGACGGTGTTCTGCGGGTGGAACGGCAGCGGGATGAAGGCCATGAAGCCCCCGGTCTCGTCCTGCAGTTCGCGCAGCGCCAACAGGTGCTCGATGCGCTCCTCGTAGGTCTCGACGTGGTTGTACAGCATCGTGCAGTGCGTCTTGAGACCAAGGTTGTGCGCGATCCGATGGGTCTCGAGCCACTGTGCACCCGGCTCCTTGCCCGGCGCGATGATCTTGCGCACACGCGGCGAGAAAACCTCGGCACCGCCACCCGGCAGGGTGTCGAGACCGGCGTCGATCAGTGCCCGCAGCACCTCCTCATGATTGAGGTCGGAGGTGCGCGTCATGTGATGGATCTCGGAGGCGGTAAAGAGCTTGAGATCTACACCAGGCAGACCCTTCTTGAGCGCCGCCGTGATGTCGACGTAGTACTGGAAATCGAGGTGCGGGTTCTCGCCACCGACCATGTGGATCTCGGTGAAGTCCTGCGTCGAACGCACCTCTTGCGCGTGCGCGACGAGGTCGTCGATGTCCCACATGACCGCGTCGGCCTGCTTCGACGTGCGCGCAAAGGCGCAGAACTTGCACTTGACTCGACAGATCGTCGTGTAGTTGAGGTACAGGTTGTTGACGAAGAAGACGTCGTCCGTGCCACCGCGTTGGCGGCGGGCAAGGTCGGCGAGGGCACCGAGTTCGAGCACATCGTGTGACTCGAGCAGCGTGATGCCGTCGTCGAGGTCGAGGCGCTCGCCCGCGACGACCTTCTCGCGAATCTCCTGGAGTTCCGTATTGCGCGTGATGGTTGCCATGCCAGATTCCCGTCGGTGGTGTTCTATGTATCGCGGTCGACAACACCGCGGACGACCATCCGCAGCGGTGTTGTATCGAGGTCGCCAGTAATGAGATCGAGGGCCTCTTCGGCCGTCCGTACAAGCTCGCGGGCAGTATCGCGTGCCTCATCAAGCGCGCCCAATTCGCCGACGCGAGCCAAGAGTGGAAGCACGGCTGCGGGCTCTGGTTCGCGACGCAACGCCTCGGCAATTTCGGCGTCGATCCGCGCGGCGTAGAGCAGCGGCAGCGTTGCCGTACCGCCGATTAGGTCGGTGCCGAGCACCTTGCCGGTCGTGGAAGAGAGACCGTCACAGTCGAGAATGTCGTCGGCCACCTGGAAGGCGAGGCCGAGCAGGCGCCCGTATTCGGCGAGCGCCGCGGCATCGGCATCGCCGAGACCGCCGAGGCGACCGCCGAGCCCGCAGGCCGCTGCGAACAGGCGTCCGGTCTTGAGCGTGCAGCGCTCGAAATACTGTTCGGGTGTCGTCTCGGGGCGGCGCGTCTGCAGCATCTGCAGGGCCTCCCCTTCCGACAGGCCGAGTGCGGCCTGTGCCAGCAACACAAGGCTCTCCATGTCGTTCGTCTCGGCGAGCACGGCAAACGCCCGGGCAAACAGAAAGTCGCCGGTTGCGCCGGCGATACGATCGCCGTGTTGCGCCCACACGGTCGGTCGTCCTCGGCGGAGCGAGGCGTGGTCGAGCACATCGTCGTGAACGAGCGTCGCCATGTGCACGAGCTCGACTGCACTACCAGCTCGGATGAGATTCTCCTCGGACTGTCCTGAGATCGGCGACGAAAGCAGAACCAGCAGGGGCCGTAGGCGCTTACCACCGGCAGCGAGTGTCTCCGCTGCCGTGGCTGCCGTCGAACCACCAACCCAGGCGACGTCGTCGGCTAGCCGTTGCTCAACGCGCTTAAGGAAATCACTAATGCCGGGGAGCGCCAACAGATCCGCGTACGTAATGGTGCTCATGCGTCGCTCCGACGAACGGTGCCAACGTGCAGCGCCACGATCCCGCCGCCCAGCGTGCGGAAGCGCACGTCATCGAGGCCAGCCTCGTACATCACGTGCGCAAGGCTCGTGGTACCAGGAAACCGCTTGACCGAGGCAGGCAGGTAGGTGTAGGCCGCGTTCTGCTTATCGACCAGCCGCCCCACACCGGGAACGAGACGGTCGAACCACAGCGAATGAAACTTCGAGACAACACCCGATTCGGGCGTCGTGATCTCGAGGCACACCACCTTGCCACCCGGGCGAACGACGCGGACAAGTTCGCGAAAGCCGAGAGCAAGATCGGCAACGTTGCGAATGCCAAAGGCCACCGTCGCTGCCGCAAAGCGGTCATCTTCGAAGGGAAGATCCAACGCATCGCCGTGGAGGAGCGTTGCTTGGTCGACACCGCGCTTGGCAATCTTGATCCGACCACGATCGAGCATGCGCTCGGCAAAGTCGAGCCCCACTACCTCGCCACTGGGGCCGACGCGCTTGGCGAGCTCAAGCGTGAGGTCCGCTGTGCCGCAGCAACAGTCGAGGACGCTGGCGCCTGTACCGACCTCAGTCGCGTCAGCCGCGAGGCGACGCCAGCGCACATCGAGGCCCGCAGTCATCACGCGATTCATCGCGTCGTACGGGCGAGCAATACGGTCGAACATCGCCTGGACGCGCTCGGGGGGCAGCGTGCCCTCCTCGGCGCTGTACTTGACGGGAAGATTGTCGGTGCTCACGCGTCGGCGCCCCAGCGCGGCAGGAGTTCGTTGTCGATCCCGCACAGGTCGAGCACACGGCCCGCGACGAAATCGATCGCGTCGCCCAACGTATCGGGGTGCGTATAGAAGACAGGCATCGCCGGGGCGATAATCGCGCCAGCCTCGGCCAGCGTCGTCAGGGTGCGCAGGTGCAAGAGAGACAGCGGCGACTCGCGCGGGACGATGATCAGCTTGCGGCGTTCCTTGAGGGCAACGCCAGCAGCTCGATGGATCAGGTTCGCCTGACTCGTCGAGGCGATCGTGCCGCAGGTGGCCATCGAACACGGGCAGATCACGTAGGCATCGACTTTGGCTGAACCCGAGGCGTAGGGAGAAAACCAGTCCTCAGCACCGTAGAGCGTGGCACTATCGCCGCCGTACTCCGTGACGAGGCGTTGGATCGCCTCGGGGCCGGGGATCGAACGGTCGCGATAGACCTCCCACGCGATTACCTCTCCCGCAGCTTTCGAGGCGCAGACGCCAACCTCTGCCCCCGCAGCAACCAACCCCGCGAGCACGCGGGCGGCATACGGTGCGCCAGAGGCGCCGGTGATTCCGAGGAAGACTCGCATAGTCAGTAACGGGCGTTGCGTGCAGGATACGTCAGTACGGGGATTTGCCCCGCTAGGTGATTCGCTCCGCGCGTCCACACGGCCGCTCCGGACCATGCCCAATTCGTCGCCTGCCCGAACCATCAGAACGAAAACGACAAACGGCCGGGTGTCACCACCCGGCCGTCGCCACCATCAAAAACGTTGTTTTCTGTTGACGCTAGCGACCGGCCGCACTCGTGGCGGTACCGGCAAACAGGCCACCCGCCTTGGTGCAGGCGGTCGGGTAGGTCGCCTTCGCGGACGGCGCCTGTGGACCTGGCGTCGTACCCTTGGCACCCGCCCACGTCGAGACGTAGCCGGCGAGACACGAGATCTCCTCCGCCGTGTAGGTGGCCTTGAAGGACGGCATGCCGCCCTTGCCGTTGGTGATGTAATTTAGCGCCCGCGCATAGTCCGGCTGGGCGTTATCGAGCACAGGCCCAACGTTGCCCGCCGTACCCGCGTTCGCGAGCGTATGGCAGGTCGAGCAGGCGCCACCCGCAAAGGCGGCCGCGCCTGGCTCTGTCGAAGCCTGGCCTTCGACACCCGGTGCCTTGGAGCCGTAGAACGTCAACGTCAGGAGAACGATCGGAACCGTGACACCCAGAGCGAGCGCGATCGGACGACGTGAGAGTCGACGATCAGGATTGCGGTCGATGAACGGCCAACCGATCAGAAGCACCATCCAGATGGTCGGGATGATGATCGTACCGACGATCAGCAGTTGCGGCGTCTTGAAAATACGCAGCAGCTCGAACAGGAAGAAGAAGTACCAGTCAGGCTGAGGGTGGTACGCGAGCACACCCGGATCGGCCTTGCCTTCATACGCAGGTCCGAGCAGGCCACCAATACGCTCAGCAGTTGCCTCGGCTGGAACCGCTCCAAACTGCGCGTGCCAAAGAATTGCCATGCCCATGATCAGACCGACAACGATGAGGCTGACGATCGTGTCGTGGAAGACGGCGTTCGGGAAGAACGGCTTGCCGTGACGCTGTTGAAACGCGTACTCGCGCTGGTATCCCTCGCGGCGCTCTCGTGCAGTTAGACGTGGCATTAGACGTCACCCTCCGTTGGCTCCATGCGCGACCAGGGCGGCGATGTGACGCCGAGCCGGACGACAAGCAACATGTGCAGGAAGATCAGGCCGCCAATCGCGCTCGGCAGCACAAGCATGTGCAGTGCGTAGAAACGCGAGAGCGTGTGCGTGCTGATCTGCGGGCCAACCATCAGGATGTACGACAGTGCCGGTCCGAGGATCGGTGCCGTGCCGTTGATGTTGACGCCGACGATCGTGGCCCAGTAGGCACGCTCGTCGAACACCAGCAGGTAGCCGGTGAAGGACATGCCCATTACGAGGATGAAGATGATTGCGCCAGTAATCCACGTCATTTCGCGCGGGTACTTGTAGGCACCGAAGAGGAACGTGCGTCCCATGTGCAAGAAGAGCAGCACCACCATCACGGACGAACCCCACTTATGCATGCCACGAACGAGCCAACCAAGCGTGGCGTCATTGGTGATCCACTGGATCGTGCTCCAGGCGGTATCCGGATCTGGCTGGTAGTACATCGCCAGCAGAATGCCGGTGGTGCTCTGCAGGATGAAGACGGTGATCAGCGCAGAGCCGAGCGTCTGCAACCACGAGATGTCCTTGGGGACATTGCGGAAGAGCATGAACTTGCCGAAGGAGATTGCGCCAGAGCGCTCCTCAACCCAGTCGACGGGGATCATCGCGATTTCAGCGGGAGGGGGCAATAGTGTGGACATAGTCGTCTTCTGCCTCAGGAAGGAGTCGGGTAAAGCCAACCGAGGAGCCCACCAACGGGCTCACCGGGCAGCTTGAAGGTGTCGGTCATCACAACTTTGCCGTCAACATCTTGAGTCGCGAAGGGGCGGCCGACGTAGAGCGTGCCGGCTTCGACCTTGTACTCGAAGCGGTTGAGCGGGCGCACCGGTGGGCCGGCCGTGACCATGCCCTCGGTGTCGTACTGGCCGCCGTGGCAGGGGCAGGCGAAGTTCGTGGTCTTGAACTGCACCGGGCAGCCGAGATGCATGCACGTGTTGGAAATGATCGTGAACGTTTCGGCGCCATCGCGACGTACATACGCGACGCGGCGATCGAGCTCGCCGAGCTTGCCACGTTCGAAAACGACTGGCTCGTACGTGCCTGCTTTAAAGTCCTTGTTGTCGACTGGTCCAAAGCTCGTCCAGTACCAGTCTTCCGTCGCAAAGGCAGGTCCGAGGACGAAGCCCACGACGGGAACGGCGATGGCCACACCGATCAGGCCGCCAAGGCCGACCGTTGCCCCGGTCAAAAATTTGCTGCGACTAATGATCGCGCGGGGGTCCGCTGGATCGCCATACGACGATGCTCCAGCTTTATCAGTGTTCTTAGCCACGTGCAATGCCTCCAGTCACGTAGGTATCTTGGGGGCGGTGCCCGTCGGATGTCAAAGTCGCCACGAAACGCACAATCATCTGATCCGTCATTTTGCACTCGTTTCGACGTGCTGAAGCGAGCACGAATTGATGCAGTAACGCATTCCTGTTGGCCCTGGACCATCCGGAAAGACGTGGCCGAGATGGCCGCCGCAGCTCTTGCAGACGACCTCGATGCGTCGCATGCCGTGCGTGCTGTCCTCGCGCGACCCGACGTTGTCGTCGAGCACGGGGCGCGTAAAGCTCGGCCAGCCGGTGCCCGAATCGAACTTGTCGTCCGAGTGAAAGAGCTCTGTCCCGCAGCCCGCGCAGGCATAGACACCCGGCGTGTGGTCATCGACGTAGGCGCCGGTAAACGGCGGCTCGGTCCCCTGCTGGCGCAGTACGGCGTACTGCTCCGGCGTCAAAACCTGGCGCCATTCCTCGTCTGTTCGTTCCACGTTCATCGTGTCCTTGGGCAGAGTCATCCGTCGTAATCTCCGTCTGCGAGCATACCCAGCGTTGTCACCGGAGTAGCCATCTAGCGGACCCTGCCCGGCATCTCGATGCCAAATGAGGCCCACCGCGCATCGACCTGTGCCTTGACCTCAGCGGGAATCCGGTTGACCTCGGGCCAGCCACGGTCGTACCCCTCACCCTCCCACGATGCCGTCGCATCGAAGCCGATCTTGCCTCCGAGCGCCTTGATGCGCGCAGCATGGTCGAGCTGATCAATCGGACCGTAGGACATCAGAATGTCGTGGGCAGGATCGACGTTGGCCCCGAGTTGCCAGACGACCTCCGTGTAGTTGTGCACGTCGACCCACTCGTCGACCACGATCACGGCCTTCGTCAACGACAGGAGACCCGTTCCCCAGATCGCGCTCATCACCTTTTGCGCGTGTCCAGGGAAGCGCTTCTGAATCGACACGATCACGCAGTTATGGAACGTGCCGGCGTAGGGGATGTCGTAATCGACAACCTCGGGGAGCGTCACGCGCACGGCTGGAAGGAAGATCCGCTCCGTCGCCTTACCGAGCCAGAGGTCCTCGCACGGCGGCGGGCCGACCACGATTGACGGGTAGATCGGATCGCGGCGCGACGTAATCGCCGTGACGTGCATGACCGGAAAGTCATCGACCGGCGTGTAGTAGCCCGTGTGGTCGCCAAACGGGCCCTCCGGCTTTGTCTCGCCCCGCACGCAATAGCCCTCGATGATGATCTCGGCGTTGGCTGGCACCTGAATGTCGACGGTCTTGCACTGGACCAAATCGATGGGTTTATCTCGTAGCCAGCCGGCAATCATGTACTCGTCGATGTGCTTGGGCAGCGGCATCGAACCCGAGTAGGTCGTGATCGGATCGGTCCCGAGCGCGAGCGCGACTTCCATACGCCCCTCGCCCTCGCGGTGGTCGGCAGCGCCGTCCTTGTGCATCTGCCAGTGCAGGCCCAGTTCGTGCTTGCCGTGCTTCTGCAGTCGGTACATGCCGACGTTGCGACCGCCGGTGACGGGGTCCTTCGTGATCACATTGGCAAGCGTCATGTAGGGGCCACCATCGTCGGGCCACTGGAACTGGATCGGCAGAAGATCGAGATCCGGCTCGGGCCAGACGACCTCCTGACAGGCACCGGAGCGCACGACCTTCGGACGCGCATCGGCGACACCCTTGAGGCGACGCAGCGCCTGCACCTTGTCCTTGAGTCCGTCCGGCGGCTTCAGTTCGAGCAGCTCGGCAATCTCGTCACCAATCGAATCGAATTCGTCTCGACCGAGCGCCAGCAGCATTCGCCGCTCCGTGCCGAACTGGTTGATCAGCAGTGGAATCTTCGAACCCTTGACGTTGCTGCACAAGATCGCAGGGCCGCCGCCCTTGAGCACGCGATCGGCGATCTCCGTAATCTCGAGATACGGGTCGACCTCCTGCGTGATCTCGACGAGCTCGCCCTCACGACGCAGCAGTTCGATCCAGGCGCGGAGATCCTTGGGGCCGTTCATCGAGCGTCTCCCATCAGGCGTCGGTGCTCCACCAGCGGACCCGTCGCATCCGCATCCGCGACCAACGCACAGAGGATCGTGGGATCGCCGTTACGCAGTGCTTCGCGTGCGTTGAAGAGCGCCTCATCGCGCGGTCCGGCCAGATGGCGTGCCGTCGCGAGCCACAACTCGGCGTCGACGACCACTCCTCCCTCCGCCCGCAGGTGGGCGGCCAAGGAGACAAGGTCGGCGAGTGCGGCGATCGCCTCGACATCGCCGGCGGCACAGACCTGAACGAGGCCCGTGGCGTAGAGGTAATCACCAAGGAGCAACGCCTGCTCACGGTCGGGCGCCGCAAAGGCGCGACCGCGCGGGGCATGGTGAACGAGGTAACCCTCGTAGATCGTCTCGACGCCGTCCGCAAAGGCGTCGCCGGCAATCGGGCCGAACAGGTCTTCGCCATCGCGCTCGGACGGATCGAGTACGGCGCGCGCCCAGATCGCGCTACTCACTGCAGCCGTCTCGACAATGCGATCGACGCGCGACGAGGTACCTACGCCAGCCATCGTGCAACGTCCAAGGCGCTATAGGTGATGACCGCACGAGCACCCGCACGGCGGATCGAAAGTAGTGACTCCATCATCGCGGCATCGAAGGCGAAGGCGCCAGCGTCGGCGGCGTGGCGCAACATCGCGTACTCACCCGATACCTGGTACGCGAGCACGGGGAGATCACTCTGTTGCGAGAGGTCAGAGATCACATCGAGTGCGGTGATTGCGGGTTTGACCATCAACATGTCAGCCCCCTCCTCTTCGTCGATCAGTCCCTCCCGGACGGCCTCGATGCGATTTGCCGGATCGAGTTGATGGGAACGACGATCACCCGCAGAAGGAGTCGAGTGTGCGGCGTCACGGAACGGACCGTAGAGGGCAGAGGCGAACTTCGAGGAGTAGGCCAAGATGCCAACGGATTCGGCGAAGCCCTCCTCGTCAAGCGCGTCGCGGATCACCCCAATACGACCATCGAACATGTCCGAGGGTGCGACAAGGTCGGCGCCGGCACGGGCGTGCGCGACCGCCGCGCGGCCGAGTGCTGGTAGCGAGGCGTCATTGAGAATCTCACCGTTCGAACCCACTAATCCACAGTGGCCGTGGCTCGTGTACTGACACAGGCAGACATCGGTGGCGATCACGAGGCCCGGCGCTGCCGAACGGATCGCGCGCACCGCCGTTGGAGTAGGACCGTTTGAGTCCCAGGCAGACGTGCCCTCGGCATCCTTCTCGTCGGGGAGGCCAAACAGCAACACGCCGCTGACGCCGAGCGCCGCCGCCTCGACTGCGAGTTCGGCGGCCAGATCTGGCGTCACACGATCGACACCGGGCAACGCGCCAATCGGCTCGCGCCGACCTTCACCGGGCAACACAAACATCGGCAGAATCAGCTGCGCGGGCGTCAGCGTGGTCTCGCGCAGCATGGCGCGGAGCCCAGGTGTACGGCGATTACGGCGTGGTCGGCTCTCAGGGAACACGTTGAAAGGGTAGGCGAGGTGGGCGTGCTCCCGCGCCTACTGCTCAGCGACGCAGAAGACAGTCCGTCATAGGTCCAGCCGATCGGCAAACCGACAGGGCTACTGGCGGTCCGACGCCTAGTTGATCTGGAGTGTCGCCTCGGGTGCGGTCAGCGTCGCCGTGGTCATGGGAGCCGTATCCGTCACCGCAGGAACTGAGGCCGTCGTATCCGTAAAGACCTGGAAGGTATCGATCGGAGCGGTATCCGTAACACCCGTGTCGGTGACGACACCCGGCAAGGGCAGCGTGTCGCCCGTCACCGTCAGCGTCAGCGAATCGGGCTGCGGCAGCGTGAAGGTCGGGATTCCCGTGTCGTTGCCCGAACTGGACGACGAATCATTGTTGAGCAGACCACCACCGTTGATGGCGGCGACAGCCAACACGATCGCCAAGAGCGCGATACCACCGACAATCGCGGCAAGGCCAGCATCCGAGATACCGCGGCGCGGTGTCGTCGGAAGCGGTGGCTGCGCGACCGGTGCGGGCATCAGATCGATCGGCAATTCCACACCGGCCATCACGCGCAGGCGTTCCGCAACGAGTGCGGCAGGCGGCGGCGGGCGGCGGGCGTCGTCGGAGAGCAGCGCGAGCATCAGGCCATTGAGTGCCGGCGCGATGCCGGACGCGAGGCTGGCGGGTGAGGCTGGCGGCTGCGTCGCCTCGCGACCTGTCACCAGCAGATAGAGAATCGCGCCGAGTGCCCGCATGTCGTTGGAAGCCGTCGGGGCGGGCGCGCCTGACGAGATCGCCATCGCAGTCCCGAGACCCGCGCCCATCACAACAGGTCGTCCGGAGGCATCCAACACGACAGCGTCAGGTGCTAGCCCTCCGTGGGTCAGACCGGCAGCGTGAAGTGCCGCGAGGGCATCGGCAACATCCGCGGCGACCAACACGGCACTGGCCTGCGGCAGCATGACGGCGCCACTCAAGAGGGGCCCGTCGGCCTGAGCCTCAACGTGGACGATCGTGTCGTCGTCAAGACGAACGACGTCGAGCACCGGTGCGAGGCTGGACTGACGCGTTGCCTTGACTGCCTCAAGGAGACGTTCGACCGACGCGGCCTGGGCACCACCCGCGATGCGGGCGACGGCGACACGGTGGTCGGCGACCTGGTCTACCGCAAGCTCGCGCGCCACACCACCAAGGGCTGGCAACGGGGCGACAGGGCGGTAGCGTCCGGCGATGGGTTCAGTCATTGTCGAGTTTCGGTCTGGCGGTTAGGCACGAGCACCATCGCTGTATACCATGACCGACGAGCCAGACTCGTAACTTTCACCGAAACATGACCACTGAACTCCCACACGAACGAGTGCCCGTCGACGAGGCTCGGGCGCGCGTGATTGCGGCTGTGCGTCTGCTCGACACAGAACCGGTCGGGCTTGCAGAGCTCGCGGGGCGCACGGTTGGAGAAGCGGTCGTAGCGCCACACAGCCTCCCCTCACACGCTAATTCGGCGATGGATGGCTACGCCGTTCAGGCAGGATCGGCCGGGCCCTGGCCGATCTCCGCACAGATACTCGCGGGTGATAATCCCGCTCCCCTCGTACCGAACTCCGCAGCGGCCATTGCCACCGGTGGAGTCTTGCCGGACGGCGCCGATGCCGTCGTCCCGATCGAACGCGTTGAGGTCGTCGACGGTGTGGTGACCGCGACGGAGTCGATCGCGAGCGGCGACTTCGTACGCCACGTGGGTGCCGACGTGCAGGCAGGCGACGTCGTCCTCCACCCAGGTACCAGACTGACACCGCTCGCCACCTCGGCCGTCGCCGGCCTTGGTCTCACGAGCGTGGCGTGCATTCGTCGCCCCCGCGTCGTCGTCCTGACAACCGGCGACGAGCTTGTTCCACCCGGCACCCCTCGTAAGCGCGGCCAGATTCACGAATCAAACTCCGTACTGGTTGGCGCCACACTCGCCGCGGCCGGCTGCGAGATCGTGCGCATCGCCAACGTTCCGGATACGGCAGAGGCGACCCGGACCGCATTTGCAGCCGCACTGACCGACGCCGACCTCGTCGTCTCGACCGGTGGTGTCTCTGTCGGTCCACGAGACCACGTCAAGCCCGCGCTGCACGAGCTCGGGGTGACAGAACTCTTCTGGCGGATTGCAACGCAGCCCGGCCAGCCCGTCTGGTGTGGCTCTGCACCCGGTGGCACGCTTGTCACGGGCCTCCCCGGCAACCCGCTCTCGTGCCTCGTCGGACTACACCTCCTGCTGATACCGGCAGTTCGGGCCATGACCGGCAGCGACCCCGTACCGATCACCGTCCACGCCGAATTGGCCGCCCCAATCGCCCAACTCCCGGCCCGCCTCCGCGCCATTCCCATGCTCCTCCAGGCCGGCCGCCTCGAAGAACTTGGTGCCGGCGCCTCGCACCAACTGTCGCGGGCAGCACGCGCGAACGCACTCGCCTTGATCCCAACCGGTACGGGCGAACTCCCTGCCGGCACGATCGTCGACGCCGTCCCGTTGGCCTAGTCCTGCCGTCTGTCGGGGGAGCCGCCTGACCCGGGCGCGCATCGCGCTACGGTGCCATCGCAGATCCGAATCTAAGAGGCAGGCCATGACGGAGTATCGAGTCGAGACAGACAGCATGGGCGAGGTCAACGTGCCCACCGACCGCTATTGGGGCGCGCAGACCGAGCGGTCGATTGACAACTTTCAGATCGGTATCGGGACGTACCACTGGGACCGCCCGATCATTCGTGCACTCGGTGTGCTGAAGAAGTCGGCCGCACGTGCCAACAAGGATCTTGACCAGTTGCCACCCGACGTTGCCGACATGGTGATCGCGGCCGCCGACGAGGTCATCTCCGGCAAGCTCGACGATCACTTCCCACTCGTCGTGTGGCAGACCGGCTCGGGCACGCAGTCGAACATGAACGTCAACGAGGTCATCTCGAACCGTGCGATCGAAGTTGCGGGTGGCGTGATGGGCTCGAAGACCCCCGTCCATCCGAACGACCACGTCAATCGCGGTCAGTCGTCAAATGACACCTTCCCGACCGCGATGCATATCGCCGCCGTTGAGGTGCTCGACCAGGTGCTGATCCCGAGCGTCACGCTGCTGCGTGACACGCTCGACGCGAAGGCCAAGGAGTACGCGGACGTCGTCAAGATCGGCCGCACGCACCTGCAGGACGCAACGCCAGTCACGCTCGGCCAGGAGATCTCGGCCTGGGTCTCCCAGATCGACGATGCCCTCGCCACCGTCCGCCGCGCCATTGATGGCCTGCTCGAGTTGGCCATCGGCGGTACTGCCGTCGGCACGGGACTCAACGCGCATCCGAAGTTCGGCGATCTCGCCGCGAAGTACATGGGTGAGGAGACGGGCTACGCGTTCTACTCGGCCGAGAACAAGTTCAAGGCCCTGTCGTCGCACGACGCGATGGTCAACGCCTCGGCAGCCGAGCGCACCCTTGCGGGTGCGTTGATGAAGATGGCTAACGACGTTCGTCGTCTCGCCTCCGGCCCCCGCGCTGGCATCGGTGAGATCTCGATTCCCGAGAACGAGCCGGGCTCGTCGATCATGCCAGGCAAGGTCAACCCGACGCAGTGCGAGGCCCTCACGATGGTCTGCGTGCAGGTCTTCGGTAACGACGCCGCCGTCGCCTTTGCCGGCACGCAGGGCGATTATCAGCTCAACGTCTACAAGCCGGTGATGGTTTGGAACGTGATCGAATCGGCCGAACTGATCGCCGCGGCCTGCAAATCGTTTAACGACCGCTGTGCCGTCGGTATCGAGCCGAACTTGGAGACGTTGGAGCGCAACCTCAACGCGTCACTGATGCTCGTGACCGCCCTCAACACGCACATTGGCTACGAGAACGCCGCCAAGATCGCGAAGAAGGCGCACCACGACGGCACGACCTTGATCGAAGCCGCCACGGCACTCGAATTGGTTACGCCCGAGCAGTACGCCGAGTGGGTCGTCCCTGTCGACATGACGCACCCGCTGTAGGTCGATGACTGGAAGGGGTCAGGCCCGATCTGGACACTTGATAGGTGAGCTCGCTCGCCATCAAATGTCCAGATCGGGCCTGACCCCTTCCGGACATCGACCAACCGGCAGCCTCGCAGACAAACCATGAATCTCACAAAACCGAGGCAGAAGACCTAGCGATCGTTCGACGCAAGAGCGCCGACGACGCCCGCACCGACGAGGACCGACCCGCCGACGACCAGAGCGGCGGGCAACGACCCGGTACCAGCTGCGCCGATCAGCGACGCGAGATCGGCGCCACGCAACAAGAAGATCAAGAGACCTGCGGCCGCCACGGGGCCAAGACCCCAAGCCATCCGAGGCACGAGTTCGTCTGGTCGGGTCAGCAACGTCCAAACCCACAGCGCCGGTACGGCAATCAAGACTGACGCCGGGCTGCCAGCGAGCAGCAGCACGGCCGCGCCGAGGCCAATCACCGGCGTTGCCACCAGTGGTAGCGGTGCACGGAACCGATACCGCAATAGATACACAGCGATCGCGACCGAGATGATGCCGGCCGCAATCACAAGCAACACTGCCAGCAGTCCAGCCTTTGGCCAACCGGAGCCCGGTGGGGTATCGATTCCACCCGCCAGGTCGGTGGCGCGTGCGATCAAAACCGTTGCAATGCCCGGAACGGCACCGATTGCCGCGACAATCAATGCCGCACTCCAACCAGCCCGCGATGGACGGCCGACGAGCAACGTCCGCCCGGCGGCGAAGAGCGGACCAAACAAGAGGGCGATTGCCAGCAAGGCAATCGCCCGGCCAGGGATCACTCGGCCAGACACCGCCACGTAGACACCGCTCGGCGGCGATGGACGCGGCTCGGCATCGAGACGGACAAGCAGCGTGCCGATGGCCGAACCAACCGCGCCAAGCCGCGCATCGTCCAGAGCCGCAACGCCGACACCACCATCACCATCACCAAGCTGAATTGCGGCAACGCCGGCGTCGAGAAACGAGACCTGCGCACCCGCCGGTGTGACGGGCGCAATCAGATCGAGCACCTGTGCGACTGGGCTTGCAGGTCCGGCCGCACCGGCGGCGGGTTGGCTTGCGATCGATTCCTCAAGACCCCGCAAGAGGAGCTCTGGCGTCCGCACACCACCCGTGCCGGCGAACCGAATCGGGAGTGAATCCGTCGCAGACCCAATCGCATCGAGCGACACCACCGCAACCGGACGCAACCCCGAGGAACGCAACTCTTCAAGCAGGTGTTGATTACCCGCCTGCCCAACGGTGCCACCGTCGGTCGAGGCCAGCACCAACGTACGCGCTCGCTCAACACCCGATAAACCGCGCGCTAACTCGACAATCGCGGCTGTTCCCGTCGCGTTGTCATTGAGACCCGGGCCAGGTGCAATGTCGTCACGGTTGGCGAGCACGACGATCGCCTCGTCGGACGAACCTTTCTCGACAACCCAGAGGTTCTCCATGGTCACATCCGTCCCCTGCGCTCCCGGCGCACGAAACGAGGAGCGCTGAACGGTCGCACCACTCGCCTCGCTCAGCGAGCCTGCAACCTGATCCGCTGCCTGCTTCGCCGTCAAGGTCCCAGGCGCACGATCTGGTGCGTATTCGGCCAGTTGACGCGCATAGGCAGCGGCGCGCGTGCCATCAAAACTCGGTGCCACGGCGATCGTTGCGGACGGTCCAGCTGGCGTGCGAACGCTGACCAGCAGGATGATGAGGGCGAGTAGCGGCGGGACGATAAAGGCAATGCGAAGCGCTCGTCCGGCACGTCCGCGCGGACCTTTCACTGGTTGCACACTGCCACGCTGGTTAACCACAGGCCTGCTGACGGTAGCATTGGCCTGTGCAGAATCCACCCGTGGTCTTAATCATCGATGACGAAGAGTCGCTCCAGGAGCTCCTGACGCACGCGCTCGAACGCGATGGGTACACCGTGATCGTGGCGGGAACGGCTGCGGCTGGACTCGCCGCCTTCAACCGCGATTCGCCCGATGCGATCCTGCTGGACGTGATGCTCCCCGACGGCTCGGGCCATGACGTCTGTAAGGAAATCCGCACGGCCTCGACCGTACCGATCATCATGCTGACCGCACTCGATGACGAGGTCGACAAAGTCGTCGGTCTCGAGCTCGGTGCCGACGACTACATCACGAAACCGTTTGGCATGCGCGAGTTGCGGTCGCGCGTCCGTGCGGTCTTGCGCCGTGCCGCGATGACGATGCCGAGCAGCGATGACGAGCCGATCGTGGAGGAACGCCTCGAGCTCGCGGGCGTCGTGATGGACCGTGCGCGTCACGTCGTGACGGTCGATGGTGCTGCCGCCGACCTGACCTACGTCGAGTTCGAGATTCTGGCGACGTTGATGGCCAGCCCTGGCCGTGTCTACAGCCGTGGCCAGTTGCTCGACGCCGTTTGGGGCTCCTCCGATTTTCGTGAGCCGCGCACTGTCGACGTGCACGTGCGCCATCTCCGCGAGAAGATCGAGGCCGACCCGGCGACACCAGCGCGGATCCACACCGTGCGCGGTGTTGGGTACCGCTTCGAGGGATAGCGGCCTGTGATGGACTGGCTCGTCGACCGCGTCTTTCCGTTTCGTCGCCTGACTGTCTGGCTCGGTCTCCTGGTGGTCGTCGTCAGCGCACTCGCGTTGACCTTTTCCTACCTGCTCGTGATTGCGTCACTCGACGACAGCCTGGTCAGCAATCGCGTTGGCATCACAGCCCACGCCGCTCAGACCTCAGCACCAACCTTCGCAACGAACTTTGCCAATGCGCTGAGTGGTGCCGCGGGTAGTCCAGATACGAATGCTGTGACGCTCGCGTACGGCACGCTGACGAACACGGATGCCTCGGTCTACCAGGTGATCACGCAAGAACACCTGGTCCCGGTCACGACGCTCGCGCCGCCCACCCCGAGTGCCGTGGCGATTTCGGCAGCCGCTGCAAACGGTGTCCAGAGTGGAATCGGAACGGCCTCTGGGCGGCGCGTCGCCGAGGCGGCCTACAGCATGCGGATTAGTGGCACGCAATACGTCGTCGTCCTGCAATCGAGCCTTGCCGATATCGACTCGACTGTGGCCCTAACGAGCCGCCGCAGCCTGCTCGGTGCGCTGATTGCTCTCCCCCTCGCAGTGATCATCGGCGCCCTCGCCGCCGCGCTACTGACCCGCCGGATCCGCCGCCTCGAGCGCGCGTCCAGCCGCATCGCGGGTGGCAACTTGAGTGAGCCCATCGTCGATCGTGGCAAGGACGAAATTGGCGGGCTCGCTGTTGCGCTCGATCAGATGCGCAACGAATTGGCCAGTACGGACGCCGCACGACGCGCCTTCGTCGCCAATGCCTCACACGAGTTGCGCACGCCCGTCTTCGCACTGTCCGGCTTCTTGGAATTGCTGATCGACGAAGAGGACGAGACGATGCGTCGGCAGTTCCTCGCCACCATGCAGGACCAGGTCGAGCGCCTGACCCGGCTCGCGACGGACCTGCTGGACCTCTCACGGCTCGATGCCGGCAAGGTTGTCGTAGTGCGCGAGCCCGTCGAGCTTGCGGATGCAGCCGAGCGCATCGCCCGCGATCTCACACCTGTCGCCAATCGGCGCGGCGCGACGATTGTGATCGAGACCACGCCAGTGATCGCGCTCGGTGACGAGACGCGCATCGGTCAGATCACCCGCGTCCTGATCGACAACGCGGTGCGACACAACCCGGAGGGCGTCACGATCTGGGTACGCACGGAACAGCGTGGCGACACGACCGCCGTAATCATCGAAGATTCCGGGCCACCGATCCCACCTGCCGAGGCCGCGACGGTCTTCTCGCGGTTCGCACGTGGCAGCGGTGCCGGTGAGGGTTCGGGCCTTGGCCTCGCGATTGCCTCGGAACTCGCCGGGCGCATGGATGGGCGGCTTGCACTCGACCAGTCCGGACCCCACAAGGTGTTTCGGCTCGAACTCCCTGCCGATCGACCGCTCTCCTGACCCGACCCGTGCGTACCGACTATCCTCGTGCGGTGGCTGATCCCGAGCAATACCGCCTGACGATCGTTTCGAACCGCGGTCCAATCACGTACGAGGTCGTTGCTGGCGAGCGTGTCGCCGGGCGCGCCGGGGGTGGCCTCGTATC